>JARKOL010000016.1 GCA_029975745.1 Myxococcota bacterium | reverse complement strand
CGGCTTCGGGGACTGGGCGATCCGTCTGCCCTGGGCGATCCTGGGCACGCTGGGCGTCTTCATGAGTTACATCGGGGTCTCGCGGGTCTTCGGACGACGGACCGGCCTGCTGGCCGCCGGCGTGCTGATGACGTCGCCGCTGTACTTCTTCCTGTCGCGCCAGGCCATCACCGACATGCCGTTCGTAGGCACCCTGACGATCGGACTGATGTTCTTCCTGCTGGCCTACTTCGGACCGCGCTACACCCCGACGAACCGGGGCTTCCTGGGCTGGGGACTGGCGTCCGTCGGCTTCTTCCTGTTGCTGGCCGTGCCCCAGTTCGTGATCATCGCGCTGGACCTGTCTCCCGAGGGCGACTATGCCCGCTTCAACGCGGTCATGCGCACCTGGCTGGTCATCCAGAAGACCGGGCTGTTCCACGCGGTGCTGTACTTCCTGGCGACCGCGGGGCTGCTGGCGCTGATCGCGGTGCCGATGTGGCGCGAATACAAGGCCGGCACCCTCTTCACCGACGAGCGCAAGGACTTCTGGATGCGGCGGTTCCTGCTGTGGACCGCGTACGCGTTCCTGGGCCTATCGACGCTGGGCAAGGGCCTGCTGGGCTTCATGCTGCCGGGCGCGCTGCTGGGACTGTACCTGGTGATGAGCGGCGAATGGCGAGCGCTGAAGCGGCTTGAGGTCGGACGCGGCGTCCTGGTGCTTTGCCTGGTGATGCTGCCGTGGTACCTGGGCATGTTCGCGAAGCATGGCCAGGGGTTCTACAACCGCTTCCTGGTGCATGACCACTTCAATCGACTGGGCGCCGGCGTGCATGCCCTGGACTCGGGCACGTTCGAACACCTGCTGAAGTGGCTGTCGATCGGCATGTTCCCCTGGTTCGCCCTGGTGCCCCTGCTGTTCTGGGGACTGGCGCGCCTGCGACTGCGCGACGCGACCGGACCCTCCCGGGCGAAACTGTTCCTGTACATCTGGGCGTTCTTCGCGTACGCGCTGTTCACGCTGTCGGCGACCACGTTCCACCACTACATCTTCCCGGCACTGCCCCCGACCGCGATGCTGATCGGCATCCTGCTGGGCGAATTCCTGGAAGACCGGACCTGGGTGCCGCGCGTGCTGGTCCTGGCGGGCGTGGGCATCCTGCTGGGGCTGGGGTTGCTGATCCGCTCCGACCCCCAGTCGTTCCGCAACATGTTCACGTACAAGTACGACCGCGAGTGGCCGCAGCACGCGCCGACCGACCCGGATGCGCCGGTGGGGCCGAACACCCAGAAGACGTGGGCGGAATCGACCTACTACGAGCACACGTCGCCGGTGATCCACAAGCTGCTCAAGGCCGAGCCGCTGCAGTACGAGACGTTCCTGACGGGCTTCCTGGTGGTCGCCGCCGTGGCGCTGCTGGCGATGGCGTTCCCGCCGGGCATCCGAAGATTCGGGGTACTGGGGTTGTGGGGGTCCGCGCTGGTCCTGGCCTACTGGTGCCTGAACTGGTACATGCCGATGCTGACGCCGTCCTGGAGCGTCAAGTACCTTTTCGAGGACTACTTCCAGCGTTGCGAACTGGTGCGCAACCCGCCCGAGGTCGAGGACGCCTACACGCCGATTCTGTCCAAGGTCGGGTTGGGGTTCATCCCCGAGGCGCTGGGAGCGACCGGCAAGCGCGTGTGCCGCGAGGACGTCGTGGCCTGGCTGATCACGTGGCGTGGCGAAACCTACTACACGCACAGCGAGATCAAGCCGCTGATGAAGCAGAACCAGCTGGCGCCCTACCTGGAGACGATCAACCGAGGCAACACCTTCTTCGCGCTGACCCAGGCGGGGCGGGTTTCCGGGCTGCGCTCGGCGCTGAACCGCGAGACCGAGGCCCTGCGAAAGAAGGGCGTCCCGGGATTCACCGACATCACGTCCTGGAAGGTCGAACCCCTGAACGAGGAGAGCGCCTACTTCGCCATGGCGAGGGCGACTCCGATTCGGGAGGGGGAGGCGGCGGAACCGACGCCGGCCGATGACCGGGCCGACACGCCCGACGACGCCACCGACGTGCCGCCGCCCGGGATGTGACGCCCGCGCCGAGGGGGCGTTTCCCGGAAGACGACAACCCTGGAAGGCCTACTCGACGCCCAGCAGTTCCACCTCGAAGACCAGCGTGGCGTTCGGGGGAATCACGCCGCCGGCACCGCGCGGCCCGTAGCCCAGATCGGGCGGAATCGTCAGCTTGCGCTTGCCGCCGACCTTCATGGTCGAGAGGCCCTCGTCCCAGCCGCGAATGACCTGGCCACGCCCCAGCGTGAAGCGGAAAGGCTCGTTGCGCTTGTGCGAGCTGTCGAACTGCTTGCCGTCGGTCAGCCAACCCGTGTAGTGCACGACCACGGTCTGACCGGCCTGGGGCACGGCGCCTTCACCGACCTGGATGTCCACGAACTGGAGACCGGATTCGGTCGTCTGCACGGCAGGATCCTCCTGGGTTGGGGCCGCGGCGGCCTGGGGAGCCGCGGCCTGAGGCTCGGCGGCCGGCGTCGCGGCGACGGGTTCGACCTTGGACTTGCAGCAACCGGCCGTCGCCAGCGCCGCGAACGCGATCAGGGTCAGGATCCGGACCTTCATGTTCCTCCTCCAAGAAAGACAACCGACGGGCAGGTTCCGACAGGATGGCGCGCCTGTCAAGGCTGCCGCACCGCCCGTAATCCACCGCCTGGGTCAGCGGTACTTCGTCTGGGTCGATGCTGGGGACGTATTCGGGGTGCCTATGAGGCCCTGGCCCCCAGGCACCCTGCGATCGAGAGCTCTCGACGGCCTGGATCGGTCATCGAGGGCTGTTTTCGGGTAGACCCATTTACCATGGACTTCGGGTCGATGTTCTGTCGGGTGCCCGGCCTGCG
>JARKOL010000015.1 GCA_029975745.1 Myxococcota bacterium | reverse complement strand
GGGGTCGCGACCGTTGTCGGTCTGCACGCCGGGGTCGTACCCGGTGCTGTCCGGCAGGATCACGTCGCCGCCGATGACGTCCGCTTCGCTGTCGGAACTCTCGCAGGCGTACACGCCCGCCACCAGCATCAGCCCGCAGGCAACACTCAAGATTCGCTTCATTTCCCACTCCATCAAATCCCTGGACGGACGGGGCACGCCTGTGTCCCGACGAAACGAGTGAATGTTCCTTGTTCGACGACGTAATGTCAACCATCAAGAGCGGGGAGAACATGAATTTTTCGTCATGCGGAATCACGGACTTGGGACCGACTCCCGCATCGGCTACACTCTGCCCGGCGAACCCGCAAGGAGCCCCCGATGCACGATCTGGTGTTCAAGGAGGCCCGCATCCTGGACGGTGCCCGCGAACGAATCGGATCGGTCGCGGTTCGCGAAGGCCGCATCGTCCGGATCGACGACCGGATTGACCAGGCCGCCACCCACGAACTCGACTGCCGAGGCCGATGGCTGCTGCCCGGGGCCATCGACATGCACGTCCACCTGCGCGATCCGGGCCTGGAGCACAAGGAGGATCTGGCCTCGGGAACGGCGGCCGCCATCGCCGGCGGGGTCACGACCGTCGCCGACATGCCCAACACCCGGCCCCCGACCCTGGACGCCGACAGCTTCCAGCAGAAGGTCGCTCGGGCACGCGAGCGGGCCCGGTGCAACGTGCTGTTCTACATGGGCCTGGGCAGCGACAACGTGGACCAGATCGCGCGAGTCGTCGGGCACCCGGCCCTTGCCGGCGTCAAGGTGTTCCTGGGCGCCACTACCGGCGACATGCTGTCCGGGGACGCGGCCCTCGCGCGGGCGCTGGACCGGCTGGACCTCCTGTTCGTGTTCCATGCCGAAACCGAGGCGCTGCTGCGGGACGCCAAGGCCGCCTTCGAGGGCACTCCCACCGCCGCGGACCACCACATCCTGCGACCTGCCCAGGCCGCCCTGGCGGGCGCCCGGACCGTGGCCTCACTGGCCCTGCCCGGCCGGCGACTGCACATCGCCCATCTGTCGTGCGCCGACGAGGTCCCGCTGCTGGACCCGGCCCGGGGCATCACCGGCGAGGCGGCTCCCCACCACCTGTGGTTCACGGCCGAGGACACCGCACGCCAGGGCAACCTGCTGAAGGTCAACCCACCGGTGCGCTCCTCCCGGGATCGCGAGGCGCTGCGAGCCGCGCTCGCCGACGGCCGCGTCGCCGCCGTCGCCACCGACCATGCGCCCCATACCCTTGCCGAGAAGGCCCAGCCCTACCCCGTCGCGCCCTCGGGCGTTCCGGGTCTGGACACCATGGTCGCCTCGACACTGGCGCTGGTCCGCGCTGGCGAGCTGTCGATGGCCCGTGCCGTGGACGCCTTGTCCACCGCCCCGGCGGCCCTGCTGCGACTGGCCACCAAGGGACAGGTCGCCCCCGGGTTCGATGCCGACCTGTTCCTGTGGGATCCGGACGCCACATGGACCCCTTCCGCAGCCGACTTGCGGACGCGGTGCGGCTGGAGTCCGTTCGAGGGCGTCCCCCTGGCGGCCCGACCCGACGCCGTGTGGCTGGCCGGCGAGCGCGTGACCTGACGCCCCCGGACGCCCCACGCCCGCGCGCAACCACGACGGTCCGACGTCTGGAATCCGGGGGGGGGGACCTGGGCCGTCCGGACTACAGTCCCGCGGCCGCGGCCTGCTCGGTGATCACGACCTGAAGGGTATTCAGCAACAGGCGGGCGGGCTCGATGGCATCGCTCTTCTGGACGTCCGGATTGACGATGAACTTCTTCAGGTAGAACGACGCTTCCTTGTAGCGCTGCTTGCGAACCAGGGCATTCGCCAGATTGAACGCGGCCATGCCGTCGTCCGGATCCAGTTCCAGACTGCGGGTCAGGTGCTGGATCGCGTCGTCCACCTCCCCCAGGGTCAGATGGGCCAGGCCCAGGTTGTGGTGCGTCGCCGGATCATCCGGATTGATGCGAGCCCCTTCCAGCAACACGGCCCTGGCGGCAGCGTCCGCCCCCTGGTTCAGGTACAGCATCCCCAGGGCGGCGAAGGTCCGCGCGTACGTCGGATCCGCGGCGATCGCACGCCGATACAGGTCGTCGGCCTCGACCAATTTGCCCTTCTTCTCCATGCAGTACCCCGCCCAGTAGGAGGCGGCCGCGTGGTCGGGCGCGACCTGCACCACCTCCTGGAACCGGGCCAGACCCTTGTCAATCTCGTCCCGGATCAGCGCAAGCCGTCCCAGTTGGAACAGAACGTCCGGGTCCTTGGGGTCCAGCTTCAGCGCCGTCGTCAGCGCGGCTTCCGCGGCGTCCAGGAAGCGCTTGCGCTCGGCCTGGTCCTCGGACTTCTTGTCGTACAGGTAGATCATTCCCAACTGGAAGTGCGCCTGGGCGTTCTTCGGGTTCTTGGCGACCGCCGCGGAGAACAGCGTGATGGCCTGCTCCAGTTCGTTGACCTGATAGGCTCGAATCCCCTTGTTGACCAGCGCGATCGACTCGGTCCGAGCCTTCGAACAGCCCACGGCCAGGACGGCCGCCATCACGACCAACACCGTTCGCATGCCAACCTCCACGGGCCTGGGAAGGCCTATCTCGTGACCTTGAAGATGAACGGGTAGGAGACCCGGACGGTGCCGCCGCCCTTCGGGGACGGGAAGCGCCACGTCTGGATGCGGCTGATCACGCAGGACTCGACCGCATTGCTGCCCAGCGAGGACTGGGAAATCCGGACCTGGGCGACGTTGCCCGTCGGCAGGATCACCCACTCGGCCTTCACCTGGCCGGCGAGGTCCGGGTTGCCCTGGACCTCCTTCTGGTAGCAGAAGCGGATCTGGTCAAGCTTCGACTGGATGTACCGGCGGACCGTCTCGCGATCCAGCTCGCCCTCGACGGACACCGGCCCGGTCACGACCCGCGGGTCTCCCGCACCCTTGAAGCGCACCCTCGACGCGGCACCTTCGGCCTCGTCCTTGCCCAGACCCGCGATGCCGCGCAGATCGGCCGGGCCGAAGTCCGAGCCGCCTCCCCAGGCGCCCGTGCCCGCGAATCCGCCACCGCCGGCCCCCAAGGTTCCGCCGAAGGCGTCCAGCCCCATCGCCAATTCGGCGTCCAGCCCCCGATCACCGATGGTCCGAATGCCCATCGTGCCGCCGCCCAATCCGGGTCCCGCCGCCTCCAGCACGCGATCCAGCAGCGCCGCCTGATTGCCCATGACGCGGGTCAGCGCGGTGTCGGCCACCTGCCGGTTGCGCTCCTGGACGTCCGGCGTGACCAGCTTCGAGGTCATCTCCTTGTCGTTCCGGGGCGCGATGGACAGCGAGGAGCCCTCGGCCCGCTGGGTCGCCTCGTCCAGGCGCTTGCGAACCTCGTCCTCCTCGCGCTTCTTGTCCTCTTCGATCTTGCGCTCCAGCACGGCCACCTGGATCTTCTTCATGGCCTGGCTGTTGCGCTCGTACGGATCGCGCACGGTCTTCAATTGTTCCTCGGGGACCAGCGTCACCAGCACCATGAACAGCAGGTGCAGGATCAGCGAGATCATCAGGTACACATGGTCGCGCATGTTGTAGCGCTTCCACCAGGAACCCTTGATCTTGCGGGGAATGGCGGACCGGCCGGCCAGCAGCGTGAAGTCGCCGAAACGCATCCGGGCGGTCGTCTTGCCATCCAACCGCACGAAGCGCCCCTGCTCGACCTTGCCGCGTCGCTCCATCTCGGGCAGCCGGACGATCTTGTCCTCGACCAGGAACTCGCCGTCCGCCTTGACCGTGGACACATCCAACAGGTAGTCGTTCCCCGCCGGGGTCGCCAGCGTGAACTGCGGAACGCCCAGGACGCTCTCGGGGACGAAGAAGTCGCTGCCCAGCGCCTCGCCCATCGTCACGGAGGCACCGGCCGGGAACACCGTCCACCCCAGCACGCGCTCGCCCCAAAGCAGCTTCGCCTCGAAACCGTAGTTCCCCGAGGCCAGCGCGGGATCGATCTCGCCGGAAAGGAAGGATTCCTCGCCCAACGCGGATGCGGTCATCTCGAAGTCGATCACCAGCTTGGTGCCGCCCAGCACGATCTCGTCGCCGGGACGCAGCGTGACCTGGGTCACCCGCTTCCCATTGACCAGCGTCCCGTTCGTGCTTTCCATATCGATCAGGCGGACCTGGCCGGACTCGGCCGCCTCGATGTGGACGTGCTCGCGGGAAACGTTGGCGTCGTCAAGTTGGAGATGGTTCTGGCCCGCTTTGCCAATGCGGATCAGCTTGCGGTTGAAGACCTCTTCGCGAACGATGGTCTCCCCGTCATAGATCGCGATACGAATTGTCGGCGTCTGGCTCTGCATCTCGCCCCCTGGTGCGACCGTTTACAGGTCTTCCGCGGACTTGAGGATCTCGTCAACAAAATCCTTCCGGACCTTGATGAGGCTGGACTGCTGCTCCAGCAGCAAGGCCTCGGCGACGCCCTGGTTCGGCCGCATGATCTCGCCCTCCAGGGTGTCCCCCTCGAAGTCCATCTGCTTGACGGGCGTCTCCTTGCCGTCGCCCTTGCCGGACTGGGCCCAGGCAGGGGCACCGAGAAGGCACGCAACCACGGTCACCAGCAGGATTCGAAGGATGTGGTTCATGCTAACACCTCGCATGCGGGATCGTAATCCCGGCGATGCCAAAAAAGCAACAGGCGCGGCAGGCGACGCTGCGCGCTGGCGCCTGGACTCCGCCCCATTCCCCTGTCGCTATCGCGACTCCTTCAGCACCTCGATCGTCGCCCGAATGCCGTTGATCCGCATCTGGACGGCCTTCGCCCTCGGGCTCTGCGGCCCGGCGATCCGCGCGAAGGTCTCGCAGGACGCCAGCGCCTTTTCCTGGTCTCCCAGGTTTTCCTGGTACACCAGGCACATGTTGAAGTGCGGATCCGCCGCATTCGGGTCGGCGGCGAGGTCACGCAGGATCTTCATGGCAGCCTCGGCATCGCCCGCGCCCCGCTTCGCGACCGCAAGCCCCATCATCGCATCGCGGTGGCCCGGCTTCAGCGCGACCGCCTTCTCGAACTGCGTCGCCGCCGTCGCGAAGTCCATGTAGCCGAGGGTCACGGCCCCCAGGTTGAACCGCGCGTCGAACAGGTCCGGATCGTCGTTCGCCGCCTTCTGGAACAGTTGCACTGCCTGGCGAACCTCGCCCATCTTCAGGAAGATCAGACCCAGCATATTCTGGACCGGCCCGTTCGTCGGGTAGATGCCGATCGCGTTCCGCGCCACCAGGATGCCCACGTCCAGCAATCCCATCTCGAGGTAGGCCGCCGCCAGGATCTGGTAGGCGTCCATCGAGTCGGGATCGGACACCAGCGCCTTGCGGGCCAGGTTGACCGCCTCGACGAAGTTCTTCGCGTTCAGCGCCTTCGCGCCGTAGTACGTGTTGGCGCCCGCGTCCGCCGGGTCCAGGTCCAGCGCCCGATCGAACTGCGCCACCGCCTCGGACTCGCGCCCCTCGGCCAGGGCCACCAGCCCCAGGCGGGACACGGCAGCCACGAAGTCCGGCTTGCGCTCCAGCGCCTTGCCGTACCACGAGCGGGCCCCGGCCAGGTCACGCCGAGCCATCAGCCACGACCCCATGTTGTAGAAGGCCTCGGGCGTGGCGTCCCCGGCCTGCGCCGCGGCCCGGACCCGCCCCTCCAGGCCGTCGTCGGTCCACTTCGGCGCCTCCAGGCCATCCCGCTCGGGAACCAGCGTGGCACGCGCCTGGTTCAGGGTGTACGCGCCCGGGGTCGGGCGAATGTCCGGCAGCACGCGATAGTCCGGATCCAGGCTCAGCAGCGCTTCCTCGGCCGCCGCGGAGTACTCGTTATACCACTTCAATTCGCGCGCGACCTCGACGCACCGCCGGTAGGCCTCCTTGGCCCGCTCGATCAGCGGCGCGGCCCGGTCCGCCATGCCCTGGCGGTAGAACATCCGCTGTTCGGAGTTCAGGCCGCCCGGCACCGGCGACTCCTCGATGGCGGTCGCCAGTTCCTGCAGCGCCTGGCCCTTGCGCGCCGTCGCCGCAATCGTCCAGTTCGGCTGGCCGAAGCCCTCGACGCTGGTCAACAGATCCATCGCCTTCGCGATCAGTTCGACCTTCTTCGTGATGCCCTCGACCAGCACCTTTTCCGGCAGCTTCAACTGGACCGCGCGCACCTCGGCCAGGGCCGCCTCGCCCTCCATGAACCGCGCCTCGGCGGCGGCCGCCAGCCCCGCGGCGGTGACCTTCTCCTTCTCCTCGTCGGTCAGCCCCTCGAACGCGGCCACCGTCCGCCGGAACCACTCCTGGGCCTTCGCCGCGCCCCCGCGGATCCCCTCGTGGGTCCGGGCCAGGCGTAGATGCGCGCGCAGGTACAGGTCGGCACCCCCCGCCTTGCCGTACTTCTGCAGCCAGGTGGTGTACTCCTTGATCGCCAGGTCGCGCTTGCCCTGCTTCTCGTATGCGCTGCCGATGTCGAACGCGACGCTGGCCGCGTACTGGGACTTCGGGAACAACTGCAGGTACTTGCGCAGGTCCTTGATCGCGGCGTCGTACTCGCCCAGACCGGTCCGGAAGATCGTCGCGTACCGCAACGCCTCCTCGGTCAGTTCATGCTTCGGCTGCAGGCTGACGAACGTCTCGTAGATGCGCGCGGCCTCGGAATAGACGGCCAGGCGCCGGTAGGTGTCCGCGATGTTGTACAACGCGCGTGCCGCCAGCGGCGACCCGGGCATCTCGTTGACCAGCTGGCTGTTCGCCTTCAGCGACCGTTCCACCAGCCGCGCCTTGAAGAAGTTGTTGCCCGCATTGATCAGCGAGCGGTCCTTCAGCGGCGTGTTCGGGAACCGGCGCACGTAGTCCAGGAAGCACTCGGCGGCCACCGTGTAGCGCCCCTGCTGCTCGTGCTCGAAGCACAGGTTGAAATCCTTCTGCTCGTTGATCCGCTGGACGATCCCGGGGACGTCGCCCTGCATCAGCTTCGGGTTTCCGCCCACCAGCGCGGCGGCCTCGTTCAGGCCCTTGATGTTGCGCGACAGCGCCAGCGACGACAGCAGCAGGCGCGCCGCGTCCGGTGCGTTCACGTGGTCCGGATGCTCGGCGATGATCGCCCGGAAGCCCGCCGCGGCCTCGTCGTAGTGGTTGTACTGGTACCGGACCATCGAGGCGGCGAACTGCGCCTGGACGATGTCGGGCGCGTCCCGGGGCGCCATCTTCAGATAGCGCTCGGACGCGGCGACCAGTTTCTGCTCGAACTCGGGCAGCTCGCGCCGCTCGGTATCCAGGGTGTCCTCGGACTTCGTGCGCTGCTTCGACACGTCCAGCAGCTCGTAGTAGCAGCGAACCGCACCGTGCGCGGCCTGCAGCGCGACCTCGGGATCCGGCCGCAGATCCGCCACGATCGTGTACCGCTCGGCGGCCTCGGCGTGCTTGCCCAACTGCTCCAGCAGAATCGCGTAGTTCAGCGTCATCGCCGCATACTCGGGCGACTCGGGGAACAGTCGCAGGTACTCGTTGTACAGGTGATGGGTGAACTCCATCGTCGCCTGTTCCTTCGTGACGCCGACCTCGCGGTGGTAGGTCGTCACGATGACCCGGACCAGTTCCTCGGCCTTGGCCAACTCGGGCGCGTAGTACGATGCCGGCGCCTTGTCCCGGAACATGTCCAGCAGGCCGATCAGGCGCTTGGTTTCCTCGACGACCGGCTCCTTCGGTCCCAGCCGGTACGCGTTGTTCAGGATCCAGCGCTGGAACTCGATCATCTGGTGGGCGTCGGCGGAGCCCTTGATCTCGGCGATGATCTTCTTGAACAGCACCGACGACTTGCGGAACTCGCCCTGGCTGGAGTAGCCCTCGGCAAGCTTGATCGCCAGATCCATGTACCCGGTCGGCGAAATCGCCCGGAACACCTTGATGGCGTTCTCGGGGCTGCCGACCTGCGAGTAGACCATGACCAGGTCGCGCTGGGCCTCGCGCAACAACTGGTTGCCGTAGCCGATCTTCCGGGATTCCTCGGCCCGGGCGAAGTCGATGACCTTCAGGAACTGGTTCATGGCCTGCTCGTGCATGCCCATGTTGTAGTAGCACCAGCCCTTCTTGTAGATCGCCAGCCCGTAGGAGGTCGATTCCGGGAAGTTCTCGACCTCGGTGTAGATCTTCTCGGCGTCGTCCATCGCCCCGTTGTTGAAGTAGTACTCGGCGATGTTCAGCAATGCATCCGGCACGAACCGGCTGTTCGGGGCCTCGCGGACGATCCGGGTGAAGTACGGGAACGCCTTGTCCTGCATGTCCATCTGGACCAGGGCGAATCCCAGGTAGTAGAGGACCGAGTCGATCGACGGGTAGTCCGGGAAGCGGTCCACGATCATCATGTAGACGTTCGCGGCCTCTTCCTGCCAGTAGCCCCGCTCCTTCAGCATCGCGGCCTGCTCGGCCTGGACCAGCCCCAGCAGGGCATCGTCCCCGGATTCCTGGGCGGCCTTCAGGCGCAGGAACAGGTCGTCGCCGTACGCCTTGTTGAAGAAGTTTTCGGCCTTGTCCCAGTACAGCGCGGCCAGCCGAGCCAGGTATTCGGGCTTCGACGGGTCATCGTCGTCGGACTGCTCGATCAGCTGGTTCAGGGTCGCGATGGCCTCTTCCAGCTTCTCGTCGGCCATGCGGCCGGCGCGCATCGCCGTCTGCTTGACCCCCATCGGGGCCCCCTTGCGGGACTCCACGCTGCCCAGCGGGAAGGGCTGCGCCGTGCCGTCCGCCTCGGGAAGCACGTACGACTTCACGGCCCCCGGCCCCTGAGAGCCGCCGGCCTGTCCAAACGCGAGCACCGGCACCAGGAAGACCCCCGACGCCAGCATCATGGCCCGGGCGATACGCGCTGTCATGCTCATCCTCCACAGGGCGGCAGGGGCCGCCGCGGTCGAGACCGGCTAGCGGCCGACGCCGCAGACCGACCGCAGGGGGTAGAAGTAACTACCGAGCTCGTCCTTCCAGTACTCGCCGTCGAACGGCCAGCGAACGTGTTCGCGATCCACCTTGAAATCCTCGGACGGCTTCAGCGCGCCCTGGACCTCGACGACCTGCTCCCGTCGGTACCGTTCGTTCAGGATGCCCTTCTGGGCGTTGACCGTCTCGAAGCGGACGGCCAGCGCCTGCTGCAGCAACGCCCGCAGTTCCCGGTTCACCCGGGAAAGCCGCTCGCGCGCCAGCTTGCCGGCCTCGCCCATCGTCAGGGCGCGGTAGGCCGCCAGGTCCGGCAGCAGGAAATCGACCATCGGCCGCGCCACCGGGAGGCTGCGCAGTTCCTCCAGCTTCTTCATCTCGTTGCTGATGCTGATGACGAAGCCGAACAGCCGCCGCAGCTTGGCATCGGCCAGGGCCGCGTTGAAGATCTTCTTGATCTTCAGCGAGTACTGCGCGTCCTTGCCCTGGCGCGAGATCGACGCCAGATAGGTGTAGAAGTCGGCGGGGTCGGTGTACGTTTCCAGGACCATCTTCAGTTCCTTCGAGATCTCGAAGTACTCCTTGTAGAACGGGTCGATCGTGGACAACGCTTCTTCGTACAGGCAGTTACGGAAGAAGATCACGGCCTTCAGGACGTAGGCCTCGGGGTAGTACTCCTCTTCGAAGTAGGGCGAACCGACCGTCAGCAGGTTGCCCAGCGCCCGGGTGTAGTTGCCGATCTGGTAGTAGGCCCAGGCGCGCTCGAACAGGCTGTCCAGCCACATGTCGGAGGTGTCGGGAATCTGGGCATAGTTGCGAATCGCCGAGTCGAAGTTGCCGGCATCCTTCTGGCCGCCGCCGTAGTACACCCGGGCGATCGCCATCTGGGCCATCTGCTGGAGCCGCCTGCCGTCGGGCGACAGTTTCCCCTTCAGGCCGGCGAGCAGGCGGTTGAACGACTCGGCCGCGGGCCCCACCTGATTCTGGCGAACGTGGACGACCCCCTTCAGGTACAGGGCACGATTGAACATGTCCTTGTTGCCGGTCCCCACCTTGGACAGGAACTCCAGGGCCGCGGGCAGGTTGCCTTCGTAGTAGTGGTACTGCCCGACGTAGAAGGCGATTTCCTCGGCCATGTCGGCGGGGTACAGGTCCACCGGGTAGTAGGCCATCCGGAACAGCGTGTTGGTTTCGCCGGGCAACTGCCGGTGAATCTTGACGAACCACGGCAGCGCGTCGCGGTAGCGGGGATGCTCGGGCCCCAGTTCGGCCACGCGGTCGAAGTAGCCGTACGCGGACACGAAGAACTTCAACTCGTACAGGGCGACGCCCATCTCGTACTGGGCCTCGCGATAGTACGGGCGGGACTCGTCCCCTTCGGCCAGGATCTTGTGGTACACGAGCGCGGCGTCATAGAACCGCCCCTGGGCGCTCAGACGCTTGCCCTCGCCGAGGACCAGATCGAATGCGCCAGTCGCCTGAGCGGCCACCGCGGGCGTGCCGGCCGGGTCCGTCTGGGCGTGGGCAATCGCCCCCCACGCCGTCAACGCCGCGACCAGGAACAAGATCTTCGAGGAATCCCGCATGCTGACACCCCATTGAAAAGCCCCGGGTTGTCAGGATTATTGCAGAATGCGGCGAACTGTCAAGGTGAACACATCCGCCGTAATCCACCGCCTGGGTCAGCGGGACTTCGTCGGGGGTGACTCTGGGGACGTATTCAGGGTGCCTATGAGGCCCTGGCCCCCAGGCACCCTGCGATCGAGAGCTCTCGACGGCCTGGATCGGTCATCGAGGGCTGTTTTCGGGTAGACCCATTTACCATGGACTTCGGGTCGATGTTCTGTCGGGTGCCCGGCCTGCG
>JARKOL010000011.1 GCA_029975745.1 Myxococcota bacterium | reverse complement strand
GGGACAGGTCGAGCGGTGCAACGGCCGCGATGACAACTGCGACGGGGTGGTGGACGGCGACGGCTCGCTGGGGTGCATCGTGCTGTTCCGGGACGCCGATGGAGACACCTTCGGGGTCACGGGGGACTCCCGCTGCCTGTGTCAGGCGGCCGCGCCCTATACGGCGATGCGCGGCAACGATTGCGACGATACCCGGAACGACGTCCATCCCGACGCCGTCGAGGTCTGCAACGGGCGGGATGACAACTGCGACGGGCGAACGGATGACGTCGGGTCCGTCGGGTGTCAGACGTACTTCCGCGATCAGGACGGGGACGGCTACGGAACCACCGAGTCCCAGTGCCTGTGCGCCCCGACCGGTGAATTCACGGCGCTGGTGTCCGGCGACTGCAGGCCGCTGGACCCGAACGTGCATCCCGGGGCGACCGAGCGCTGCAATGGAATCGATGACAACTGCAACGGCTCCACCGACCCCGATGGTTCCGTGGGATGCCTGGTGCGATTCCGGGACGCGGACGGGGATGGATTCGGGGTTGCGACCGATTCCCGGTGCATGTGTACCCCGGCGGCCCCCTATCTGGCGACGAGGATCGGGGACTGCGATGACACCCGGAACGACGTCCATCCCGACGCCGCCGAGGTGTGCAACGGGCGGGACGACAACTGCGACGGGATCACCGATCCCGAGGGCGTCGGCGGATGCAGTTGGTACATGCGGGACGAGGACGGGGATGGCTGGAGCCTGTCCTGGGACACGAAGTGCCTGTGCGCCCCTGTCTTCCCCTATCGGGGAACGCGCGGAGGCGACTGCGACGACAAGGATGCGCGCATCCATCCGGATGCCGTCGAGGTCTGCAACGGCAGGGATGACAACTGCGACGGGCTGACGGACCCCGCGGGAATCAACGGGTGCGTCCACTACTTCCCCGATCGTGACGGCGACGGGTACGGCGCGACGGGAGACTCGATGTGCCTGTGCGCGCCGTCGGCGGGCTACGTGGTCGCGGTGGGCGGGGACTGCTGCGACATCGACGAACGGGCGCGCCCCGGGACGACCGTGTACTACCCGACACCGACGGAGTGCGGCCACTTCGACTTCAACTGCAACGGGATCGCCGACCGGGAGGTCACGACGACCGGGGGTGGCTGCTCCGGGTTCTTCGAGGGCTGCAATCTGAAGAGGGGCTGGGCCGGGGGGCTGATTCCCGGGTGCGGCGTCTGGTCCGATTATGTCGTCGGAGGGTGCGGCTACTGCATCCTGCCACCCGGCTGTTGTGATCGTCAGACCGAACGGCGGCAGCAGACCTGTCGCTAGGGATCGGGCGTCAGAATCCGGTCCGGAAGGGGGATCGTCAGGTTGCCTCGGCCGGGCGACGCGGGGCCACGAACCGGTTGAACAGCAGCAGCCCGATCACGGTGGCGACGCCGATGGACGCGAACAGCAGCCACAGCAGCCGGGGCTGGCCCAGGTTCTTGACGAAGTGCTCGTACCCGAACCCGCCCAGCAGACCGCCGATGGACGACCCGATGACGCCGTACAGGAACGCGTAGCCCATGTACAGGGCCACCTTGTCGCGCGGGGCGATCAACCCGATGTAGCTGATGAACTTCGGGTGAGTCGTCATCTCGCCGATGCTGAAGACGACCACGCCGGCCAGGAAGATGAACGCATGGTTGCTGAAGGCCAGCAGCGCCATGCCCGAGGTGCCCAGCAGGATGCCGACGATCATCGTGGGCAGGGCGGGAGTCTTGGCGACCAGGCGGGAAACGATCAACTGCAACAGGATGATCGTCCCGGCGTTCATCACGGTGACGTGCTCGACGTCGAACTTGAACCGGTAGGCGACCCCCAGGGCGCCAATGACCCCGTTGATCGCGGATTCCACCGGCGCCATGTTCACGTAGTCCTTCAGGTACCACAGAACGGTGTGGAACATCTGGAAGTAGAGAATCCAGAAGCCGGAATAGATCACGATCATCAGGACGAAGCGCCAGTCCTTCAGCACCATCAGGGCGCCGGTCAGCACCTCGGCCAGCGACTTGCGGTTCTCGGGGCGGGGTGGCTCCTTGAACAGGAACAGGGCCGGCAGGATCATGGCGCCGGTGCCGATCGCGGACAGCAGGAAGACGTAGGTCCAACTGATGGACTTCAGGTACGACACCAGAACCAGCGGGAACAGGAACGCGCCCAGGTTGATGGTCCAGTAGAAGATTCCGAAGCCCAGCGTCGAGTTGCCCGCGTGGGTGATGCGCGCGATCGTCCCCGACGGAATCGGCTTGAACGTGCCGGCGCCCAGGGCCATGACCAGCAGTGCCGCGAACACCATGGGGTAGGATTTCATGAAGCCGGTCAGGCTGTAGCCGATGGCCAGCAGACTGAAGGCGACCAGCAGCATGCGCCGATAGCCGAAGCGTTCGGCCAGGGCGCCGCTGAGGATGGGCAGCAGGTACAGCAGCGGCGTGATCAGGCCCATGATGATGCCGATGGAGTGTTCCGAGAAGCCGAGGGCGCCGGGGCCGCCCCGCTCGGTGGATCCCAGGTACACGGCCAGTACGGACATCATGCCGTAGTAGGAACCGCGCTCGAAGAATTCCATCAGGATCACGACCCAGAAGTTGCGCGAGAAACTGCGCAATCCTCCGGCGGGGACGGCGGTCGCGGTGTCGTTGTCGGCCATCGGCACCTCCTGTGGGTGAATCGGACCGGCGTTCCGGTCCCGGGGGAAGGTAGCAGGACGGGAGTTTCGCGTCCAGTGAAACGGTTCTGGCGCGGCGGGACATCGGAAATCGTGGCGGGAAGGCTTGACGGATCGGGTCCCCATCCCGCAAACTTTCGGCGACTGCATCCCTTCGGGAACAGGAGTCGAAATGCGGTGGTCGGCGGTCGTCCTGGTACTGATTCTGGTGTCGGGATGCGGGACTTCGGGATCCGTGACGGACGACGTCGGGATCGACTCCGGTCGTGACCCCGGCATCGGCGGGGATCCGGGTGGATCGGACGCGGTTGGCGACGTCGGCGGTTCCGACGTCACGCGGGACGCGGTTCCCGAGGATATCTGGACGCCGGGTGAGGTCATTCTGACGTGCGAGTCCGAGGGCGGGTTCGGATGCCCCTGCGGACGAAACCTCGATTGCAACAGCGGCTTCTGCATCGACACCATGGAGGGCATGCGCTGCACCGCGTTGTGCCAGACCGAGGAGGCCTGCCCGTCCGGATGGATCTGCGGCGTGGTGTCGGGCTCGGGCTCGGACGTGGTCTATGGCTGCATCGACCCGTTCGCGCGCCTGTGCCAGCCCTGCATCGGCGAGGGCGACTGCATTCCGCAGTTGGGCGCTTCGACTGGAAAGTACGGCTGTATCGAGCGGGGGGATCTGGGCAGCTTCTGCGGCGTGCCGTGTTCCTCGAATTCGGGCTGCCCCTACGGCTTCGAGTGCGGGATCTTCGTCATCGGCGGCGTCAATGTCCGTCAGTGCCGCCCGAAGGACGAGGCGGATTGTCCCTGCACCGCGAAGTTCCGCGAGCACGGCTACACCACGGTGTGTCATCGCAGCAACGTGTACGGTCGCTGTCCGGGTGAACGCGCGTGCGACCAGGAGTGCTCGGCGCGCTGGCCCGAGGCCGAGACGTGCAACGGGATTGACGACGACTGCGACGGACAGACGGACGAGGATCTGCTGCGGTCTCCCTGCGACATCACGAACGAGATCGGCACCTGCAAGGGCCTGACCCTGTGCGTGGGCGGCCGGATGACCTGCGACGGCAAGGAGGCCGTGCCCGAGGTCTGCAACGGGCTGGACGACGACTGCAACGGGATTGCGGACGACGAGGATACGGACGGCTGCTTCCCGCACTACCTGGACATGGATGGCGACGGATTCGGGATCCTGGACGACCAGAAGTGCCTGTGCGGCCCCAAGGGCAACTACCGCGCGACCAAGGCGGGCGACTGCAATGACCAGGACCCGCAGGCGTACCCCGGGGCGACCGAGATCTGCAACGGCCAGGACGACAACTGCGACGGTCGCATCGACGAGATGGGGGCGCAGGGGTGCATCAACTACTATCGGGATGACGACCTGGACGGGCGCGGCGTGGATGGCGACGTGCGGTGCATGTGCGAGGGGGTTCGGCCCTACACGGCGACGCTGGCCGGGGACTGTGACGACAACGACCCCACGCGCTTTCCGGGCAACACCGAGGTCTGCAACGGCAGGGACGACAACTGCGTGGACGGTATCGACGAGGATGGCGCGGTGGGATGCACCGTGTACTTCATGGACGCCGATCGGGACGGTTCTGGAAACTCGCTGATGTCCGCCTGCAAGTGCAACAAGGTGGCCCCCTGGGACGCCCTGGAGGGCGGCGACTGCAACGACAACAACTTCAACATCCGTCCCGGGCGGACCGAGATCTGCAACGAGGGCATCGACGACGACTGCGACGGACTGGCCGATCCCGAAGGCAGCCTGGGATGCACGTTCTACTGCATCGACATGGACGGCGACGGATTCGGCAACATCCACGACCGCAAGTGCCTGTGCGCGCCGATGGGCAAGTACACGGTGACGCGCTGCACCGATACGCACCATGACTGCGACGACAATGACGCGTTGATCTTTCCCGGCGCCGCCGAGCGCTGCGCGACCATGAAGGACGACAACTGCGACGGCAACATCAACGAGGCGGGCGCGGTCGGCTGCACGCTGTACTACCTGGACAAGGACGGGGACGGCTTCGGGGTCAATGGGACGGGGCGCTGCCTGTGCCAGCCGGACGGGAACTACCGGGCCTCGAAGGACGGCGACTGCGACGACAACAACTTCCTGATCAACCCGGGAGCCCAGGAGGTCTGCGGCGGCGTGGACGAGAACTGCAACGGCGTGTTCGACGACGAGGGCGCGTACGGCTGCCGCGACTACTACCTGGACCAGGACGGTGACAGTTACGGTGCCGAGGGCGTGGCGCCCCGCTGCTACTGCCAGCCGACCGGGAACTACCGGGGACTGTTCCCGGGCGACTGCTGCGACACGGATGCCCGCGTGTTCCCGGGCCAGTCCGCGTTCTTCACGTCCAGAAGCAACTGCAACAGTTTCGACTTCAACTGCGACGGGCAGGTGGACAAGCAGTATCAGAACCTGGGCCAGTGCAGCGGGACGTTCAGTTGCACCTTCCAGACCGGATGGCGGGAAGGGGCCATCCCCGAGTGCGGCGTCAGTCGCAACAACTTCATCTGGGACTGCACCAAGCAGACCCTGTCGTGCGATGCCCAACTGGAAACGCGCACCCAGGGATGCCGCTAGGACAGGACTGGGTGTACCCGGGAACCTGTCTCGGGACGCCGTTTCACCAGGTCAGTCGTCCGCCAGCCTCAACAGCAGATCCCGCCCCCATTTCTGGACGAATCGTGGAGTGACGCCGGGAATGCGCAGCAGGGCGTCGGTCGTTCTGGGCAGGATGGCGGCGATCTGGCGCAGCACGCGGTCGGAGACGATCCGGAAGGCAGGCACGTTCTCGGAGCGCGCCACGTCCAGTCGCCACGCCTTCAGCCGCTGGAACCGGACCGGATCGACCTGGATGTCCTCGGGTGCGCGGAACGTCGCCGCGGACGGGCGCCGGCGCTGGGGGGCGGACCTGCCTGCCGAGGTGGGCTTCTCGGGATGCTCCTCGATGGAAACATCCGCATCCCCGATGCCGTTTTGCCGCGCGGCGGCGCGGGTCAGGCGTGCGCGACGGAAGCGCAGCACGCGACCGTCATCGCCCGTCCAGGTGTCGTCCGACAGGGTCACCAGGCCGGACGCCGCCAGTGCCGAGACCAGGTGCTCGAACGTGGACCGATCCAGGTCGCCGCCGGGGTGCAGGGTGCGGTGCAGGCTGCCCGTGGCCTGGCCGTCGCGTTCCCGCAGCGCTCGCAGGATACCGTCCATGACGGCGCGTTCGCGGGCGGTTGCCTGCCGGAATGTGCGAACCAGGGCCTGGTCGGGCCGGCAGTTGTCGCACTGGCCGCAGGGGGCGGTATCGGGATCGCCGAAATGCTTGACCAGGCGGGCCATCCGGCAGTCGGGGGAACGCGCCAGATCCCGGATCTGGTCCAGTTGCGCCTCGCGATGCGACCGGATCCGCAGGTAGGATGCCAGCCAGTCGCCGTCGGCGCGCGCGACGCGGTCATCGGCATCGACGGTAAGGCCCCCGTGGATCCACAACTTCGCAATAGCGTTCTCGGCGGTCTCGGGCTCGAATCCGCAGGTTGCGATCAGCGCCTCGCGAGGAATGCCCGCCATCGGCACCATGTCCCGGATCGCCTTCAGCACGCCGTCATCGGGGTAGTCGCGCTCGAAGAAGCCCTCGTGAACCTTGCGGTCGGCGTGGGCGTGGAACAGGACGGCCCGGGCCCCCTTGCCGTCGCGGCCGGCACGACCGATCTCCTGGTAGTACGCCTCGATCGATCCGGGAAGGGCCATGTGGACGACCGTGCGCACGTTCGCCTTGTCGATCCCCATGCCGAAGGCGATGGTGGCCACGATGACATCGACCCGGCCGGACAGGAAGGCCTCCTGGGCGGCTGCGCGCGTCTCGGCGTTCATGCCCGCATGGTAGGCGCGCGTCGGGAACAGCGCGTTCAGTTGTTCCGCCAGGGATTCGGCCATGCGTCGCGAGGGCACATAGACGATGGCCGGGCGACGTTCTGGGGCACCCAGAAGGCGGGTCGTGGCCTCCAGCCGGAGGGCCTGGGGCCGCTCGACCATCTCGACCGCCAGGTCGTCACGTCGGAAGCCTCGAATGAACCGCTGGGCGGTCCCGATACCCAGTTGCTCGCAGATGTCGTCCTGGACGCGCAGGGTCGCGGTCGCGGTCAGCGCGACGATCGGGACGGGCATCAGCAGGGGCAGGCGGTCCTTCAACAGGCGATAGTCGGGGCGGAAGTCATGGCCCCAGTGGCTGATGCAATGCGCCTCGTCGATTGCGACCAGGGTAGGGCGCCGCTTGGCCAGCATCTCGGGGAATCCGGGGACGGACAGCCGCTCGGGGGCGATGAACAGGAAGTCCAGGCCGTCATTCAGGTACGCGATGCAGGCGGCGCGCGAGTCGGATCGGTCCCGACCGGAGTGGATCCGTTCGGCGCGAAAGCCGGCGGCCTTCAGCTTCGCGACCTGGTCCTCCATCAGCGCGATCAACGGGCTGACGATCAGCGTGGTTCCGCCGCGGGCGATGCCCGGCAACTGGTAGCACAGCGACTTCCCGGATCCGGTGGGCATCACCACCAGGCTGTCGCGACCGGATGCGACGGCGGCGCAGACCTCGGCCTGGTGGGGGCGGAACGCATCCAGATGGAACCGCTCGCGAAGCAGGTCGCCGATCGTGCGCGGTGACGTCCGTTGGGCCGTCTGGGCCGTCTGGGCCGTCGGAGCAGCCGCGACCGCCGGGCTGGCCTGGGGCGGCGGGGCGGAACCCGAGCCGGTGGCGGGCGTCGTGGCCGCTGGGCGGCGGGCGCTGCGAACCAGATCCAGCACCTCCAGCACGTACCGTTCGATGGCCTCCATGAACCGGTCGAAGGATTCGCCGCCCTTCTCCATCCGCTTCAGGGCCAGCTCCCACTCGCCGGTCATCGCGGGGCTCTTCACCTTGTCATGGACGACGGCGATCAGCGCGATGCCGGCATCGGTGGCTCGCAGCGACTTTCCCTTGCGCTCGATGTACCCGCGCGAGATGAGGGTCTCGATCGTCGCGGCCCGGGTGGCGGGCGTGCCCAACCCCCGTTCCTTCATGGCCGCTTCGAGTTCCCGATCGTCCAGCGTCCGACCTGCGGTCTCCATCGCGGTCAGCAGCGATGCGTCGGTGAATCGCTTCGGGGGCGCGGTCTCCTTCCGGGCGACATCCGCCGCGGCGACGGGCCGGACCTGGCCCTCGGACAGTCCGTCGGGAAGACGGGCGTCCTTGGGGGCGTCGGGGCCCGAATCGTCGGAGGACGCGCCGTCCGCACCGTCCCGGGCCTGGGGCGCATCCTTCCTGGACTTTCGGGACTTCTTCGGGGCCTCGTCGCGTGCCGCACGGGGGTCCAGGACTTTCCACCCGACCTGGGTGACCACGGTACCGGCGGCGCGGAATCGATCGACGGCCTCGTCGGTGGTGACCTGGGTGATCACGGTCGTGATGCGCGTCTTGTGGTCCGCGTGCCATGCCATCAGCAGGCGCCGGCAGACCAGGTCATAGATGCCCGCCTCGTCCGCCGTCAGGGAGCGGCCCGTCGGGTCCACCGCCGTCGGGATGATGGCATGGTGGTCGGTGACCTTGGCGTCATCGACGAATCGAGGCCCCAAAAGGCTGCCCGAGCCAGGGGCGACCATGCCGGGGTAGCGGGGGCCCAGGGTCCGGACGACCGCGTCCAGCCGATTCGCCACATCGACCGAAAGATGTCGGCTGTCGGTCCGGGGATACGTCAGCAGCTTGTGCTTCTCGTACAGGGACTGGGCGGCAGCCAGGGTATCCTTGGCGGTCAATCCAAGATGGCGATTGGCGTGTCGCTGCAGCTCGGCCAGGTCGTACAGCATCGGCGGCGGCTGACTCTTGTCGCTGCCGGAAAGGGAAAGCACCTGACCCGGACGGCCCAGCACGCGATCCCGGATCTTCTGGGCCAGCACCCCGTCGCCCGGCAGGCGATCGGGGCGTGTGGTGGCGCCCGGTGGGCCGCTCTGGGAATCACCGGCTTCCGAAGGGGCATCGACGTCGCCCCCGCGGTCCGGGTCGAACCAGGTGGCCTGGTACGAGTCGTCGGGGCGGTCGCCGAAGGTCGCGATCACCTCGCAGTACGGGTCGGGCACGAAGGCCTGGATCGCCAGCTCGCGATCGACAATCATCGCAAGGGTCGGGGTCTGGACGCGTCCGACCGACAGCAGTCCCGGGCCGAAGCGCAGCGAGTACGCCCGGGACAGGTTCATGCCGACCAGCCAGTCCGCGCGACCACGAGCCTCGGCGGCGCGCCCCAGGTCGTCGAAGTCGGTGCCGGGGCGCAGGGCCGCGAATCCGTCGCGGATTGCCTCGGGCGTCAGCGACGAGATCCACAGTCGCCGCACCGGCTTGTCGCATCCGGCCATCCGATAGACGTAGCGGAAGATCAGCTCGCCCTCGCGCCCGGCGTCCGTCGCGCAGATGACGGACTGGACGTCCGGGGCGCTCAGGTGCTTCCGCACGGCTGCGAAATGATCGGCGGTGCCGGGCAGTACGGCCAGATCCCAGGAGGTGGGCAGGATGGGCAGCCGGTCCCAGCGCCACGATTTCCATTCGGGATTCATTTCGTGGGGCTGGGCGATGCTGACCAGGTGGCCGATGGCCCAGGTGACGACGTAGCCGTTGCCGACCAGGGCCCCGTCCCCACGGTGATTTGCCCCCAGGACCGCGGCCAGATCGCGGGCGACGGACGGCTTTTCTGCGACGACGACGACGGACACGAGGCCTCCGGGCGTCCCAGGACCGTGGCTCCCGACGGGCACCCGACCGGGACGCGGCGAGTGTAGCCTTCCGCCGTATCGGGTTCAAGGCGTCTGGCGTTTCACCCGGGACGACATGCGTATCCGCGGCCACCGGATTCCTGTAGGATGCGCGTCGAACGCGCGGCTCGGAGCCGCACCGGGGGATGCATGGATGACGTGATCGTGATCGGCGGGGGTCCGGCGGGGCTGATGGCGGCGATTGCCGCCGGCGAGGCGGGTGCCAGGGTTCGGGTGCTCGAGCGGATGCCGCTGCCCGGGCGCAAGCTGCTGCTGACGGGGGGCACCCGCTGCAACCTGACGCACGATGTCGATGCGCGAGGCTTCGTCGCGGCGTGTGGTCCGGGCGCCCGGTTCCTGCACAACGCGCTGGGGCGCCTGGACCCGCCGGCAACCCGCACCCTGTTCGAGCGGCTGGGAGTCCGGATTCGCAAGGAACCGGACGGGCGGTGCTTTCCGGCTTCGGGCAAGGCGACCGACGTGCTGGATGCCATGCTGAAGCGGCTTCACGCATTGCACGTCCCCGTGAAGACCGAGGTGCGCGTCGTCGAGATTCGGCTGGAGGAGGCCGCGGGCCGGCCCGAGGGCCGGTACTGGCCGTTCCACGTTCTGGTCGAGGGGGGCGGCGACTTTCCCTGTCGCCGCGTGGTGATCGCCACGGGGGGGCTGTCGGTTCCCGAGACCGGATCCAGCGGGGACGGACATGCACTGGCGCGAGCGCTGGGGCACCGGGTGGTCCCGGCGCGTCCCGGCGAGGTGGGACTGACCGTCGAGGCCTCGGGGGTTCGTGCCCTGGCCGGCCTTTCCGTCGATGACGTCGTCGTGACGGCTCGCCAGGCCGGTCGGTCGGCCCAGGTTCGTGGCGCCATCCTGTTCACGCACTACGGCGTGTCCGGGCCCGCCATCCTGGATGTCAGCCGGCTGATCGCCCAGTGGCAGGGACCCGCGCGGTGCGATCTGGCCATCGACCTGGTTCCCGACCAGTCCCCGGACGCGTTGGATGGCGCGTTGGCGGCGGCGTTCTCGGCCTACGGGGCTCGTTCCCCCGTCCGAATCGTATCGACCTGGGTGCCCGAACGGCTTGCGGAACTGGTGGTGCGCACCGCGAACCTGACCGACGAGACCGCCGCCCGGGTGTCGGCGGCCGAGCGGCGGCGTTTGGCTTCGGCGATGAAGGCGCTGCCCATCCAGGCCACCGGCAATCGCGGCTTCGCCGAGGCGGTGGTCACCATCGGCGGTGTCGAGCTGCGGGACATCGACCCGAAGACCATGGAATCACGCATCGTTCCGGGCGTGTCGTTCGCGGGTGAGGTGCTGGACCTGGACGGCCCGCGGGGCGGGTTCAACCTGCAGATCGCGTGGTCCACGGGATGGGCCGCCGGGGTCGCCGCGGCGGCGGCCAAGGGGGCCTCCCCCGTGGCTGCGAAGTAGGCTTGG
>JARKOL010000382.1 GCA_029975745.1 Myxococcota bacterium | reverse complement strand
ACCCTGGGCCAGTGGAACTGGGACGTGGGCGTGATGATGGACTACCAGAACAACCCATTGCGGTTCTGGACCATCAACACCGACTCGACGGGCCGGAAGGTCGAGAAGGTGAACAACGTCGTGGCGCACCAGTTCACGGCGCACGTATTCGGGGCGATCGGCTTCACGAACTGGCTGGACCTGGGGCTGGTGCTGCCGGTCATCCTGTTCCAGTCGGGCAGCGAGCTGGGCGACCTGAAGTCCCCGGGTGCCGCGGGCGTGGGCGATCTGCGCTTCGTGCCGCGGGTTCGTCTGTATCGAACCCAGAACCGGGTGTTCGCGCTGGGGATCACGCCGGAGTTCACGGCACCGACGGGGCGTCTGGTGGATCCGTACATGGGGAGCGCGTCGTGGACGTTTTCCCCGTGGGTCAACCTGAGCCTGGACTGGAAGCGCTGGGGCATGGCGCTGGACCTGGGATACCGGGTGGTCAAGGACTCCAAACTGGCGGGCACCCTGGTGGACGACCAGTTGCGGTTGAAGTTCGGTGCGTGGGTCGGGCTGGTGCCCCAGAAGCTGGACCTGATCGTGGAATTGATGATGGCAACGTCGGTGGACTCGCCGTTCAAGTCGAACCTGACGCCGGTGGAGCCCCTGGGCGGATTTCGGTGGCATGCGACGCCTGGGCTGGACGTGAACTTCGGAGCGGGCGCTGCGGTGACGGAGGGCATCGCGGGTCCGCGGTTTCGCCTGTTCGCCGGGGTGACGTACGGTCCCAACCGGTGTGCGGGCGACCGGGACAAGGACGGCATCAACGATTGCGAGGATTCGTGCCCGGATGACCCCGAGGACCGGGACGGGTACCAGGACGCGGACGGGTGTCCGGATCCGGACGACGACAAGGACGGGGTTTGCGATCCGTGGGTGGCCGAGCGAGGCCAGTCGGCGAAGTACGCCAGCGTGTGCAAGGGCTCGGACCGGTGCCCCCGGGAGCCCGGCCCCCTGTGGAACGAGGGATGTCCGCATCCGAACCCGGATCGGGACGGGGACGGCATCTGTGACCCGTGGGTGACGGAAAAGGGCGTGCATGCCGAGTTCACCAGGATCTGCAAGGGCTACGACCGTTGCCCGGACGACCCCGAGGACTTCGACGGGGACGAGGACGACGACGGCTGCCCGGAGGAGCGCGCCAAGGTCGAGGGGCCGAAGATCGTGACGCTGGAGCCGGTGTACTTCTACTTCGACAAGGACGCCATCATTCCGCGGTCGTTCCCGACACTGGAAGGGGTTGCGCAGGTGCTTCGCGACAATCCGCAATTCACGAAGGTGCGGATCGAGGCGCACACGGACCTTCGCGGGACCGAGGCGTACAACATGAAGCTGTCCCAGGCCCGGGCGAAGGCCGTGCTCAAGTGGCTGACGACCAGCGGGGGGATTGCGGCGGATCGGCTGGAAACCGAGGGCTTCGGGATGAGCCGGCCGCTGGTTTCGCCCGAACTCAACGATGACGACGCCCAGCGCAACCGCCGCGTCGAATTCATCATCCAGAACGGCGCCGGGCAGTAGGCTGCGTCCCCTGGCGGGCAGGTCCCGGGTTCGCCCGGCGGCCTGCCCGTCGAGGGCTGCGTTGCTCCGATGTTCCTGGGCTGACGCGGACCCGCACGGATTCTTGCAGTTCGATTCAGATCAAGTCTTCAAGGGCGTCGGTGCCTTCCCGCCGGTAGGCTTCCGCGAAGCACGCCGCGTCCCAGCCGGCCTCCTGCGCGATGGCGCGGGCCGCGCCGCCGACGAATGCCTGGACCAGCGGACGCAGATCGCCGCCGGCCACCGCATGGTCCAGGGCGGGAACCGGCCGGCCGGCCGCCTGGAACTGCAATCGAACCTGGTTGACGACGTTGCGCATCTGGGTCTGGTGGGCGCAGACGGCGTCGATCTTGCGGGCCAACTGGGGCGTGATGTCCACGACATGGTTCGTGTCCGCCCCGCGCCGCGAGAAGTACCAGCGTTCGGCAGCGGTGTGCGGCGCCAGACCTTCGGCCAGGTGCTGGGGGTGATGCTTGTCGAAGCAGGCGACCCAGAACGCCTCGGCCACCGCCTGGGCGACCCGCGCGTGGTCCTGGTTGTCCTCGAAGCGATCGGCGGGGTCGAACGACATCACGGTGTGGGGGCGGTACTGGCGCAGCAGCCGGACGGCGCGTTCCCGAAGGGTGCCCAGGGGGGTGTCCGCCAGGCAGTCGGTGACGAATCCCAGTTCCACGACCTCGGAGACGCCCAGAATCGCCGCGGAATGGTGCAGTTCCTCGGCGGTGCGGCGCAGGGTTTCCGCGACGGGCAATCCGACGGAATCGAATCGATCATCCGTGACGCGCGCCAGGACGACGCGCCAGCCCTCGTCCGCGAATCGGGCCATCGCGCCGCCGCAAAAGATGGCGGCATCGTCGGCGTGCGGACTGAAGACGAGCACGGTGCGCATGGTGTCTCCCGGTCGGAGGTCAGGCGGCGTTCAACGCGGCTTCCACCCGCGCGATCAACGAGTCGGCTTCGTCCGGGCTGGGGGCGCCGCGGAAGTGGAACACGCCCGGCAGCAACTGCGATTCGTGGGCCAGATACGAGTCCATGCCCGCCAGGGTGGCACGGACCTCGTCCGCCGTGCAGCCCACCGCCTGGAATCGACAATCCAGGCCGACGTCCTCCAGGAAGGTCGCGACCGGACCGATGTCCTGTCCCTGCC
>JARKOL010000367.1 GCA_029975745.1 Myxococcota bacterium | reverse complement strand
GCACGTCACGGCCGGTTCCGCACTCTTCGCCGTTCTGAACGCGGCGTTGCTGGGCGCGGCCGGTCGCGTGGCGGGGGCCCTGCCCGACCTCGTGCCTCTGGACCGCCTGCTGGCCACCCTGGCCATCGCGACCCTCCAGATCGTCGCGGTGCTGACGGCCTGCGGGGCCCTGGGCATCCTGGCGCCCGGTCCCGTCAGCCTGCTGTCCCTGACCGTCTCGATCGCACTGGCTCTGGCCTTTCGCCGCAACGGATCGCTGGCCTGGCTGGGGGCCCTGCGCGACGGCGTCGTGCGCGCCCTGGGCGCCTCGTCCCTGCTGGCCGTCGTCGCCATCCCGGCCGCCGCCATCGGCGTCCTGGCCTTTTCGTACGCCGCGACGCGACCGCCGCTGGGGTTCGACTCGATGACCTACCACCTGACCCTGGCCGCGCACATGATGCGCACCGGCGACCTGTCGCTGTTCTTCTTCCCGCGCTACTTCGACCTGTACTCGTACCTTCCCGCGAACGGCGACCTGTTCTCGGTGTGGGTGATGCTGCCGTTCGGCTGCGACTTCCTGCTGCCCTGGGTCAACGTGCCGTTCGTCGCGATGCTGGGAATCGCCCTGTACCGGACCGCCCGGGAACTGGCGGTCGAGCGGGAGGGCGCCCTGGCCGTCGCCGCCGTCCTGTCCACGCCCCCGGTGTTCCTGACCGTACTGACCGAGTCCTACGTCGATCTGCCCCTGTTCGCCTGCTTCCTGGCGGCCGTGCGCTTCGCGTTCCCCGTCGCCCACAGGCGGCTGGAGGGTACGACAATCCTGTCGGCCGGGCTGGCCGGGGTCGCCGTCGGCACCAAGACCACGGGCCTGCTGCTGGCGGCCCTGGCTTTCGCCCTGCACGCGCTGCTGGTGCTGCCGCCGGACCGGCGCTGGCGGGCGGCCCTGGGCGCGATCGGACGACATGCGGGCTGGATGGTCGCGGGCGTCCTGCTGATGGGCGCGACCTTCTACGTCCGCAACGCCCTGGTCGCGGGCAACCCCCTGTATCCGGTCCCGGTGGATCTGCCCGGCCTGGGAACGTTGCCCGGCCAGGATCGCTATCGGGACACGCTGGCGCTGACCACGCTGGCCGCGTACACCGACCACATCTTCCGAACCGGCATGTGGCTTCGGGCCATGCTGGGAGAGACGTTCACCCCCTACTCGGCCTGGGGCCTGGGGCCGATCGGGCCGGCGGCGTTGCTGATGGCGCCCCTGATCCCGTTCCTGGTGCGATTCGCGGCCCGACGCGCCCCCAACCCCCTGCGGCACCGGCGCATCCTGGCCCTCGCGGGCCTGGGGCTGGCGGCGTTCGTCGCCTACGTCTTCACGCCCTACTCCGGCAAGTTCCTGATGTTCAACGTGCGTTTCGCGTATCCGGCCGTGGCGCTCCTGGCCCTGGCCGGCGCCGGGGCCATGACGGCCGCAGGCGTGGCGGGAACCCGGATCGCGCAGGGGTTCCTGCTGTTGCAGATTGGGGGCTTCTGGTTCTCGAACCTGCCGGTGACCCCCCGATCGGGAGTGCTGCTGACCCTGGCGGCCCTGGTCGTCCCGCTGCTGCCCTGGCTGGCCCACGCCCTGGGTGCCCGTCCCGCGGCGGACGCCGCTCCACGCCCCGTCTGGCGGCGGGCCATCACGGCGCTGGCGGCCCTGGCCCTGGTGCTTGCCGGCCTGGTCGCACTGCACGACCACCGCGATCGGGACCGCTACGACGCCTGGCGACGCGCCGACGAACCCTATCGACTGGTCGTCCGCCATCTGGCCGACTGCTGGTACGCCCTGGACGCGGCCCTGCCCTCGGGCCTGGTCGCCGTGGCCGCCGAGGACAGCCGGAACGCGTTCCTGTTTCCCCTGTTCGGCTCGCACCTGCAGCGCGACGTGGCCTACGTCAACGCGGTGTCTCCCGACCTGCGCGCGTCGCACCTGTGGCCCGAGGGCAACGTCCGCATGCATCCCGACCGAACGGCATGGCTGCGCAACCTTGATCGGCTGGATCCGGACGTCCTGTTCGTGTTCCGGGACGACCAGGACGACCTGCCCGTCGAGGGCCGGTGGGTCCGGGACATGCCCGAACGATTCGAGCCGCTGCGCCAGGACGCGTCGTGCGCCGTCTATCGGGTGCGGCGCCCAGCCCCGTCAGAACAGCGTATAGATGAAGGGGGCGGCGGGGCTGCCCCCGATCAGGACCAGGACGCCGACCAGCAGCAGTGACAGGATCAGGGGCAACAGCCACCACTTCTTGTTCGCCTTCAGGAAGCCCCAGAGTTCGGCCGCAACCCCCCGAGGCGCGGCGTCGGCATGATGCGACCAGTCGTCGCGAGGTTCCTGTTCCATGCTGCCCCCGTCGTCAGAACGGCCTGAAGCGCCGTTCCGGATCCTCCGGCGGCTCGGCCGGCTCCCAGTACGAAGACGCCCCACGGTCCGGCCGGCGCCCCAGTCGATCCCCGCGCACCACGCGGGCCACAAGGCCCATGGGCGTCAGCACGCCGAAGTAGACCACGGCCAGCCCCCCCAGCGATACCAGTCGCCCGATCGGCCGGGTCACGACCGTGAACCCGCGCCAGATCGGCCGCCGCGCGCGCGGCAACGCGACGCCAACCGCCCCCAGCGCGACCGCCAGGCCCCACAGCGGCAGCCCCCACGCCCAGCCGGCGCGCCAGGCAACCACGCCCCCCAGGACGCACAGGGCCAGGGGCATGGCCACGGCGAAGCGGCGCAGGTCCAGGTCGTTCGGTTCGCGCAACGGGCCCAGCATACGAGTCAATCCGGTTGAAACCTGGCCAGGTACTCGTCCACCTCGTGTTCCGGCACCTGCGACTGCTCAGCACGCAGCAGCAGGAACCGCTCCAGCACCAGCGCGTCCATGTTCGTCCCCAGGAAGCATCGCCACGCGTCCTCGGGCCCGCACACGATGGGTTCGCCCCGCACATTGAAGCTGGTGTTGATCAGCACCGGACATCCCGTCCGCTGCTCGAATCGCCGCATCAGCCGATGAAACCGCCCATGGCGCGCCCCATCGACGGTCTGCAACCGCGCCGACCCATCGACGTGGGTGACGGCGGGAATCTGGGACCGACAGACCCGCAGTTTGTCCAGGCCTCGAGCATCTTCCTGGTCCCGCGACAACGGCCGCATCCGGTGGGAAGCGACGTCCGCCGTCAGCAACATGTAGGGACTTTCCCGGCCCGGCGCCAGGTCGAACCACGCCTCGGCATGCTCGGCCAGGACCGCGGGTGCAAACGGTCGGAACGACTCGCGAAACTTGATCTTGCGATTCATTCGGGACTGCATCTCGGGGCTGCGGGCGTCGCCCAGGATGCTGCGCGCCCCCAGGGCCCTGGGGCCGAATTCCATGCGTCCCTGGAACCAGCCGACGACGTTCCCCTGATCCAGCATCGCGGCCACGCGCTCCAGCAGATCCGATTCGTCCTCCAGGTACACGTATCGCGCACCGATCCGGTCCAGGAAGTGCCGGATCCGGCCCTCGTCGAATCCCGGCCCCAGAAGCGACCCCTGCTGGGCATCGGTCGCCTGGACGGTCCGGGGGTGCCCCATCGCCTGATGCCACGCGAACAGGGCCGCCCCCAGAGCCCCGCCCGCATCGCCGGCCGCCGGCTGGATCCACAGGTCCTCGAACGGCCCCTCGCGCAGCAGCCGCCCGTTGGCGACACAGTTCAGGGCCACGCCACCCGCCAGGCACAGGTGCCGCATCCCGGTCTGCTGATGCACGTGTCGAGCCATCCGGGACAGGATCTCCTGGGTCACGACCTGGATCGACGCCGCCATGTCCATGTGGCGCGGCTCCAGCGGGGACTCGGGTGAACGAGGCCGACCCCCGAACAGCCGATCGAACCGCCGCGAGGTCATCGTCAGGCCCGCGCAGTAGTCGAAATACGACAGGTCCAGCCGGAACGAACCGTCCTCCTTCAGATCGACCAGGTGCCGCAGGATCGCGTCCACGTACACAGGGTCGCCGTAGGGGGCCAGTCCCATCAGCTTGTACTCGCCCGAATTCACCTTGAATCCGCAATGGTAGGTGAAGGCCGAATACAGCAGCCCCAGCGAGTGCGGGAATCGCAGCGAGCCGTCCAGCCGGATGCGATTGGCCTCGCCGACGCCCCAGGAGGCCGTGGCCCACTCGCCTACGCCGTCCACCGTCAGGATGGCCGCCCGCTCGAATGGCGAAGGAAAGAATGCCGAGGCGGCGTGGGACTCGTGGTGGCGGGTGTACAGCACGCGCCGACGATACCCCGGAAGGTGCCGGCGCACCTGGCGCCCGACGTCCGCCTTGCCGCCGACCCACTCGGGCACGGCCCGGGAAAAGGACGCGAACCCGCGCGGCGCGTATCCCAGGTAGGTCTCGATCAGACGATCGACCTTCTGCAGCGGCTTGTCATGGAACACGACCAGATCCAGGCGATCCGGAGTCAGGCCGGCCGCCTCCAGGCAATACTCGATCGCGCGGACCGGAAACGACGGGTCGTGCTTGATTCGGGTGAACCGTTCCTCCTGGGCGGCCGCGACGATCCGACCATCGACCACCAGGGCGGCGGCTGCGTCGTGAAAGAAGGCCGAGATGCCCAGAATCGCGACCATGTCCCCGCCAGAAGACGACGTCCAGGGTTATACCGAAAGGCGAAAGACGGCGCAAATCGGACCCGGAAGGCACGGGGCGTCGGGGAAGGACTATCGGGAGGGGGGCTCCAGGAACGTGTTGTACACCGACATCTCGCACACCTTGCGGTACTCGTCGGTCGTCATCCCGCCGTACAGCCACGTCGTCAGCGAACGGTCCGGGTCGTCGCCGCCACGCTTGCAGCCCCCGATGGAATCCCGCTGGGCGCAGGGGCAACTGGTGGACCAGACGCCCTTCAGTTTGACCTCGCAGGTCTCGCGGTCGGCGTATCGATCGGACACCGTCGGGCAACTGCCGTCGTCCTGCAGGTGGCGGCACTCCAGATCCCAGCACTGATCGGCGAAGCGACAGGAGGCAACGGCCGGCCCCGGACCGCACATCGAGGGGTCCAGCGCCGGTTCCCTGCGACAGGCGGTCACCAGGAGCATGACAACCCCGAAACCGATACCGGCAACCCGCAACCAGCCACTCGCAATCACTGGGACCTCCGTTCATGGGGGTACCGGAACAAGGTCCGGCGTCGCGTAGCGTAGGCCCGGACGCCCCCAAAGATCAAGATTCGATCGCCGGTGTGACCGATCCGGCGGAGCGCGCCGACAACAGGCAGCGAACGCCGTTGACGGCCCGCAAGCCCGGTGATTGAATTGCTGCGTGGAAATCCAGGTCAACCAGCCTCTGGACCGCTTGAACACGTTCGGGCTCGGCGCACGCGCCCCCTTCCTGGCCCGACCGACCGACGCGGATCAGGTCCGAAGCGCCCTGGCATTCGCCCGGGAACGCGCGATGTCGGTGCTGGTGCTGGGTGGCGGTTCGAACATCGTCCTGGCGCACGACCCGGAAGGGCTGGTGCTGCGCCCCTCGATGACCGGGCGGTGCGTCCTCGAGGACGGCGACGACGTCCTGCTGCGAGTCGGCGCCGGCGAGGACTGGACCGATCTGGTGGCCTGGACCCTGCGACAGGGACTGTGGGGTCTGGAAAACCTCTCGCTGATCCCGGGCACCGCGGGCGCCGCTCCCGTCCAGAACATCGGGGCCTACGGCGTCGAGCTGGCCGACCATCTGCACGCCATCGAGGCCGTCGAGATCGCCAGTGGACGGTCGCGAATCTTCCCGGCCGCGGAATGCGCCTTCGGCTATCGCGACAGCATCTTCAAGCAGGCCGAGCGCGACAGGTGGGTGATCGTGGCGCTGGTGCTGCGGCTGTCCCGGTCCCCCCATCTTCGAACCGGCTACGGCACCATCCGCCAGGAACTCGAGACCATGGGCATCGCCAGCCCCGGGCCGATCGACGTGGCTCAGGCCGTGATTCGCATCCGCCGCTCCAAGCTGCCCGACCCTTCGGTCGTCGGGAACTGCGGCAGCTTCTTTTCGAACCCGGTGGTCGATGCCGACACCTACGCCCGCCTGTTGGCATCGCACCCGGGGCTGACCGCCCACCCCCAGGAAAACGGAGGCTTCAAGCTGGCCGCCGCCTGGCTGATCGACCGGTGCGGCCTGAAGGGCACTCGCCGGGGGCCGGTCGGCATCCATCCGGATCATGCGCTGGTGCTGGTCAACTACGGGGGCGCCACGGGCCGGGACGTGCTGGCCCTCGCCGACGCGGTCCGCGACGCGGTGGAACATCGGTTCGGGGTGACGCTGCAAATCGAACCGCGCGTGGTGTAGGAGCGGCCCCGCCCCTCACGACTGCCGACAGGCCTTGCGAATCCGGAACCACAACTCGACGACCTGGTCGCCGGTACGCGCCGACACCGGCAGCGGCGCCACGCCGAAGGTCTGCTGCATCCGGGTCAGCGCGGCGTTCAGGTTCGCCCTCGACGGCTTGTCGGCCTTCGTGGCGACCACCAGGAATGGCCGACCGACCGATCGGAGCCACTCGATCATCTGGATGTCCATCGGCTGGGGCGGCAGGCCCGCATCGACCAGCACCACGCACAACGCCAACGCCGACCGCTCGGCCAGGTAGGGCTGCAGGAAGGTCGCCCACTCGCGCGCCACGGACTTGGCCACCTTCGCGTAACCGTACCCCGGCAGATCGACCAGGCGCAACTCGACGGGGTTCTTGGGGCTTTCGAAGGACACATCCATGACATGGATGGCGCGCGTCCGGCCCGGGGTTCCGCTGACTCGAGCAACCGTCGTTCCGGCCAACTTGTTGATAAGGCTGGATTTGCCGACGTTCGACCGCCCCGCGAACGCGACCTCGGGAACCGTCTCGGGCGGCACGCGATCCGGAGTGGTCGCCGATCCGATCCAGGTGACGAACGGTCGCTGCATGCCCACCTCCCGGCCCGGATTCTGCCCGCTCGGGGCCTTCGACGCAAGGCCGCCCACGACCGGATGCGTCCCGAACCGATTTCGGCTACACTCCCGGGCCATGAAACGCGCGAACATCGCGTTCTTCCTTCTGGGCTTCCTCTTCCTGGGCGTCACCATCGCCAAGGTCGGTCCCCAGGCCATCGTCGATGCCACGACCGGACTGGGCTGGCTGTTCTGGGCCGTCGCCGCGATCAACCTGGTCTGGTACGCCGCCGACGCGATGGGATGGGGCGCCGTCATCGGGCGGGCCGGAGGCCGCGGACCGCGCTGGGCAGGCCGCCTGGTCCTGGCACAGGTCGCCGGCGAGGCCCTGAACAACGCCACGCCGCTGATGAACCTGGGCGGCGAACCCATGAAGGGGCTGCTGCTGCGCGACAAGGTGCCCGCCGATCAGGTCGTGACCTCGCTGGTCGTGGACAACACGCTGAAGTACCTGTCCACCATCGTCTTCATCGCGCTGGGCCTGGGACTGTCGTTCTTCTTCGTCGAATTGTCCTGGCAGGTCCGGGTCGGCCTGGCGGTGGCGCTGGGCGTGTCGGCCCTGGCCATCGCCGGCGTTCTGGCGATCCAGACGCGCCATCTGGTGGGCCGGCTTCTGGAACTGGGTGTCCGCCTGCGCATCCCGTTCAAGGACCTGCCCGGCAAGCGGCAGACCGCGGCACGAATCGACCATCTGATCGGGGACTTCTATGCCCGACGTCGACGCGGATTCGCGGTCGCCATGGCCTGGCACCTGGGGTCGCGCATCCTGGCGACGCTGGATGCCTGGCTGATCATGTCGGTGCTGGGGTTTCCGGTGGACCTGCTCCAGGCCCTGTTCATCCAGACGGTCAGCGTACTGCTGAACCTGATGTTCATGTTCATCCCGCTGGCCCTGGGCGCGGCCGAGGGAGGCCACTACTTCCTGTTCCAGGCCATGGGATTGGACCCGGCCACCGGTGTCGTGTTTTCGCTGGTACGCCGGGTCCGGGGCCTGGTCTGGATCGGGATCGGCCTGTTGATCGTGCTCGTTCTCTCGCGCAGGAAGACCGCCAATGCCTGAGAACGATACCGAAAGCACCCGCACGTTCATCGGGGGGCTCGTCGCGCTGGTCGTCGCCGGGGGCCTGACGATGATGCTGGCCCAGACCGGCCTGACCCCGGTCAACGACGAACTGGCGAACCTGCCGGCCGGCGTTGCGCTGGTCGCGACCGGCCAGCAGTCGGATCCCACGCATCCGCCGCTGGCGCGCTACTGGATGGGCCTGCCGCTGCTGGTGATGGGCGTGAGCGCGATGCCCGATCACCCGGCGCTGGGTGCCGACTGGCACCCGTACGGTCGCGACTTCCTGTTCCGGAACAACGCGGACTGGCGTTCCATCCTGTTCGCGGGTCGGGCCATGGGCATTCTGGCCTCGATGGGGCTGGTGGTGCTGGTGGCGGCCTGGGTTCGCCGCCGGTACGGAACGTTCGCCGGGCTGGCATCGGCGACCTTCCTGGCGTTCGAACCCACCCTGCTGGGCCACGGGGCCCTGACCACGCTGGATCTGGCCCTGACGCTGACATTCGTCGGGGTGACGCTGCTGCATCTGCGCTACCGCGAAGCCCCCTCCACCGGCCGAGCCTTCGCCCTGATCCTGGGCCTGGCCGCGGCGGTGATGGTCAAGTTCTCGGCCTTGCTGCTGATTCCCGGGCTGCTGGCCATCGAGGCGGTGCTGGCGTTCCGTCGCAAACGGGGCGTTCCGGTGCCCCCGGGCGTCCGCCTGCGCGTCCTGGTGGCGGCGCTGGCCGTGGCCGTCGTGGCCTCGTGGGCCGCCTACGGCTTCGAGGTCCGTTCGCTGGCCCAGGATCCCCAGATCACCGCGGTCCGCGAGGCGGAGCGCATCCAGGCGGGCATCGCCAAGGTTGCGGATCGCATGGGCATCCAGGCGGACACCCTGATGAACGCCCCGATTCCCGGCTACAGCCTGATCAAGGGCCTGGGGCTCCAGGTCTTCCACGCCGCGAACCAGGACGCCTGGGAGGACGCGGACTTCTACCAGTACCTGAACGGCGCCTACAACCGCAACGGCTTCCGGGACTACTACCTGTGGACCTTCCTCTTCAAGTCGACCCTGCCCTCGCTGGTCCTGATGGCGGGTCTGGCGGCGGCCTGGCTGACGCTTCGTCGTCGTCGGGCTCCGTCGGACTCCCGGACGGCGTCCCCGGCAGGCCCGGTGGGCTCGCTCTGGCCCTGGATCGTGCTGCCCGCCGGAATCTACTTCCTGGCCTGCTCGGCCCAGACCATCAACATCGGCCACCGCTACGTTCTGCCGGTCATCCCGTTCCTGGCGATCGGGGTCGGGATCGGCGCCGGTCGCTTGTGGCGGCAGCTCGTCACGGCGCGCGCCCAGGGCCGACCGGTGTGGAAGGCGGCCATCCCCGCCGGCGTCGCGACGGCACTTCTGACCGCTCACGTCCTCGCGTCGCTGTCGGCCTTCCCGCATTACATCGCCTACTTCAACCGGCTGGCCGGCGGGATCGACGGCGGCATCGCGCACCTGTCCGACTCCAATCTGGACTGGGGCCAGGATCTGGGATTCCTGGACACGGACGCCCGTGCCCACTGTCGCGACGGGCGCCACTGCGTCGCGGCCGTCTTCGGCACGGCCCGCCCCGAGGACTTCGGCACGCCCGTGGTTCCCTGGGCCAAGGGCATGGACCCGTTCGCCCACGACGGTCCGGCCACCTTCTACGTCAGCGCGAACCGTTGGCTGCTGCGTTCCCGCGCCCACCCGGACGGGCTGTTCCCGTTCCTGGCGGGGCGCACGCCCGACCGCCGCGTCGGCGCGTCGATCCTGGTGTTCGAGTCCGGAGGGCGCACGCCCACCGTCGAAGGAGTCCTGGAATGAACGCCCCGTTCCGCCGGTCCATCTTTCTGCTGTTCGACGGTGCCCGCTGGGACGTCATGCAGCAGATGGTGGACGAAGGCCAGCTTCCGAACATCCGCCAGCACCTGTGCCCGACCGGCCGGGTGCCGCAGGCCGTCAGCGCGTTTCCGACGGTGTCCGGCCCGGCCCACCTGCCGTTCATGACCGGATGCTTCCCCGGAACCGCCGGCATCCCGGGAATCTACTGGTTCGACCGCAGGGCTTTCGGCGCGTCCGCGACCGGGCTTGGCGGCTATCGCACCTACCTGGGCCTGTTCAAGGTCGAAAAGATGAACGGCGACGTCACGCCGGGAATCCCCACGCTGGCCGACGTCTGGCCCGACACCGCTTTCGTGTTCGGGTGGTTCACGCGCGGGTCCCCGTACAAGGCACTGTTGACCCGGTGGGCCAAGGTGCCCAGTTTCGTCCGCGGCTACCTGACCAAGGACTGGCTGCGCTGCGACGACGACGCCGAATCCGCGATGGTTCGGGCGGTGGAATCGGGAGCGTCCAACATCTTCGTCGTCGTGCCGTCGCCCGATGAACAGGGTCATCGCTTCGGCCCGACTTCCCAGGAGGCCCGCCGGTCGTACCTGAAGTTCGACGGCACGATCGGCCGGCTGTTCGGCCGCCTGGCGCGGCGCGGCGAGGCCGAATCGACCCTGGTCGTCGTCTGCAGCGATCACGGCCAGAGCGACACGCACACCCACTTCGCGCTGGATGCGGCGGTCGAACGTCGCTTCGGCCGCACCCTGGTCTACAAGCGCTTCGCCACGCCCATTCGCGACGTTCGGGCGGTCGTGTTGCCGTCCGGAAACGGCATGGCGAACGTCCATTTCCGCGGGGAATCCTGGGCGGCCCCAAGACCGGATCTGGCCGGACAACCCTACCAGGACCTGATTGCCGAACTGCTGGGCGAACCCGCGGTGGACGTGCTGGCCTGGCGCCGGACCGACGGCACCATCGAGGTCCGGGGACGCCGGGGAGCCGCCCTGTTGCGTCGTACCGGCCCCGCCAGCCTGGACTATCAGGTTCTGGACGGCGATCCCTTTGGCTACGACGCCCTGCCGCGATCCATGACGTTCGAGGAATGCCTGGCGGCAACGTTCGCGACGCCCTACCCCGACGCGCCGGTGGGCCTGCTGACCGACATGGAACACCCTCGTTCCGGCGACCTGATCGTGACCGCACTGCCCGGATTCGACCTGCGCAACTGGTGGGAGTACCAGGAACCCCACGGCACGCACGGCGGCCTGCACCAGGACCACGCCCGGGTGCCCCTGTTGACGAACGGCCCTCTGGGTGACGCCCCGATGCGCACCGTCGATGTCTATCCGACGATGGCCGCGTGGTGCGGCCGCACGGTTCCGGCCGGCGTCGAGGGGGTGGCCCGATGACGACGACCGCGGCAACCGTCGGCCCCTCGGGCCCCGCGGCACTGGTGATTGGCACGCCGGTCACCCAGGCGTTCCGGGTGGCCGGACTGACCCCGGGGGAACGGTTCGCCCGGGCGTTGACCCACGCTGGCGCGGCCTGGCGACAAGTCGATGCCGCCGGGCTGGCAGACGCCCTGGCAACGGCCGATCGGCCCATCGCGGTGTTCGACGGCGACGCCGTGTTCGAGCACGACCCGATCCCCCGCATCCTGGAAGCGCCCTGCGACCCGAACGCCGTCGTCGCATTCGTCGCGGACGGGTTCGGGACGGCCCCGGCGGTCCGACTGGGGCACGTCGCGGCGCGGGCCCTGGCCGACGCCCCCGGGGAACCGCCCGGCAGCACCGCCCAGTTGCAGGAGCGAGCCCTGGCCCTGGGCCTGGTCGTGCAGACTCGCACGCTGGAAGGCACCCCCTTCTGGCGCACGGTTCGCGACCGGCGTCAGGCCCGGCAGGTCACGACCGAGATGCTGGCCCGCCTGCGCCTGCGGCCCGGCGGCCTGGTCGCACGCCACGTCAACCGCCACGTGTCCATCCGCATCTCGCGGTGGCTGCTGTGGACCCCCATCACCCCGAACCAGATCACGACGATCGCCGGCCTGATGGCGCTGGGCGCCGCCGCCCTGATGCTGCTGCCCGGCTACGGCTGGGCCGTCGCCGCGGCCGCCCTGATGCAGTTGTCGTCGATCATCGACGGCTGCGACGGCGAGGTGGCCCGCCTGCGCTACCAGTTCAGCGAATTCGGCAAGTGGTACGACTCGGCGGTGGACGAGGTCGTGAATTCGCTGTTCATCGCGGCCACGGGCTACCACCTGAGCCTGACCGGCTGGCACGGCT
>JARKOL010000341.1 GCA_029975745.1 Myxococcota bacterium | reverse complement strand
CGGACCGTCAGGGCTCGTACACCTTGTACAGGATCCGTGCGCTGACGCGAACGTCGGCCGCCTCCGAAGCGGTGCCGGGTTGCCACGTGGCCGACACGTGGTACGAGATCGGGTTGTAGGTTTCGTTCTTGGCCGCCTGGTCCACCACGGCGATCCAGTATCGATAGTCCCCGGACAAGGATTCGGCCGTGTGGAAGAACGAGGTCTTCGTCATGGCCAGCATCGAAGGGTACCAGCCCCAGCCCGTGCCGAATTCCTGGACAATCGGGGGGCGGTCGTCCGTCTGGGCCCTGGCGTCGTCGGCCCAGCGCACCTCCAGGAACATCTTGGCATGGACGTCCTTGTCGGCGTCGGACTTTCCGGCCACGTCGTAGGTGCTCAGGCGGAATTCGGTCCGGCCCGCGCCCACAAGCTGCTGGGCGCCGATCGTGGCGAATCCCTTCTTCGCCGCGGCCGCGACCGCGATGGATTCCAGCGACATGCCGCCTTCCATCGTGCCCAGCGTCCCCTCGGCCTTCACGACACCGATTTCGTCCACCAGCCACACGTCGGCGCTGACCTCCATGTCCAGAGGGCGGGCGTCGATGTGATACCTGCGAGCTCCCGCCATGTCGCCCATCTGGGTGGCGACGACCTCGTCCTCGGAGACCAGGATCCACGTGGCATCCTCGTCCACATCCACCACCAATCCCGGATCCGCCGGGTCGCCGATGATGACCTGGCCGGTGACCCGGACGGTCTGTGGTTCGCCGACCGGGGGCGCCAGGTTCAGCACGATGGGCTGGGCAACGGTCACCGTGACGCCGGGAATCGTCGGGTCCGGCGATGACGGATAGAACATCTCCCCTCCGCCGAACACGACCGTGTCCCCCTCGAACTCGACGAACCAGCGCTCGCCGTCCGGCTCCACCCGCTCCAGGTGGCCGACCTGCAACTGCTGGAACTTCCTTCCCTGGATGACGCGCTCGCCCTCGAACTTCATCGGGCGGGCCCCGCCCTGTTCGCCGCCGGCCTTGACCTCGCGGACCGTCAGGGTCGTCCCCTTGGGCGGTGGCGAGAACACCGGCTTCGTGCCGCTGTCGCACGCGGACCATGCCAGGAGGGTCGCGAACGACAACAGAAGCGAACCCCTCGGGCCGAAAGAACGCAGACCTGCCCGTGCCATGAGCCCCTCCGTTCCGCGTGATCGCGGTCTTCCAGTGCCGCAAGTATCCGGCCGGTACGGGGCGCGCGTCAACAGGCAGGCAGGCAGGCAGGCAGGCGGGCGGATCCTTGTCTTGTTGACCCAACAGGCGGGCGGATGGTTCGAGCGGCCTCCGGCTCAGTCCGTCGGTTCGACCCGGACCAGAAGGGACTGGATTCGCATGGGGAAGTCCGTGGGGCGCGGTTCCTGGTCCGGGTCGTGCCCGAACAGCGGCGCGACGATTTCCCAGGCCGTCTGGGCATCGAACATGCCGGTCGCGACCAGGATGTCCAGCAGATCCTTGAACAGGACGCGCCCGGACAGCTCGCAGGGCCGGTCGCCCGTCTCGTCGGTCCACACCGTGAATGTCCCGCCCCGCAGCGGCAGCGTTCCCACCGGGGCATCCGCCGACCCGATGGTCACCGGGAACATGGCGAACTCGATCACGCTCTGGGGTGCAGCCTGATCGAACGTGCCGGCCACCTGGGTGCCGATGTCGGGCTTGCCGTTGCGGTTCAAGTCCTGGGCCAGGATGGCGTCCCGTCGCGATCCGTCGGACGGTCCCAGCGCCAGAAGCAGCGTCGGGATGTACTGCGCCAGCAGCGTCTTCATGCCCTCGTCCAGATCGGGTTCGACGGTGGTGGTCTGATCGGTAGCCGTCGCCCAGACCTCTTCGATCGGCAGTTCCCACTCCTCTCGAATCCGTTCGAATACGACGTCCAGCAACTGCTGCACCTGGTCGTCCCGCCGGGCCCAGAAGTGCGCCGTGCGCGTTTCGTGCAGGTATCCGAACGGGTACGCGGTCAGGCTGTCGGGCTTCGGCTCGGCCAGCAGGGCCAGGGGATATCGATAGACCCGCTGTTCCATCTGGGCCACCCGCGTCCGGACGTCGTCGGTCAGGGCTCGGGCTGCCTTCAGCTTGGCGTAGGCCGAGTCCTCGTCGTGGGCCCGGGCGTCGGCCACGGCCCCGTACAGCAAGGTCGCGTGCCGGGCGCGCCAGGCCGAGACCTCGATGCTGCTGCGAAACTCGAAGAACCGGTCCTCCAGCCCCGGGTCGTCGGCGTACGGTCCCGGATCGGCACTTGCGACGTTCGCCGCCACCTCGGCGTAGAAGGCCGCCATGCCCAGCACCTGCTCGAAGTCCCCGTCGCGCCAGACCTCGAAGTCCGCATCGTTCGCGTTGTACACGTCCCAGAACGCGACCTTGACCGGGCGGCCCACCAGGCCCGACACGGCACCGATCTCGTCGTGGGCCGACTCGCCGGCCAGGTAGAAGAAGATCAAGGGGTTGCCCGGCGCATCCTGCCCGGTGCCATAGAAGTCCTGGACCTGCCGGACCGTCAGATCGGCGATGGCTTGCGCCACCGCGGGGCCTGCCTCACCGTACATCCGGCCGACATCCTGGGCGTAGTCCTGCCAGGTCGTGGTGCCGTCCCAGGTCAGTCGGGCCAGGTAGTGGTCGAACATCCAGTAGTTCCACTCGATGCCCGTCGTGAACGTCACGTGGCCGTCCAGCGGCCGCGTCCCGGTCAGCCGGGGCAGCACCACCCGCACGTCGTGTTCCCTGCTGAAGTTGGTGATCGGCAGGAACAGGGGGAGGTTGTTGTCGAAGCCCAGCCACCAGGCGGTTTCCGGGAAGTACACCATGGGGCGCGTGTCGCCGGTGGCCGCGATCAGATCCTGGTGGTGATGGAAGTTCTCGTTGTTGTACACCGGCGCCGGGTGCTCCAGGTCGTAGAACATCGTGGTGTGAACGAACAGCCCCACGTCCGGGTCCGCGCGTGACGGCAGGTGGAAGAATGGGGTCCGGCCGTCCTCGGCCTTCAGGTGAAGGGGCGTGTGGATCCAGGCCCACAGGGTCATGTCCGGGGCGTGCTCGCGCTTCCAGGCTGCCGCGGCCTGGAACCAACCCAGCGTTTCGGCATCGGACAGGCTGGTCATCTCGGTCGTGCCGAACTGGAAGCCCAGAAAATCGAATCCGAAGTCCAGAAACGCGTTCAGCCCCTCCGCCACCTGCGCCTGCTGGAGGGGAATGCGCTCGGCGGGATCGCGGTCCGGATGAAGGTTCCGCACCAACTGGAACGCGTTCTGCTGCTTGTCCGCGAACCCGATGAACATGCCGATCCGGATGCCGTGGCGGTGGCCCTCGTCGATGATCCAGCGGGCGTGGTCCGCCCAGGTCGCCAGATCGACGGTGCCCAGCATGTGCCAGTCGAACGCGTTCTGGCGATTGCGCAACAGGTACCGGAAGTACTCGGAAATCATCGGTCGATGGGCCGGGTCGGCCTTCAACAGGTAGTCGGACCAGACGATCGGATGCTGGGTGTGCTGGTGGTATCCGCGCATCTCGAAATGCGGCACGGACCGCACCGGCTGGGCCCAGTCGTCGGCCAGGCGGGCGCCGACATCCCGGGGCACGAACGATTCCCTGGGGTGGTACCAGCGGGCGCCGTGCGCGTCGGCGATCGTGTACAGGCCGTAGGCGGCGCCGATGGCCGAGGCGGACTCCACGCGCAGGATGGTGCGCCCTCGTCGGGCAGTTTCCTGGATCAAAAACCCCTGGTCCAGGCGTGCGTCTCCCGCGGGGGGTGTCCCCGGGACCTCGTCCGCCAGCGGCACGTTGGCCAGGATTACCAGACGACCCGGGGCGTTGGCCGGGTTGTAGGCGCCGTTCACCCGCACCGGCTCCGGAACGGCCTGCACACCGGTCAGGCGGGCGAACGTGTCCAGCAGGTCCCGTGCCGCCATGTCCAGCAGGTCCGGGGCATCCGCGGGGATCGCGACCGTGACCGTCAGCGCCCCATCGTGGGCCAGCGAACGGGGGTCGCCCGGGAACGACGGCGTCGTGTCCAGGGAGCCGCAGGCGGCCAGCGCCGCCAGGCCCGCAAGGGCACTCCCAAGGGCCCATCGCGACAGGACGTGTCTCCGCACGTTCCCCACGGGGTCTTCAATTCGCTGAGTCGTCTTCATGCGTCTCCTGAACGTTTGCGAGCACCCCAAGGTCGTCCAGGCTCAGTCCAGAAAGAAGTCATAGGTCGAGGGCAGGCGCAGGCGCTTGTAGTCGCCACTGGCCGCCGCGTCCCATGCGCGCCGGGCCATCTCGCGAACCGTCAGCCACCGGGCCTTGTGCCGCAGCCGGAACAGGGTCCACAGGCGGCGCAGGTGGTGACGCTTCTGATCGACCAGCAGCCGCATGGTGTCCTCGGGGATTGCGACACCGTTCCTAGCCAGGACGAAGACCAGCACGAACAGGTTTTCGATGTAGCGATGGTTCGTCAGCTTTGGGGCCAGGCCCTTCAACGTGACGTTGTAACTCTTGCGGTAGGTCGGGCGCAGGTCCGCTCCCACCAGACCCTCGCGCTGGGCCTTTTCCAGCAGCTTCGTCCCGGGGTACAGCGTCAGCGAGAACAGCGACAACTCGAACGGCACAGGCAGTCGGACCAGCAGCATCAAGGTCTGGACCAGATCCGATTCCTCCTCCCAGGGGTTGTCCAGGATGATGTCGTACCGTGGCATCCTGATGCGGTCGTCGAACTCCTTCATCAGGTGGGCCACCTCGACGATCCGGTCCGGGGACGATGCGCGCCCATACAACTTCAGGGTGCGAGGACTGGCGCTCTGGATGCCCATCAGCACCTTTTCGAGGCCGGCATCCGCCAGCGCGGCCAACTTGGTGCGCGTGACGTAGTGGGGGTTGGCCCCGGCGGCTACCAGGGGCAGCCCGACCTCGTCCCGGTAGCGTCGGGCGAAGGTCTCGATGTCCGCTTCCGGGTAGGTGAAGAACGCGTCATCGTTCAGTTTGACCCGCTTCAGAAAGGGCATTCGTTGCCTGGCATCGACCAGTTCCCCGATCAGTCGGTCCATGCCGCGACGTCGCACCTTGGGCGACCCGTCCGTGCCCAGCCGAAGCGCCGCATGACAGCAGTAGGTGCAGGTGAACGGGCAGCCGCGCGTGGCGATGGCGACGTAGGTGTCGCGGTAGTGCTCCTGCATCAGCGCCAGATCCATCTGCTGCAGCTTCCGACCGTTCCAGACGAAATGGGTGCTCCAGTCCATGTCCGGGTTGGGCAGGGCGTCCAGATCCTCGGGCGGCGGTCGCAAGGGGTTGCGAAGGATCTCGTCGCCCCGTCGGAACCAGAACCCGGGCGTGCGGGTCCAGTCCGTTCCGGCCTGCATGCGGTTCGCGAGGTCCGGGAACGACTCGTCCCCTTCGCCCAGGCACGCCATGTCCGCGTACTCCAGCGACTCCTCCGGGCGGACGGAAGGGTGGATTCCGCCCCAGGCAATCGGGACGTTCGTCCGCTGACGGATGCCCTGGCTCAGTTGAACGCTGTTGTCGAAGTAGTTGGTCATCAGGGACAGGCCGACCAGATCGAAAGACCGCAGGTGGCACGCAACATCGTCCAGTTCCCGTGAAGAGTAATGCTGGCGGTTCGAGCGCGGGATGAACACCAGATGAACGTCGTGGCCGTGCTGCTTCAGTGCGGCGGACAGGACCCGCTCGCCGATCGCGAAGATGTTCACGTACGGCGAAAGCAGCGCGATCTTCATCCGGACTCCGCTGGCGGTCACTGTCGACTTCCCGCAGATCCTATCGGAGGTCCGGCCAGGGGGCAACACGAATGGGGGCACGAAAGGGTGGGGTGGGGTCAGATGGGGCGTCCGCGCGTTTCCTCCGGGGTGAACTTCGGGGGTGCTCGAAAATAAACGGATCCCGGATAAACGGATTCGTCGCGGCCGTCGCCTACCCGTGTGTTGCTTCTCTTTTCACGGAGGGTCCCATGGAACGCTTGAACGAATCGCGCAGGTTCCCGTTCGTCGCCCTGATCCTGGGGGCATTCGCCATCGCGTGGGTCGCCCCCACCGTCACCCAGGCCGCCCCGGCGTGGTCGGGCACCCAGGCCCCCCCGTACGAGGTGCAGGTTGTCGTGGATGGCGTGCCGCTGCAAGAGCACCTTCACAAGGGCACCCTGTGGGTCGAAGGGCGCAAGGACCGCCGGTACGTCCTGCGCCTGATCAATCGGACCGGCCGGCGCGTCGAGGTCGTGGCGACCGTGGACGGTCTGGACGTCGTCGATGGCAAGCCCGGCGACTACACCCGCAAGCGCGGCTACGTGCTGGGGCCGTGGCAGACCTACGATGTCGAGGGGTTCCGCCTGGACATGGGGCGCGTGGCGGCGTTCCGGTTCTCGACGGTCGCGGACTCCTACGCGGCCAAGACGGGCAGCGCCCGCAACGTGGGCGTGATCGGCGTCGCGTTCTTCGAGGAGCGGCGGCCCCCGAAGCCCCTGCGCCGGCCCCAGCCGATGGCGCCGCGGACCCGAGGGGTGTTCGGGGAATCCGGTGCGACCGGAGAGCGGTGGGACGGGGACGACCTGGCCGACGCGTTGCCCGCCGAGGAGTTCGTGACGTCCCAGGCGGAATCGGAGTCCAGCATGGGCGGGGCTTCGAAGAGTTCGGCCCAGGCCTCTGCAGCTCCGGCGCGCAGTCGGGCCGCTGGGGCGGCTTCGGTGGACAGCGTCGAGTCGGCCGGCGCCTCGCGTCGGATGGAGCGGCCCGGACTGGGGACTTCGTTCGGCGAATCCCGGCAGTCGGTGGTTTCCGAGACCCGGTTCGTCCGCGCCAATCCCGGGACTCCGACTCGCGTGGTGGTCCTGAAGTACAACGATCGGAAGGGACTGGTTGCCCAGGGCGTGATCGCGGAGCCGCGGCCCCCGGCTGACACCTGGATGCGGGCGACCGCGGACCCCTTCCCGGCCGCACCGCGTCACCGTCGCTTCGCCCAGCCGCCTCGGGGATGGAACGAATGACTCGATCTCCCTGCTATACTCGCGACGACGGCCGCGAGTTCGGGGCCGAACCCCCGGGAGATTCGATTGCAGCGACTCCCCGCCACACCCCTGCTGATCCTGCTGTTGCTGTTGCTGATGGACCGGGGGCGCCCGGGACGGACGGCCGGGCTGGATGCGCGTTCCGACGAGGAACTGTACCGGTTGTACGCGGACGGGGACGGTCGGGCGTTCCGGACGCTGCTGGACCGGCATGGAACGGTGGTGTACGGGTATTTGACCCGCTACCTGGGGAGCGATGAGATGGCCATGGACGTGGCGCAGGATGCGTTCGTTCGCGTCATCAAGGGGGCGGGAAGCTTCCGGGGCGAATCGTCCTTCCGGACGTACCTGTTCACCATGGTCCGCCACGCGGCCATCGATGCCTTGCGCAGTCGTGCCCGACGTCCCGATGTCCAGGCCGCATCCCTGGAGGCGCCCGGTGGGGTCGGGGGCGACGAGTCTTCCCTGGGAGATCGTCTGTCGGTCCCGGATCAGGGCCACCACCGCACCCTGTCCGGCGAGTTGTCCCAGGCGCTGGAGGGAGGGCTGGCCCGCCTGCCGCCCGAACAGCGCGAGGCCTTCCTGCTGCGCGAGGTCGATGGGCTGACGTTCCCCGAGATCGGGGCGATCCAGGGCGTGCCCGTGGACAGTGCCCGCAGCCGGGTGATGTACGCCGTCAAGAGCCTGCGTCGGTCGCTGGCAGGCTTCGGGGGGCCGTCATGACGCGTCAACAGGCGTTTGATCGACTTCCGGACTACGCCTATGGCGAGATGTCGGCCGAGGACGCGGTGGCGTTCGAGGTCCTGCTGCGGGAGGATCCCGAGCTGCGGGCGGCCCTGGACGAGATCCGGTTCGTCCGGGGGGTGGTGGCGCGGGTACCGGAGCCGGAACTGCCTTCGGCGGTGCGACGCCGCATCCTGGATGCGGCCGAGGGGGCGGCGCTTCGGCAATCCTGGGCCGCGCGCTGGGAGCGGGTGCAGGCGTTCCTGGGGGCGCCGGCATTCCTTGGGGCGGCGGCGGTCATCGTCGCTGCCGGTGTGGGCATCCAGGTGCTGATCCAGGACGGGCCTCTGCAGATGCGGCGCGTCGAACGGCCCGGTGTCGAGGTGGGGGCTTCCGCGCCGATGGGGGCTGCTCCCGCGGGGGTGGTGGGCGAGGACATCGAGGGGACATCGCCCGTCGGCACCGCATCCGCGACGATGGACGAGGTCGGGGAGGCCGCGGCGGTCGGGGGGCTCGCGAGTGCCCAGGAAGCCCCGGTGGCGATTGTCGAGGAATCGGCCGCGGCGTCGGCATCGGCGGGGGCCATCGCAGATGGCGGCGCGAGGCGTGCGGACCGGGCCCGTGCGGTTGCGGCCGGTCGGACCAGGGCGACACCGTCCCTTGCTTCGGCCCCGCGTCGCGCCCGCGGCCAGGAGGCGTGGTTGGAGGACGGCGGGGGCGTCGCAACGGGGCAGGCAGCGCCTGGTGACTCCCAGGATTTCCAGACCTTGGCCGAAAGATCCCCGGGCACGGCTCGGGCGGCCGGGGCGTTCCGGCCCCAGGTGTCCCCGTTGTCCGACGCGGCGGGGGCTGCGGCGCCTCGGGCCGAGGTTTCGGGTGCGGTGGTGTCCGGCGCCGAGGCGTTCGAGGATGCGGTTCCCCGAGCCCAGGCATCCGGGGGCGCCGTGCCCCGGGGCGAGACATCCGCGGGCTTCGCGTCGCCCCCCACTCGGGCAGCTTCCAAGGCTGCCACGGCCTTGCCCGACGCCGATGCCGAGGCGGTCCGTGGTGCGACGGCGGGGGCCCCGGACCTTCTGGATGCGGCCCGGCAGGCTCGGGCTTCGGGGGATCTGGGCGGCGCACTGGCCCTGTGTCGGAGCGCGCTGGCCGCCCGTCCGTCGGGCCGGGTCCTGGCGGACGTCCTGGCCGAGGCCGCCGAGATCGCGCTGCTGCTGGGCCGCCACGCGGAGGCCGAACGCCACCTGGAACGCCTGGAGCGCCTGCCTGGGGGCCAGGACCGGGCCGCGACGATTCGGGACAGGTAGGGCATGGATCCTCGTGAACGCAGTCAGAGCACGGCCCCAGGGGTCGCGCCCGCCTGTTGAAGCCACTCCGACAATCCGTGCGACCGATTGGCTGGGCCGTGATGGACAGCGCCAGCAGGGATCTTCAGAGGCATGTCCGGGAGCGCCGTCCGCTAGGGCGCCGTGAAGAGGCAGCGGGTGACGGGGAACCCCACGTCGATCAGGGCGTACAGGTAGTAGGGGCTGCCGCTCTCGAGGTCCCGGGGGCTTCCCGTGGGCGGGAAGACCTGGACCTGGTCTCCGGACACTTCGCCATAGGTGGCGGTCTCGAATGCCGGGCTCACGTTGGACACCTCGATGCGCCAGATCGTCCCTTCGGGGAGGTCCAGGTTTGGCGGCACCACGGGGCCCTGGGCGTCGGGTTCCAGGATGTAGAGGTACCGGACTCCGACGTCGCCCCAGTAGATCGCCCCGTCGGCGGCCACTCCCTCGCCGCCGTCGCAGGGCTCGGGCGCGAAGGTGAACTGCTCCACCAGGGGGCCGCCGAAGGGGGGCACCTTCCGGGCGTCCTCCTCCGAGAGGCCCCGCCGGACCATCTCGGCCTCCAGGAAGGCCTTCATGCGGGTCACGTCGGTGGAGGGAATGCCGACATTCGTCCGGTCGAAACCGTTGTTCGCCTCGGGGGGGAAGGCTCCCAAAGCCCGGGAGTCGGCGAATGCGGCGAACAGGGCAAGTCCCGAGTCGGGCAGGCCGTCCAGCCAGATCCCGGGAGCGTCGATGTGCCAGCCGGCGGGTCCCCGGGGCGCCACCTCGGCCTTGTGGCAGCAGGTGCATCCGCAGGCATCGACCTGGCGGGCCATCCAGTTCACTTCGGCCATGTAGGCCTCGTCCTGGAGGCGGGGATCCCCGGAGGCGGTGGTCGTTGCGGCTCGGGGCGAGTAGGGGCGTTGGGTGATGACATCGGGACAGTAGCCGTAGTCCTGGAAGCGGCGTCCGTCCTCGGTGCAGCCCGAGATCAACGTCCAGGTGCAGACCTTGCCGTCGGTCTGCCCCGGAGCCTCGCCGTCCCTGGCCGGCACGCACAGTCGGTAGGGCTGGACGAAGGGCACCGAGCCCCAAGCCGCCAACGGACCGCCGAGTGTCTGGCAAAGGGGGCCGGCCTGGAAGGTGCCGCTGGCAGAGAGCAGGCAGAGGGTACGCAGGGGGTTGCATCGTGTGGGGTCCCGGCCCGTGGCGATCCACTCCCGGAGCGCCTGGTCTCCGGCAGGTAGGCGGCAGGTGCCCAGAACCTCGTCATCGGGGCAGGGGAGCGGATCCCAGGTGCCGACAACCCCCGGCTGGACGGCCTCGCAGTCGGCTCGTGCCTCGTCCCGTGTCCAGCCGTTCTCGTAGTGCATGCACATCCGGACGTCCGTGGCTGGCTCCAGGAACCGGCAGGACCCGGGTCCTCCGGGGTCGGCGTCCGGTTCCACCGTGTCGGTCCCAGGGTCTGCGGGCGGTTCTCCGGGGTCCCCGGGGCCTGGATCCTCGGCAACATCCGCGAGGGCGTCCGGGCCGGCATCCCTGGAGGAGTCGCTGCCGGAACACGACACGGTCAGCAAGGCGACCAGGCCCACGAGGGCCAGGGCAAAGGTGCGATTCACGGGGCCTCCGTTCTGGGGGTCTTGCCGGATTATAGGGTCAATGAACGGATCGGGAACAATTCAGGTGTTCCTTCCCCAACGGCAACCGTGGAAGCGTGGCTGGATGCCTGGATTGGGCAATGCGGCCGGGCGCTAGGGTCCGGCGCCACCCTCGACCCACAGGGACAACAGATCCTGGTTCTGGGCGGACAGAGGCGGTCCCGGGGGCATGGTCTTGACCGTGACGGCCCGGTAGAGAATCCGGTCCGCGACGGTGCCCCCCTGGGTTGCCGCCAGCAAGGTTTCGTCGTGGTTGTCCACGAAGTAGGGGTAGGACACGGGTGGGGAAGATGTGGCGCCCGTATGGCAGGATCGGCACCAGGTCTGGAACACCCGCGTGTTGACCAGATCGAATCCCACGACCGTGCAGGTGCCCTCCTGGCACGTCTCGCCCGGTTCCGAGCAGGTGCCGCAGACGTCGCCGCACCCATCGTCGCCACAGTTCCGGTCGCCACAGTCGGGAACGCACTCGCCGGGATCCCTGGTGTCGGGGGTCCCGCTGTCGGTGCTTCCGGGGTCCGGGGGACCGGCGATGTCCGAAAGGATCTCGGGAGCGGGGTCGGTTCCCGGATCCGGCGTTACGATCGTCGAGTCCGGGTCCACCGGAGAGCCGGGATCGGCCCCGTCCCCGGCCACGGACTCGCATCCCATGGCAAGCCAAGGAACCAGGATCAACAGGACCAGAGCGACGGCGCGTTGCGGGTAGCGAAACATGGCAGGGCTCCTTTCCCCGGGGACTCTGGTCGGGACCATACGAAGCCGAACCCGTTCCTTGGAGGCCTGACCCGAGTATTGCGGGGGCCGGTCGGCCCTGTCAAGAAGGAGGCCTGCTGACCCATCCCCTCATAATCGGTGCCTGGTCGCGTAAGGCTGGGGTACCGGGCATGCCGGCCTGGACTGTTGGGGCTTGAGGCAGTTCTCCCGCCGCCGGCTTGACGGCGGCGACCCGCCCGCTGCGCCCCACGGCGTCCGCCGGGAGTCGTGCTCGCTGGGCTCGACCCGGCGGGTACTCGCCGCGCGTCGCGCGAAATGGCGCCACCAGGAATCCGCGCAGTCGTTCCCCCACGTGGGCCAGGTCGCCGAGGTCACGCAGGGGACGCGCCTTGCGGACGAAGGCCGCCCATTGCGCGCGTTTGGCCGGATCCTCCAGGAATGGCGCGGTCAGGGCGAACGGCACGTCCGGGGACAACGGCGTCTGTCGCCGCTGGAAGGTGGCCTGCATCGCTTGCACGAGCGTGGGGCCGTCAAAGGAGAACCCGCGGCCAGCAGGGCGACGTCGTAGAAGTCCTTCATCCGGCTGTTTCGCACACCCAGGGCCACCATGGCCTCGACCTTCTCGGCCACGACGACGTATCGGTTGTAGGCGCGCACGTGCGGGACGGACATGGGCAGCAGCGTCGGGAAGGCGGTCTCCTCCGGGCCGGGAACCACCGCATCGCCGAAACCGATGTCGATCTGGAGGGGGATGTCCGCACCCCCGAGATCGGCTGGTAGTCGTCGCCCAGGTCGTGGGCCTTGGCCAGCGGGCGGGCGCGCACGGACGCGGGCAGGTTTCGCGGGCCGGCGGGCGCGTTCTGGTCCCGGTCGCCGGTCATGGCATCGCCTCCAGGTAGGGCCGCATGACCCGCTGGACGCGGCAGACGCCGGCCGCGGCCCACAGTTCGTCCACCGGGCAGCGGCGCGCCCGAAGGCACTCCCGCAGCGCCTCCAGTGCTACGTCCAGGCCGACCTTGTTCCGGAACTTGAAGCAGTCCGCCACGGTGCGGGCCACGGAGTACACCT
>JARKOL010000339.1 GCA_029975745.1 Myxococcota bacterium | reverse complement strand
TGGACCGTGTCGGTGTGCCGGACCTTGCCTAGGAGCCTGGGCGGTCCGCGGGCTCGTCACTGGGCTCCGGCGTTGTGGGGATGCATCCGGGCATAGTCGCGGGCGGCTTCCCGGCCGTTCAGCACCCTCAGGGCCCCCTTGACCAGGGCGATCATCTCGTTCTCGCCGGGATACACCGTTACGCCGCAGCCCAGCGCCGCGACCAGGGTTCGGATGCGCGCCACCAGGGCGTTCGAACGTGCCATGCCGCCCGTCAGAAGCACCTGGTCGATCGGCTGCCCGTCGAAGGCGGGAAGGGCCGCGGTGATGGCCTTCGCGACCTGGTAGCACAGCGCCTCGAATACGTCGGCCGCCCAGGCATCGCCGCCTGCCACGCGGGCTTCGACCTCGCGCAGATCCGCGGTGCCCAGCAGGTCGATCAGGCCGCCGCGGCCCAGGTTCAGCTTCCGGATCTCGGCCTGGGTCAGTTCGCCCGAGAAGCACAGCGCGATCAACTGGCCGACGGGCAGCGACCCGGAGCGCTGCGGCGAGAACGGGCCCTCGCCGTCCAGCGCGTCGTTGACATCGACGTAGCGCCCCCGGCAGTGCGCGCCCACCGAGATGCCGCCGCCCATGTGGGCGACGATCACGTTGATCCGCTCGTAGAACGTTTCGTGGTCGTGGGCGTAGCGGTGCGCCGTGGCGATCTGGTTCAGCGCGTGGCTGATGACGCGCCGTCGAATCCGCTTGACGCCGGTGATGCGGACCCGCTCGGGGACCTCATCGACCGTGGGCGGATCCACGATGAACGCGGGACGTTCGGTCCCCGCGACCAGTTCCGAGGCGATCAGGGCGCCCAGGTTCGAGGCATGCTGGCCCATGACGCCGGATCGCAGATCGTCCAGCATCCGGGGGTCGATCCGGTAGGTTCCGTGCGGGATCGGGTACATCAGGCCGCCGCGCGCCGACACCGCGGCCATGTCCGAGGGCTTCAGTCCGTGCTCGGCCAGCGCGGCCAGGATGGCCTCCTTGCGGAACTGGAACTGCGCCGTGATCGGCCGGCCCTCGAACGGGGCCAGATCCGTGGCCTGGTGCTGCAGTTCCCGGGTGAAGACCTCCTGGTCGTTCTCGTAGATCGCGATCTTGGTCGATGTCGAGCCCGGGTTGATCGCCAGCACTCGATGGCGCGGGAAGAACGTATCGTGCGGGGTGCGTTGCCACCCGGCGCTGTGCAGCCGCAGGGTGGTCGCCTTGACCGCCAGGCGGACGTCCTCCCCGCTGGTGTCCATCGCCAGATCGACGACGCGGCTGGCCACGCCGAACAGGACGGGGAACTTCTTGGCGTCCGGGTACCAGACGCCGTGCAGGTGGTACATCAGGTTGCCCATGTCCAGGTTGGGGCAGATGATGACCGACGCCGGGTCGTTGGGGTCGTTGGGGTCGCCGTTGCTGTAGTAGGCGGCGGACCGGCTGGACAACGCCACGCTGACCTTGATCTCGCCGGTGATGTCGATGGACGCGTAGCGGGGCTGTCGTGCGACGCGTTCCGACAGGATCCCCGGGACCAGGGCCATGGCCTGGCGCACCAGATCCGGGGAGGGGCCGTCGTCGGAGCCGCGGTTCGAGTAGGACACGATTGCGCCGTGAATGCGCGGCAGCACGTCGTCCGGGATCACGTCCCGCGCCACGCAACAGGTGCCGACGGCCACCTCGGCCAGGGAGGTCGGGGTCATCGTCGCGTTGACGCCCACGTCGCCGAACACCACGATATTGTGTGGGAACAAGGACTCCGGGGCGCCGTCGGGCAGCACGAACACCCCCGCTTCGCAGACCACGTCGCGGTTCGCCAGCAGGCGCAGTGCCGGCCGGAAGAAATCCTTCGGCTCATGGGTCGCGCCGCCGACCACCATGTCGGCGTGCCCCAGACGCGTGGCCATCACCCCGAAGCAGGACGGTTCGGCCATGCGCCTACGGGCGGCATCCAGGTCGTCGCCCGCGACCATGGGGTCGCCCATTTCCATCGCGGCGCGGGCAAAGGCGTCAATCAGTTCCACCTGATCCTTGACGCGCAGGCAGACGCTTTCGGCCAGCGCGAACTCGACGCGGCCCGGATCGACGTGCGGCAGGTGCGTCTTGGCCAGGTAGCGAATCTCCTTTTCCGGCGCCAGGAGAACCGGTCGGACGTACCGGGACAGGTGGAAGGCCGCATCCAGCACGCGCGGGTCGAGTGCCTCGGTGAAGACCACGGTGGGGCGGTCGTGCGCCCGGTCCAGGATCTGGCGTTCCAGGGCGGCCTCGATGTCGAACATGGTTCGTTCCTCGTTGGAACCGTGGCGGCAAATAGCACGAATGGGGGGCGTCGGAAAGGGCGGGGGTCAGCAGATCGAACGGTGCGTGCGTCGGGTCCGGAGCAGGCGGAACAGGACCAGCAGCATCGCCGGCACCAGCAGTGCCACCACTCCGGTCCCCGGGGCGGACGTGGCCGAGCAGCCCCCCGAGGATTTCGCGGGCGGCGGCGTTCCCGGGTCGGCGACCACCGGGGCGTCCTCGGTACCCGGATCTTCGTCGGGTGTGCCCGGATCGTGGATCGCCGCATCCGGCTGGGTGCCGGGGTCCGGCGGCGGCGGGTTGCACGACCACTCGCACGTCTGCGCCGGGCAGGACCACGCGCCGCCGAAGGGGCAGTCCACGGGAGGTTCGCGCGCCTCGCAGTCCCCGGCGGTCGTGCATTCGGGCAGCGCATCGCACTGCCACGCGCAGTACTGGTCGATGCAGTCCCAGCCTCCGACGCATGCGTCCGTCGGCGGGTCGCCGCAGTCCAGCGCCGATTCGCACTCGGGCGGCGGCTTGCAGATCCAGGCGCAGCGCGACAGGGCGTCGCAGGACCAGTCGCCGTCGCAGAATCCCGGCTCGGCCAGCGCGCAATCCTGGGCGGTCTGGCACGCCGGACGCTCGTCGATGGTGAAGCGCTCCAGCAGGCTGCCGTCGCCCTCGTAGGACGACACCTCGACATTCGGGCCGTCGATGTGAACCACCTGGAAGTTGTACACGCTGGTCGAGACCCGGACGTCGCGCGGGTACGCCGCCAGCGTGTCCTCGTGCGCCGTCTCGTACAGGGGGGCGCCGCCGCCGCCGCTGATGATGTAGTGCAGTCGGTTGCCGGCCAGTCCGTGCTCGTAGTAGTGGTCATGACCCGAAAAGACGGCCTTGACCTTCGATCCCAGGAAACGGCCCAGCAGGGATCGGATTTCGGCCGATCCGGTTCGTCCGGGCTTCGACGAGTACGGCCCGATGTGGACGAACACGAAGACGTGATCGACGGCGGCGTCCTGTTCCGCCTCGGCCAGTTGCACCTCCAGCCAGTCGGTCTGGGCGGCATCCAGGCAGTCTTCGAACGCGCCGATCCGGTACAGGCAGTCCACGCTGGCCTCGGTGGCGACGTACATGTCCAGCACCAGGAAGCGGGCGTTCGACCACGACCACGCGTAGTAGGACGGGTGCCCCGCGTCGGCCGCCGGCGGTCGGAAGAACCGCCACCAGGACTCGGGAAGTCGCTTGTTGACCTCGTCGTGGTTGCCCACGGCCGGGAACAGGACCATGTCCCGCGTCATGTCCGCCACGATCCGGAAGAACTCCTCCCACTGCGCGACGACGCCTCCGTTGGACACCAGGTCGCCGGTGTTGATCACGAACGAGGCCGGGTGTTCCAGCATCCGGCTGACGATCAGGGAATGGGCCGCGGCGTCGGAACGCGTGTCGCCGTAGACCAGGAACGAGAACGCAGTCGGCGTCGTCGGCGGCGTGGTGAACGTGCCCGCCACGCCGGCGGGTTCGCCGTCCACCAGGACGCGGTAGTGGTACAGGGTGCCCGGTTCCAGGCCCGACAAGGCGACCTCGTGGCGGTTGCCCGCTTCCGGGGACGCGGCGCTCGCGCCGAATGCGTCGGTCGTGCCGTACTCGACGGCTCCCAGGGACTCGTCGTCGGTCTCCCACAGCACTTGAATGCCGTCGGGACGCGGATCCTGCACATAGGGCGTGACGGACAGATCCGCCGCGCGGGCCGGGACGGCCGCCGCCATCATCAGGACGACGAACAGGGGGATTCGTGAAGTCATGGCACCTCCGTCAGCCGCGGCGTGCGGCGGGGACGAAAACGTAATCGGTTCAATGCTTCGGGTCAAGTCGAAGGCGTGCCGGGCCAGTTGACAGGCCCGATGCGATCCGGTAGAGCCGGGATGCCTGCTTCGCAGCGCGGGGGCCATCCTGGACCGCAAGCGCAAGACCGTCGTGATCGCGGGGATCGGCGAGACCGGCGAGCACCTGGCTCAGCAGTTCGCCCGCGAGGGCCACGACGTCACCCTGGTCGATATCTCGGTGGACCGGCTTTCCGACCTGGACGGGCTGCTGGACGTGCGCCTGTGCGAGGGGCATGCGGGCCGGTCGGACGTGCTGCGGCGCGCCGGCGTCGATCGGGCCCACCTGTTCGTCGCGTCCTCGGGCAGCGACGGCGCCAACATCGTCGCGGCCCTGAAGGCCAAGGAGATGGGGGCCGAGCACACGGTGGCGGTCGTCGATGAGGTCGAGCTGTTCGAGGACCCATCGGGCATCTATCACGACTGGCTCGGGATCGATCTGGTCCTGAACACCCGCTATCTGATCGCCCACGAGATCAACAAGCTGGTCCGGACTCGCGGGGCGCTTGCGGTCGAGGACTTCGCCGAGAATCGCGCCGAGATGATCCAGTTCCCGGTGGGGCAGGGGGGGCGGTTCACCGACGTTCCGCTGACGGACGTGCCGCTTCCCGCCGAGAGCCTGATCGTCGCGATCCGTCGGGGCAGCATGCTGATGATCCCTCGGGGGGATGACTCGGTGCATGTCGGGGACGAAATCCTCGTCATGGGCCGGACCGACCGGATTGCCGAGGTGGAGGCAGGTTTCGGGCGCTTGCGGCCGGCGGGGCGTCGCTGCGCCATCCTGGGGGGCGGCACGGTCGGGTTGGCGCTTGCCCGGGGGCTGTCGGCATTCCTGCCGGACGTCACGCTGATCGAGCGCGACCGGGACCGCTGCGACTTCCTGTCTCGCGAGTTGGAGCGGGTGACCGTCGTCCACGGGGATGGCACCGACGTCGAGTTGTTGACGGACGAAGGCATCGGCAACGCCGAGGTGTTCGTCGCGGTTTCTGGCGAGGATGAAAGGAACATCATCGCGGGTCGGCTGGCCAAGGAACTGGGGGTCGAGCGTTGCATCGCCCTGGTATCGCGGAACGATTACGAGGCGGTCTGTCGGCATCTGGGGCTGGAGGTCGTCCTGAGCCCGCGCAAGCTGGTTGCCCGCGAGGTTGCTCGCGCCACTCTGCCGCCGGGCGGTGTCCAGGGCGTCACGCCGGTCCTGGGCGGCGTCGCCGAGTTCATCGAGGCCTCCGTGTCCGAGCGCTCGCGGGTGGCGCACAAGTCGCTTCGCGATGCCGGCTTGCCCCGGGGGGCCGTCGTGTGCAGTCTGATTGGGGACCGGGGCGTTTCGATCCCCAACGGCGACACGCTGCTGGAGCCGGGCATGCGCGCGCTCGTGTTCCCCCACACGACCCTGCGCCAGCGCATCGGCGACCTGTTCCAGGGGTAGGCGAGCGGAGGGCGAACGCGTGAATCCCCGCCTGGTCCTGCGAACCGCCGGCCTCCTGGTCGTGGTCAGCGGGTTCGCGATGGTGACCGCGGTGCCGGTTGCGCTTGCGTTCGGCGAGCGGACCGAGCTGGTCGCGATCACCCTGTCCGCCGCGCTGTCGTTGGTCGCCGGCCTGACCCCGGCCGTCTGGTTCCGGATTCGGCGTCCGCGCGTGACGCGCCGCGACGCATTCGCCATCGTCGTGGTGGCCTGGCTGGCCATCTCGGCATTCGGCGGGCTGCCGTACATGCTGTCCGGGGTGCTGACGCATCCCGTCGATGCGTTCTTCGAGAGCGTTTCCGGGTTCACCACCACCGGCGCCAGCGTGATTGACGATCCGGACGGCGTGCCCCGGTCCATCCTCTACTGGCGGGCGTTGACCCAGTGGCTTGGCGGCATGGGTATCATCGTCCTGTTCGTGGCGGTATTCGCCGAGTTGGGGGTCGGTGGGCGATTCCTGTTCCGCTCCGAGGTGCCCGGGCCGATCAGCGAGAACCTGCATCCCAAGATTCGCGAAACGTCGCTGGCACTGTGGAAGATCTACGTGCTGCTGACGGCGCTGCTGGCGGCGCTGCTGATGGTCGCCGGGCTGGGGCCGTTCGATGCCGTGTGCCACGCATTCTCGACGATGTCCACGGGCGGGTTTTCGACGCGCACCGCCAGCATCGCCGCGTTCCAGTCGCCGGCCGTCACCTGGGTCATCATCGCCTTCATGATCGTGGCCGGCACCACATTTTCGTTGATCCATCAGGTGTTCCAGGGGCGGTTCGGTCGCCTGCTGCGGGATCGCGAGTTCTGGGTGTACCTGTCGATCCTGGCACTGGGAACGCTGGCGGTGTTCGCGAACGTGGCGGCTCGGTTTGACGGCCCCGGCGAGGCCTGGACGCACGCGGCCTTCCAGGTGACGTCCCTGATGACCACGACCGGCTTCGCGACGCAGGACTTCGACTTGTGGCCCGACTTCTCGAAGATCCTGCTGGTCGTGCTGATGTTCGTCGGAGGAAGTGCCGGATCGACGTCGGGCGGCATCAAGGTGATTCGCCTGGTGATGCTGTTCAAGGTGGCGCATCGCGGCCTGGTGCGAATGATCCGGCCGCACGTCGTGATGCCCGTTCGCATCGGTCGCCAGGTGATTCCCGAGGACGCCATCCAGGAGGTGACGGGCTTCTTCTTTCTGTACCTGCTGATTTTCGTGGGAGTGACCCTGTTCGTCGCGGCGCACGGGATCGACATGGCCACGTCGCTGACGTCGTCGGCATCGGCGCTGGGCAACATCGGCCCCGGGCTGGCCCGAATCGGCGCGACCCAGAACTTCTCGGCCCTGCCCCTGGACGTGAAGGTGGTGCTGGGGGTATGCATGATTCTGGGACGCCTGGAACTGTACACCGTTGCGGCGCTTGCGGTTCCGGCGTTCTGGCGAAAGTAGGCCGGACTTCGACGGCTTCGAAAATAGTTCTTGCTTTTCTGGATTCAGTCTGATACGGTAACTCGTCCCTGGAGGTGGCTTGCCCTGCCCGAACTCGATCCTCGCCCCCAGTCCTGCACGGTCCCTCACCAGACCGAAACGACCGGGAACATGGACGACGCGCGTGCTGGAGAGACAGGTCCAGGTACTGCCGGAGGGTGCCGCGGTGGCATTCGCGCCGGTTCATGCCCGGTTTGGGCAAGGTTCAAGGGTCTGTGACCCGAAAGGTTCCAAGGAGCATTTCCGATGCAGAAGAACAAGCTGTTCATGGGCGGGCTGGCATGGGCGACCACCGAGGACTCGCTGCGCGAGGCGTGCGAGGAGTTCGGTGAGATCGTCGAAGTGCGCGTGATTGTCGACCGGGCGACCGGCCGCTCGAAGGGCTTCGGCTTCGTCACGTTCGCGACGGACGAGCAGGCTGCCCGCGCCAAGAACGAGCTGGACGGCAAGATCGTCGATGGCCGTCCGATCAAGGTCGATTTCCCGCGCGAGCGCGAGGATCGCGGCCCGCGTGGCGGCGGCTTCGGCGGCGGCGGTGGTGGTTACGATCGTGGCGGCTTCGACCGCGGCGACCGGCGCTACTGATCCTGACGGGCTTCCCCCGGCCCTGGCCCTGACGGGTCGCGTGTCGGGGACTCCGGGTGCTTTCTTCCCCGCCGGCGGCGTGCTATCGTACGTCCGCCGTAGCGGGGGAGTATGTCGCACATCACCGGAGTCGATTCGTTCCTGTCGCTGACCCCGGACCGGGTTCTGGAAGCCGTCGAGGCCTCCGGACTTGCGTGTCGGGCGTCCTGTCACCCCCTCAACTCGTTCGAGAATCGGGTCTATGCGGTGACGCTCGAGGACGGTCGCCAGATCGTGGCGAAGTTCTATCGGCCCGGCCGCTGGACCCAGGAGCAGATTCTGGAGGAGCATCGGTTCCTGGAGGATCTGGTTCTGGCCGAGGTGCCCGTCAGTCCGGTGTTGCCGTTTCCGGACGGCACGACCCTGCGCGCTATCGAGGGAATCTGGTACTGCCTGCATGCCCGGCTTCCCGGGCGCACGCCCCAGGAAATCGATGCGGCCGAGGCCGAGCGTCTGGGCATGGTGGTCGCGCGAATCCACCTGATTGGCGCCCTGCGGGAAGCGCCCACGCGACTCCGGGTCGAGGCCGAGGCACTGGTGCGTGCCGAACTTCGCTGGCTGGACGGTGCGGGCATCGTGGCCGATGCGTATGCGGCGCGCTTCCTGGACGCGGGGCTGGCGGTCGCGGCGGTGCTGGATCGACGGCTTCACGGCGTCGAGATGCACCGGATTCACGGCGATTTCCACCTGGGAAACCTGGTGTCCTCCGAGGGCGCCTTTTCGGTGCTGGACTTCGACGACATGGTGATGGGACCGGCGGTGCAGGACCTGTGGCTGATCGCCCCGGGGCGCGACCCGTACGATCGGCGGCTTCGAGAGGCGTTCCTGGAGGGGTACGAGCAGTTTCGCGCGTTCGACCGGACCTCGCTGGAGCTGATCGAGCCGTTGCGTGGGCTGCGGATGATCCGGTATGCCGCGTGGCTGGCGCGTCGGTGGCACGACCCCCTGTTCCAGACGACCTGGCCGCACTTCGGGACCCAGGACTACTGGCGAGACGAGACCGAGGCGCTGGAGGAGGTGGTCCGCAGCGTGGCGCGCCTGGAGGAGGGCGGCAACGGGGGCGTTCCGGTCGTCGAGGACCCGCCGTTGACGAATCGCGAGCTTTTCTGGGACTGGGACGATGCGCAGGGCACCGTGCCCGTTGACAAGGAGCCCGCGTCAGGGAACACTTCGCCCTGATGCGGACCGTGGTACTCACCCTCCTGGCGCTTCTGCTGATTGGCTTCGATGCCCAGGCCGTCGTTTCGAAGGGCAACCAGGTTCCGGACTTTCCCGTCGAGGGGGAGGGCGGCCGCGTGGTCCGCCTGTCGGAACACGTGGGCAGGTACGTCCTGATCATCTACGAGGACCGGGCCTCCGCGGGCCAGAACGTCTCCCTGAAGCAGCGTCTGTGGGATCTGCATCGCCGGGGCAGACTGGACGAGCGCATGGTCGTGATGCCGATCGCGGACGTGCGGGCCTTCAAGGAGTGGCCAGCCAGCCAGTATGCGCGCAAGGCCGTCGATGCCGAGCGTGCGCGGACGGGCCGGGTGCTGTTCGCGGACTTCACGGGCGAGGCCGGCGTGGCGCTGGATGCCGTGCCCGGCCGTTCGACCCTGGTCTTCCTGGATCCGGAGGGCCAGGTGTTGTGGTCCGGCGAGGGACCCCAGGGCAAGCCCGACCAGGCCAGGCTGATTCGACTGGTGCAGGCGAAGGCCGGAGTGGCGGATTCGGAGTGGTCCCGGAAGGCGAAGGTGCGGCCGATGGGCAATGCCCCGGATGCGTCGCCGACGCCCTAGTTGCAGCAGCACAGCGGGCCGACGCAATCCAGCTTGATGTCCAGGTTGTAGGGACCCCAGTCCCGCTCCTCATCGAACGCGCTGGCACCATCGACCACAATGGTGTGCCAGCCGTCCGCGGCCGCGATATGAACGAACGACTGGGGCTTGTTGTCGCCCCCCTTCCACTGGCAGGTGATGAAGTCGGCCTTCCAGTTGTCCTTGCACACGGTGCCCCGGTAGAGCTTCAGCGACAACTGGTACGTCGAGGACAGGGGCGTGGCCGTCACGGCCAGGCGGTCGCCCGTCATCAGGAACACCCGGTAGAAGTCGTCCACCTGGCCGTCCCAGCAGTCGGGGCCGCCGATGCTGGGCAGATTGTCGTTGTTGCCGTGGTCCGTGGTGTCCCCGGCGATCCGGATTCCGGCGACGGCGACCTTGCGCCCGACGACCTTCGCGGTCGAACACTTGCGTCCGTCCGGGACGTTGTCGGACACGCAGCCCAGGGCGCCGAAGCAGCGGTCCGCGCAGGTCCAGGACCCCGTGCAGTACTGGGTGGTCGGGCAATCCGCGTCGCGGGTACACTGGACGCACGCCTGTCCGGCGCGACAAAGCGGGGTAGGTGCGGCGCAGGGGACGCAGTTCGGCCCGCAGGCGGCCGGGGTATCGCATCCCTCGCACTCGCCATCGACGCAGCGACGTCCCGACCCGCAGGACTCCGGCGTGCAGATGCAGCCCTGCTCGGTGCATGTCGGCTCCCAGGGGGTGCATGCCTCGCAGGCCGCGCCGCAGTGCAACGGGTCCAGGCCGCAGTCCTGGCAGGTTCCCCCGTCGCACCATTGCCCCGCATCGCAATCGTCGTCCAGCACGCAGGCGACGCAGGCGCCCATGTGGCACAGGGGGGTCGCCGCGGGGCAGGGCTCGCACGTCGCGCCGCAGGCCTCGGGGGTCGAGCAGTCGTTGCACGTGCCGTCCAGGCAGGTCAGGCTGCCGCAGGACAGCGGGGTACACTCGCATCGTCCCGACACGCAGGCCGGGGTCTGGCCCTCGCATGTCTCGCACAGGTTGCCGCAGTGGGCCGGGTCCGAGTCCCCGCAGGCCGCGCACTGCTGGGCATCGCACCATTGGCCCTCGCCGCAGTCCGAGTCGGTGCGGCAGTTGACGCAGCGGCCCTCGTAGCAGTGCGGCGTCGGCGCCTGGCAGGCGATGCACCCGGTGCCGCAGGCCTCCGCGAAGATGCACGGCTCGCACGTGCCGTTCATGCATATGGAGCCCGAACCGCAGACCTGGCCGCCGCACAGGGGGCCCGTGTCCGCCTGGCCGGGGTCCACGCCCGGGTCCGACACCGTGGGGATGTCGGGATCCTGCGCCCCGGGGTCCGTTCCCGGGTCGGTGGGGGCATCCGTCACCCCGGGATCCTGGGTGCTATCCGTTTCGCCATCCGGCCGCGTGGCATCGACGCCCGGGTCGTCCGGTTTCGGGGCGTCCCGACTCGCGTCGGTCGGCGCCACCAGGTCCGGCAGCACGAACGGCAGGTCCGTGGACGGACTGTCAGAGCCGGCGGAACACGCGACCAGCACCACCGCCGCGGCCGGGATTACCAGGAAAGTCCAACGCATCGGCTCCACGCCTCCCCTTGACGCCTCGCGCGACACGGTACCAGTGCCGCCGTGGCGGCGTCAACCCGCGGCGGCCCCCGGTTCGCACGTGGGGACCTTGAATTGACACCATGCGGGTTTCGGCCTAGATCATTCGTGCGGAATTCCCCGTCACGGAGGAGAAGACGCCCATGCCGGCAAACGCCATGCGTCGCGGGTCGCGCGCTGGGACGCTGGTCGCCTGCATCCTGCTGGCCGGATGCACCGACCTGACGCTCCAGGACGCGCTTCCCTACGACTACACGACCCAGCCGATCGCGATCCTGAACACGGACTGGGGCGTCCTGCCCCTGCCCAACGACTTCCTGAACCCGGTGCGCCAGGCTCAGGTCGTGGCGATTCCGGGAATTCCCCTGCCGTCCCAGCCGCCGACGACGATGGCGTTGCCGATCGTCGATGCGGCTGCCGCGACACTGGCCCAGGGACTCGGCTATCCGGTCACCGAGGATCCGCCGCTGTCCAAGGCCCTGCTGGGGGGGATGAACCGCCTGGACGGGTTCGTCACCAGCTTCGCGCCGTCCATTCCGTTCAATCGGCCGGTTGCGATGGACTCGGTGGTGCCCTACGACGGCATGAACGCCCCGGTGGCGAACCTGTACTTCCTGGATATCACCGATCCGGAAGCGCCGGTCGTGTTCCAGCCCGAAGAGTACCTGCGCGTCTTCAACTGGGAGATGCGCGACGAGATGCCCTTCAAGTTGTCGATGCGTTTCCCGTCCCCCGGGATCCTGCAGCCGCCGGCGGACTTCCTGCCGGGACACACCTACGCGGTGGTCGTGACGGGATGGTCCGAGGCCGGCGTGAAGGACGACCAGGGCAATCCCTTCAAGTCCGACGGGTCGTTCCTGGTGTTCGCCCAGAATGACCTCTTTTCCGAGTCGGGTACGGCCTACATCGGTCCGGACGGCGGCTCGCGCAACAGCGTGCTGCCGGACCTGGCCTCCGCCCAGTCCGCCGAGGGCGCCCGCCAGTTGACGAACCACGTGCTGCGGATCTGGGAGAGCCTGGACGGCGTCGCTGGTTCTTGGACACGCTCGCAGGTTGTGGCGGCATTCGCCTTCACGACCGCGACGAACCCGATGCCCGACTACTTCGACCCGGTGATGGCGTTCCTGGGAATGCCAGCGGTGGTGCCGCAGCCCGCCGACGCCGTTGATGGCCAGGGGCGACTGGTCAAGGCCGACGCGCCGTGCAACGGGACCCTGACCTTCACGCTGGACAAGCCGATCGATCTCGCGACGGCCACCCCCGCAACGGTTCGGCTGTTCCGGGTGGATGGCGCCAGCTACACCGAGGTCCCGCTGGACGTTGCCGCGACGAACGGGGCCAAGGCGACCGTCACCGCGACGCCGAAGGTCGCCCTGGCCGGCAGCGCGCTGCACCTGGTCGCCGTGACGAACGGGATTCGCAGCCTGGACGGCAGCCGCGGAGCCACCGACCAGACGTACTTCGGCCTGACGCGCGCGGCCCTGAAGACCGAGAACGCGGCCGGGGCGTGGTCGTTCCTGGACACGCCGCTGGTGGCCGCCGGCCCCGGGGGCAAGCCGATCTGGCAGTCCGCCTACCTGGACAGTCGCCTGGACACGCTGATCCTGAACGGGGCCCAGGACGAGATCGACGAGGCCGCGCTGGAGGCGGCGGGCGCCACGGTCATCGGCATCCTGTCCTACCTGGAGGCGATGCGGGGCATCTACAAGCCCCACATGGACTGGCTGGTGCTGGGGGACGACGGCAAGCCGGGCGTTCCGGGCGCCGAAGGGACCGACAACGTGGTCGCAGAGCGCGAGGATCTGGTGCTCGTGTGGACCTTCACCACCGCGGCGTGCGGGCAGTAGGAGGAGACGATGAAGACACGCATCCTGCATCCCGTTGCGGCGGCGGCACTGGTGGCCATCCTGTTCGCGGCGCCCGGTGCCCGGGCTAACGGCTTCTTCATCCAGGAGATGTCCGCGGCCGGGCTGGGCCAGGCGATGGCCCTGGTCGCCGAGGGCGGTCGGCCCACATCCCAGTACCAGAACGTGGCGAACCTGTCGTTCATGGAGGGGTTGTGGCTGGAGGCCAGTGCCACGACCTACTTCTTCGACGGCGGCTTCCGGAATCCGCAGGGCCAGTACACGGCCTCCACCACGCCGGCCCAGGTGGTGCCGTCCTTCTTCGCGTCCTACCGGGTGAACGACTGGCTGGCGGTTGGACTGGCCGAGTTCACCGCATTCGGCCTGTCGATGGAGTGGCCCGAGAACTGGGAAGGCCGCCACCTGGCCATCAGGTCGGGCCTGCAGACGTTCACCATCAATCCGAACATCAGCATCGGTCCCTTCAAGGGCTTCGCGGTGGGCGTCGGCTTCAACGCGATGTACGGGTCGTTCTCGATCAAGCGAGCCCTGACGCTGGGCGCCAACCCGCTGGGGGACGCGGCCCCCAACACGGTGGAACTGGCGGCGTCGGCCTGGGGGTTCGGCGGCAACGTCGGCCTGATGTACCAGCCCGCGGACTGGGTCCGGATCGGCCTGGCGTATCGTTCCGGGATCAAGATCGCCGCGAAGAACGGCAAGATGGACTACGACGTGAACCAGGTGTTCGCGTCGCGTTTCCCGGACCAGAACTTCAAGGCGTCGATCAGCCTGCCCCACGTCGTGATGGGCGGCGTGCGTTTCTGGCCGCGCAAGGATCTGTCGCTGGAAGTGGACGTCCAGTGGGTCCAGTGGTCCAGCTACGACGAACTGCGGTTCGACCTGTCCAAGGGGCTGGAGCTGGGGCCGACCGCCCGCCAGATGTCGCTGATCGAAAAGAAGGACTACCACGACGCCATCCAGTTGCGGATCGGCATGGAGTACAAGTTCTTCCGGGACATGCTGGCGTTGCGGCTGGGCTTCCTGTGGGACCAGAACCCGGTTCCGGACAAGTCGGTGGACCCCATGCTGCCCGACACCGAGCGGCTGATGCCGTGCATCAGCTTCGGGGGCATCTGGAAGGGGATCTACCTGGACGTCGGCTACATGCCGGTGTTCGGCCTGAAGCGCAAGGTCACGCTGGAGGACGGCGCGCCCATGGCCGGGACCTACACCTCGGTGACCCACGACCTGACGCTGACCCTGGGCTACCACTGGGGCGGGCCGAAGAAGCAGCAGGCGGCCGCACCGCAGTAGCCCGTTCCTCGATGCACATTCCAGACGTTGTCGGCTAGCAGAAGCCCTTGAAGTACGACTCGGGGCGGATCTCGGGACGAGCCCAGTCGGCGATGCGCAATTCCTCGACGGTCGCGCCCTTCAGAACCACCTCCTCGATCGCGCCCAGGCCCAGGAACTGCGCCATGCGAAGCGCCTTGACGTCGGTCCACGGGATGTTGATCAGCGCGGCGATGGTGGCGTCGGCGGCGACCATGTCGTCGGAAGCCAGCACGAAGTAGCGGCCCGCGGCGTTGCGCGCCTTCATGTGGATGGACAGGCCGTTGTTGACCGGGGCCTTGTGCGGGCCGTCCCCCTCCAGGCAGATCGAGCCGTCCACGATGGCGAAATCCTGGAATCCCTGTTCCCGCCGCCATTTCACGATGTCCACGAAGGCTCCGGACACCCCGGCGTCCGCCTCGCCGTGGCAGGGGATGCCGTCGTACCCGGTGTGCAGCTTGCACCGCGAGATGCCGTTGCCGTGCTTGTGGATGCTGGCGACGCCGAACAGGTTCTTCATGGCGCCCGACATCAGGGCCCACTGGTGGGTCTTGATCACGGGAATCGAGATGACATGGTCCGCCCGGGCGAACGCCTGGCCCACGAAGATGCCGTCCGCCAGGTGGGCGGCCGACGAGGACGAGGGGATTGCATCCCACAGGTCGGCCTCGTGCAGGCAGACCAGTTCGGCGCGACCGGCTCCGTAGCGCGCGTTCAGCGATGCCACGAAGTCGCCCAGATTCGTGGTTTCGGCGATCGTCGTTCCCGGCAGGAAGACGACGTCCCGCCAGTCCCACGCCTCGGCCTGCGCCCCCTCGCCAATGGTGACCCGCGCGGCGCCGGCCTTCAGGCACTGCTCGGCCACGCCGGCAACGATCTCGGGCTTGGTGCATTCGCCGGTCGTCGGGTCGTACCCGCAGCCGAAGATCTCCATGCCCAGCGCCACCAGATTCGGCTTGATGAACACCGTCGCGCCGGCGAGCGCCGTGCCCCGGATGCCCGCGGCGTGGGCCGCCTGCATCCCCATGTCGAACAGTTCGGTCAACTCCGAGCCGACAATCGCGTGGACCGTCGGCGCGCTGTCCGCCCCGCCCTTGTCGCATCCCAGGTTCAGGAATGTCGGGGCCACCACCGCCGCCGTCACGCCCACGCCCGTCTTCAGGAACTCTCTGCGGCCCAACCTCCGCTTCACGAGACCCTCCCTGCTGTCAGTAAGGACTGGGAACCACCACCACCCGGAACTTCGGACAAGCATATGCGTTTTTCGTACGCAACGTCGGGAATTCTTGCGGGATGTCTTCGCTCTGGCAGGGGGCTACGGATGGCAGCCCTTGCACGAGATCGGGGAGGGGAAACCCTCGGAGGGATGATCCGTGGGGGCCGGATGGCAACCCGCGCAGGTCGCGTAGCCCTGGTGACCGTCCGGACGAGCCGAGGCCCCGTTCGTGCCATGGCACTGCACGCAGAGGTACGGGTCCAGGCCATCACGGTGACCATCGTCGGCGTGGCAGCCGTCGCCCCAGCAGCCGGCCTTCTTCCAGCCGGAGTGGGTGCTGTCCAGCCACAGCTTCGTGGCGCCCGTGATCGCGTCGATGTCGTTGCCGGAATCAAGGGGAGCCCCGGGGTCCTGGGGCTGGCCGGGGTCATTCAGATGGCCCGGGTCCGAGGTCTGCCCCGGGTCGTAACCGGTATCGGACCCGTGGTCCGCGGACTCGCACGCCCCCACGGACAGCAGGGTCGCCAGCACCAGTACAAGGCCCAGACGGCATCGCATCGGGATCCTCCCTGATTCGTCGCAACGGATCTTGCCGCATTCCCGGAATTCGTCAATGGCCCTCGGCGATTGACAGACGGCCCCAACCCTGGTAGCCGTGGTTCCCATCCTGCGGCGCTGTGGCGGTGGTGGCCCTGGCGCCCGTCTTTCGTCAACAATCGTGGGGGGAGTCCATGGGCAAGGTGGGGCGGCGGGGGTTCCTGGCGGGTGCTGCCATCGGCGTGGCGGCCATCGGAGTGAAGTCGCTGACGGGCTGCGATGACGGTCCTGCGGGCAACGGGGACGACACGTGTTCCGAGCCGACATCGCCCTGGAAGTGGGACCGCGAGGTCGATGTCGTCGTGGTGGGGGCGGGAACCGGCTTGACCGCCGCTCTGGCTGCCGCCGTGGCGGGCTCGCAGGTCCTGGTGCTCGAGAAGTCGGCCGAGATCGGGGGCTCGACCAAGCTGTCCGGCGGCATCGCGTGGGTTCCGAACAATCCGGTAGGCAAGGCGGCGGGCCACGAAGACTCCCGCGAGGAAGCCCTGGCCTACCTGCGCAAGGTCGCTCGTGGACAGGCGGATGACGAGCTGCTGGAGGCGTTCGTGGACGGCGGCCCGCGGATGGTGTCGTTCGTGGCGCAGCATACGACGTTGAACTGGCAGGTGGCGCCGCTGCTGGGCGACTACCACACCGAGTGGCCCGGCGCCAAGGTGGCGGGGCGCAGCATCGGGCCGGACCAGGGGGTCGTGTTCCAGCAGGGGCCCGAGCTGATCCAGTGCCTCGCTGACGGGGTCGTCGCCGCGGGAGGCGAAATCCTGACCGGGACGCCGGCCGTGCGCCTGATTCATCGGGTGGGTGCCGACGGGACGAGTGAGGTGCTGGGGGTCGAGGCCCTGTCGGAAGGGGCGCCGCTGCGGATCCGCGCGAACCAGGGGGTCGTGCTGGCGGCTGGCGGCTTCGACTGGGACCCGACGCTGAAGCGCCATTTCCTGCGCGGCCCGGCTGACCACACACTGGGCCATCCCGGCAACACGGGCGACGGCATCCGGATGGCCATGGCCGTGGGCGCCGATCTTCGCAACATGAACGAGTGCTGGGGTGGGGTGGTGTACAAGGCCGAGGCCGAGGCGTTGGCCGCCGAGGGCAAGCCGGCGACCCTGAACGCCTTGATCCAGCGCCGGATGCCGGGGTGCATCACGGTCAATCGCCATGGTCGGCGATTCTGCAACGAGGCCAGTCCCTACGATCCGGCATGGCTGGCATTCCTGGGCTGGGAGAACTGGGGCGACCTGGCGGATTCGAACCTGCCGGCCTTCCACGTGTCGGACAAGAAGTCGAAGCCTTCGACTGCCGCGGGTGTCTTCCAGGCCGACACCCTGGCGGAACTGGCGGTCAAGATGGGCGTGGATTCGGACGCGCTGGTGGCCACGGTTGCGGAGTTCAACAACCACGTGGCCGCCGGGGGGGACCCGCTGTTCCACCGGGGCGAGAGCGCCTACGAGTTGGGCTACGGACCGACCCTGGCGATGATCGACAAGCCGCCGTTCTACGCGGTCGAGGTCGCGCCGGCCGATCTGGGGACCTGCGGCGGCCCCCGGGTCAACGGCAACGGCCAGGTGCTGAACCCGCTGGGCAAGATGATCGGTCGGCTGTACGCGTCGGGGAACAACGCCGGCGTGGGTGGGCCTGGTGCAGGGTACGGCGGTGGAGGCGGCACCATCGGGCCCGCCATGGCCTTCGCGTTCCTGGCCGGAAGCCATGTGGCGGGCCTGGAACCGCTGGTCCTGCCGGGCGACGAAACCGCGGTGGGCTGAGTCGCGTCGGGCCGCTGCTTCTTGCGTCGGCTCCTACCGGCGCCGGATCGGGTCGTATCCGGCGGGCCGGATCTTCTGGTCGCCGGAACGCGCCACGCGAATGTTGTCCAGGTCGCCCAGCCCCGCCTTCTGTGAATACTCGCGGATGCGGTCCAGCAACTGCTCGTCGGTGTCGGTGACCGCGCGCTTGCCCCGCTTGCGGGACGGGCGCGCCTGGGGCGGTTCGACCTCGGGAGCCTCGGGTGCAACGACGGGCTCGGGGGCCGCGGGGCGCGCCTGGCGACGCGCGGGAACCTCGACGGGCGGCGGCGGCACATCCCACTGGTCCAGAACCTCGTCGATCGACCGGAGTTGGCGGGCCAGATGCCTGAGCACCTGGTGGACGATGCGGAGGCCCAGCGTGCCGGGGGCCGCCGCGATCTGTTCGAAGTCCGACCGGCGCAGTTCCAGCAGGATGGTGTCCGTCGCGGCGCGACAGCACACGGATTCGGCACCGTCGGTCAGCAGCGAGCCCAGTCCGAACACCTCTCCCGGCTCGACCGTGCCCAGCGGCCTGCGGCAGGAGCTTGTCAGGATCTCGAGCCGACCGTGAACCGGGATGAAGGCCGACGTACTCGTGTCGCCCTCCATGCACAGCACCTCGCCCGCCGCCAGCGGCCGGCGGATCAGGAACCGCGAGACGACGCGGATCTCGTCGTCGGAAAGCCCTGACAGCAATGCCAGTCGGCGGGCCGGAACCGTCGATTCGTGACTCATGTGTCCCCTCCGTCTTCCGGTGCGCGACTAGGACTTCAGCAGGCGCGACCAGAAGGATCGTTTCGTTTCGGTTCCGACGGACCCGGCTCCCTGACCCTGGGCCAGGCGCTCGGCCAGCCGGTTGGCATCGACCTTGGCTCGCTGCATCCGCGCCGCCAGGTTTCGGGCCAGACGCAGCATCAGTTTGCGTGCCGCCTCGGGGCGATCATGGAGCAGTTGTTCCAGCCCGGCGGCATCCAGCGTCACGCAGGTCGTCGGCAGTCGCGCCACCGCGGCGGCGGTCCGTGGGCCCCCGTCCAGCAGCGCCACCTCGCCCATCACGTCCACCGCCTCCAGCGAGGCCAGGGGAACATTCCGACCGTCCGGCGTCGGCTCGATGATATCGACGACGCCCTCGACGATGGCGAACAGGGTGCGCGTTCGCTCGCCCCTTCGAAACAACGTTTCCCCGGGCAGCGCGACCAGGCGGCGCAGCACTCGGACCAGCGCGGCCAGGTCCTCCTCGTCCATGTCCGAGAAGACCTCGATGTCCTTCAGAGTCTTTGGGGCATTTGTGGCCATGGGAACCTCCCAACCCAACGGTTCAGCGCCCGCGATCGTCGCACAGGGGTGCGACACGCGCGCCCGATCGCCCCACCGATCGGCGGCGTGGACAGCGGATGCCGGTGGAATCATGAGCTCAAGGTATCACACCAATTGCGGTTCACAAAACACGATTCTCGAAGCCACGACATTGATTGACTTTTCGCTATTCGGGAGGAGGCTGGGATGCCTCTTGGGGCCGTGGCGTCAGTTCGGTTTGACCCAGCCGCGGAGGGTGCCGTCGGCCAGAACCTGAACGCCTTCGGCACGTTCCCTCAGTACGACCTTGCGGAACAGCCGGGCCATCTTGGTCTGGCGGCCGTCGGCGCCGTAGAAGCGGTCCCACGCCCAGTAGTACAGGTCCTGCAACTCGGTCGGAGTCATGTGCCTGGGCTGGAACACGACCTTGCCGGTTGTATAGTCGCTCCAGTTGTTATGCAGGACACGCCCCTCGGATTCGACCTGGGCGCGATAGGGCGTGTGGAGGAACGGCGTCATGACCGTGAACTCGGCCATGTCCAGATCCATCTCCAGGCAGAACTCGACCAGTCGGATGACGTCGTCCTTCGTCTGGTCGTCGGCTCCCAGGATGATGGTGCCCTCGATGCCGATGCCATGGTCCCGGTACATCTGGATCCGCTTGCGGATGCCGTCGCTGGGCTGGGTGATGGCCTGGTACACGTACCAGGCACCCGCCTCGTAGGCGGCCTGCAGCACCTCGTCGTCGGCCTCGATCGGGTGGCTGATCCACTTGCGCTTCAGCGGCTTGAGGGCACGGAACAGTTCCAGTTCCCATTCCTTGGACTGGGCCAGGCTGTTGTCGACGAAGAACAACCGTCCGTTGTCGATGGATTCGACCTCGCGGACCACCGCCTCGACCGGGCGCGGGCGGAAGCAGCGCCCTCCCAGGTACGCGACGCTGCACGGCGGGCAGTTGAACCGGCATCCCCGGCTGGCGTGGACCAGGTCCACCATGCGGACGCCGCGGTAGGTGTACAGGTCGTAGTCCAGGATGTCCCGGCGCGCCGTCTTGACCGCGGCGATGTCGGGCAACTGCGACATCCGGTCGTAGGTCTTCTTCAGTTGCTTGCGGCGCAGGTCGTCCAGCATCTCGTCGAAGTGCCCCTCGACCTCGCCCAGGAAGACGGCATCGCAGGCCGCCGCCATTTCTTCCTTGTGGATGGCGACCGCGATGCCGCCGGCGATGACGGGGATGCCCCGGGCCCGGTACGCGGCGGCGATCTCCTTGGCGCGCGGCGTGGCGCACGTCAGCATGACCGACAGGGCGACCACGTCGGGCCGGTCCTCCAGGTCCAGTTCGACCCGGTTCTCGTCATGAAACGTCAGTTCCACGTCGGGCGGGACGTTGGCGGCGAAGTTGATCGGGCCGTGGGGCGGCAGGTGGAACTCGGTCTGCTCGGGCAGCTTCGGCCATTTCGGGTAGATGAGCTTCATCCACATCGTCGGGTTCCTCCCGCGGCACAAGGTCGCCGCATCAGGGGTTCGGGCTTCGGCGCACCGCGGCGGTCCACAGCGTGCCGTGGCTGCGCGCAAGGTGTACGTACAGGCCGGGCGTCGCCTCGGGGGCGAACACGCCGGCGATCGCCAGGGCCGCGGCGGTGCCGAAGGTGCCGCAACGGCTTCGATAGTCCTGGATTCGGGGGGCGTGCCCCGGCGTTGTCAGCGCGGAGGCCAGTGGATCCAGCGGGTCCACGCCGGGGCCGGGCAGCAAGACGAGGGGCTCCTCCGGCCCCAGCACGTGGCGGATCCGCGCCACCAGCGCATCCCCCGTTTCGGGGAACGAGTCCACCCAGACCAGGTCGCCGCGCGGCCCCTGTCGTCCCAGCAGCAGCCAGCCGCTGCCCTCGCCCAGGGGAAGCGTTGGATCCAGTTCCAGGCGTCGCCAGACCGTTTCGCGGTTGGACTGGTGTTCGTCCACGCCGCCGACCAGCGCGAAGTCGATGTCGCCGCACGCGATGGCCAGGTCCGCCGCCGCCAATGCGCCTTCGAACGATCGCATCTCCTGGCTGACCACCAGGTTCGGCCCCAGGGCGCCGGTCGCGCGGGACACGTGGAACGTGGCGCTGTTGCTGACCGAGGCCGCGAAGTGGACGGGGGAGGCCGGGCCCTCGGCCAGACCCGAGGCCACCGCGACCGCCTGTTCGACCACCTCGTGTTCCTGGGCGGTGTTGCCCAGCGCCGAGCCCAGGTAGATGCCCACGCGTTCGCCGGAAGGCGGACTGGGAGCATCCCGCAGGCAGGCGACCGCGCCCAGCAGGGACAGTCGGGCATGTCGGCCGACGCGGCGCGGACGCTCGGTCAGTACCCGGGCCTCCAGCGCCGCCAGATCGCCAATCCGGAAGTCCGGGTCCGACGCCGAGGCCCGCTGGGGCCACAGGGCGAATGCCGACAGGATTCCGGTCATCGAGAGCCTCCAGGGGCCGGCATCTGGACCAGCAGGGACACGCTGTTGCCCCCGAATCCGAAGTAGTTCAGCAGGACGGTGCCGCCGGGGAACGGCGCGGGCCTCGTCAATGGGATGGCGCCAATCTCGGGGTCCGGCGTCTCGAATCCCTGGGACGCCGGAACGAAGCCCGCCTCGAGACAGCCCAGGAACGCGGCCAGTTCCGCGATGCCGGCGGCGCCCATCGTGTGGCCCAGGACCCGCTTCAGCGAGGTGAACGGCGGGATCGCGTCGCCCCAGACGCGTGCCAGTGCCCGGCCCTCGGCCTGGTCGTTGTCCGGCGTGCCCGTGCCGTGCGCCTTGATGGCGACCACCCCGGACGGGTCCACGCCGGCGGCGGCGCACGCGGCACGGATCACGGTCTCGCCGCCGGACCCGTCCGGGGACGAGGCCGTCATGTGGTACGGGTCGCAACGGGCGGCGCCACCCAGCAGCAGGGGACGGTCCGTCGATGTCCCGGGGGCCCCGGCGGGCTCCAGGACGACGGCGCCGGCGGCCGCGCCCAACTGGATGCCCTTGCGTGCCTGGTCGAACGGTCGGCAGCCCGCGCCGTCCAGCAGCATCAGGGACTCGAATCCGTGGACCAGGGTCGCGGTCAGGACATCGGCCCCGACGACGAGGACCCGGGGAGCGCGACCCGCCCGAAGCATCTGCCAGGCGATCAGGGCGGCGTTGGCCGACGACGTGCAGGCCGAGCAGACGGTCAGGACCGGCCCGCCGATCCCCAGGGTGGCCGCCAGCCGTTCGGCCATGCGGCCCGGGGCCGGTTCCACGGTCAGGCACGGGATCCGTCCATGGGTCGCCAGCTCCCGCCGGTAGCGCTTCTCGGACTCGAAGGCGTCCCCACTGATGGTGCCGACCACCAGCGCGGCGCGCGCCAGCTCCGGGGATCCGGGGTTCAGTCCGGCCTCGGACAAGGCCTGGGAGACCGCCGCCATGGCGAGGTGGTCGTTCCGGCGCTGCTCGTCCGGAACCTGGGGACGGACGATCTGGCTGACGGGAATCCGCTCCGCCAGGGGCGTGTCGAACGCGGTCAGTCGGCCAGGTCCCGCATGGGGCGCAGCCAGGGCAAGCGCCGCGGCGTCCCGACCGATGCCGGCCGCGGACACCAGGCCCAGGCCGGCAATGCGCACCGGAGCGGCCGTCATGATGCGGTCTGCTGCGCGCGGACGAAATCGACCAGGGTCCGCAGCGACTGGAGCACCTGGATGCTGGTGTTCCGGTCGTCGATCCGAATGCCGTACCGGCGCTGGACCGCCGTCACGATCTCGAGGGCGTCCAGCGAGTCCAGGCCCAGCGGCCCGACGGGGCCAACCAGGGGGTCGTCCAGCTCCAGCTCCGCCAGGCGTCCGGCGTCCAGGTCGCACGCCTCGGCGATCAGCGCCCGCAGTTCCTGTTCCAGTGCGTCCACCCGAGCCTCCTTGGAAATGCGACTTCGCGAGTCGGCGTATTCAATCCCTTTGTCGATAGAACGTCAACGCCACGGCGGTCCCGACGGCCGCGAACGCGGCCAGCCATGCGACGTGGGGCAGGATGTCGCCGGTGCCGGCGCCGCGCATCAGCAGGTCCAGGAAGCCCTGCTGGGCCCGACCCAGGGGCGACACGATCGCGATCTGCTGCATCGCCTTGGGCATCAGGAACGTGGGCAGCATGACCCCGCCCACGGCGGCGGCAATCACGACCAGCGTCGCACCGAACATCGACGCCTGTTCCGGAGTGCGGGCGACGGCGCCGACGGCCATTCCGAACGCGACCGCCGCGGTGCCCGTCGCCAGGCCCAGCAGCAGCAGGCCGCCGGGCGCGGCGCCCAGATCCAGCGCGGGCACGCCCAGCAGCGGCAGCAGCCAGAGACCGATCGCGAACATCAAGGCGAACTGGGCCAGGCAGACGCCCAGGTACAGCAGTGCCTTGCCCAGCACCACCGGGACGAAAGCCCCCGGAATCACGAGCAGGCGCCGCAGGGTGCCCTCGCGACGCTCGTGGATCATCGTGCCGGCCAGGGGGATCACGATCAGGAACATCGCGAAGATCGTCCAGGCGGGCACGTTGTGCTGGGCGGACGAGGGAACCTCCGAGATCCAGGCCTCCTTGGCCGCGGCCACCTCATCGACCGCCAGCAGCGACCCCGGCCGATCCGGCATGGCGAAGTCGGGCAGCTTGATGGACCCGGCCAGGGCAGCGACCGCGGGCACCTCGGCGCGGATTCGGTCCAGCATCCGGGCCTCCATCGTCTTGGCGAATCCGCGCACGATGAAGCGGGTCTCGATGCCCTGGAGGACCGCGCCGGTGGTGTTGCGCAGCAGCTTTCGATACGCCTCGGGCAGGGCCGGATCGGCGACGACGGTCACATCGGTTCCGGGCACGGGGCCCGGGGTGGGCAGGCGTCCCGCCACCAGGTCGTCCACCAGCCGCCCGGCACGCTCCATCGCGCGCTCGGTGGTTCCGGGTGCCAGCACCAGGGCCCCCTGGAAGCGGCCCTTGGCCACGGCGGGTCGGACGTTGTCGATCTGCGGCGGCTGCCCATCGACCTGGTCGAGGACGTCAAAGACGCCCGCGTCGGTCAGCCCGCGTCGCAGGGCCTGGCCCACCTCGCCCCCGTCCTGGTCGATCAGCACGATCTTCAGGTTCGGTGCGCCCATCAATCGCAGAGCGGCTTCCTGGACCACGGCGACGACGGTCACCAGGACGGCCGGCATCAGGAACAGAACGGCCAGGCCGGCGCGGTCCCGCCCCAGGATGCGCGCCTCCTTCCCGGCTGTGGCCAGCAGTCGTCGCATGCGTCAGTCCCGCAGGGCCCGGCCGGTCAAGGCCAGGAACAGATCTTCCAGCGTCTCGCAGCCCGGGTGCCCGGCGACCAGGGCCGCCGGGGTTCCCTCGGCCAGAAGCCGGCCGCGGTCCATGACGGCGATCCGACGGCACAGGCGTTCGGCCTCTTCCATGTAGTGGGTCGTGTAGACGATCGTCAGGCCCCTGTCGGCCAGCAGCGTCAGCGTGTCGAAGATCGCGTTCCGGCTCTGGGCGTCCACGCCCACGGTCGGTTCGTCCAGCAGGAGGATGGCGGGTTCGTGGACGACGCCCGCCGCCAGGTTGGCCCGTCGCTTCATGCCGCCGGACAACTCGTCCACCCGGCGGTCGGCGGCCTCGGTCAGGGCGACCATTTCCAGGCATGCCTGGACCCGGGAGGCCAGTCTGCGGCCGCCAAGATCGTGCATCCGTCCGAAATAGTGCAGGTTCTCGCGGACGGTCAAGGTGCCGTACAGCGCCAGGTCCTGGGGCACCAGACCCAGCATCCGGCGAGCGCCAGGGTCCGACAGATCCCGCCCATCGACCCGGACGTGGCCGGAGCTGGGTTTCACCAGTCCGCACAACATGGAAAGCGTGGTGGTCTTGCCGGCGCCGTTGGGGCCCAGCAGGCCGAAGAACTCGCCCCGGGCGATCGACAGGTCGATGCCGGCCACCGCGGGCACGGCGGCGCCCCGGTAGGTCTTGGCCAGCGACTCGGCACGCAACAGGCTCATTGTCCCCTGCCGGTTTCCAGCATGCGGGTCACGTCCCGCAGAATGGCCTGCTCGCGGTCCGCGCATTCCAGCAGGATGGCGGCCAGGCGGCCATAGGGATCCTGGACCGTCGTGCGGCCCTTGCAGGTCCGGCTGGCCAGCAGCGCGAATTCGCGCCACAGGTCGCCGACCGCGGTCATGCGGGTGCCGGCGTCCGCCAGGTCGGGAATCGGGAGGTCCCGGGCGGCCTGCTGCATGAACCCCGCGAACATGAATCGGAAGCCCGCCCCGCCGGTGCCGATCTCCTCGAGCAGCAGCACCAGGTGACCGACGTTCAGCGCCGCCAGCTCGGGCCCCAGCTTCGCCGGCCAGCCCTGGACGACGCGCGCCAGGCGTCGCATCCCGCGAATCCCGATCAGGGGGAACGGGATCTTCAGCATCTGGTCGCAGCACTGCTTCAGGCCGGCCCGCATCGCGGGGCGCGGATCGACGTCCCTCGGGACGTGGATCGGGTGGTACATGCGGCCCTTGGGCGCCATGTCCCCCAGGCTGAATCGCGCGCGGGCCAGGTCCTCGGCGGCGCACCAGACGGGCTCGGCGAGCACCGGGTCCGAGATGCGATATCGGTCGCCGTCCCGCCCGAAGA
>JARKOL010000337.1 GCA_029975745.1 Myxococcota bacterium | reverse complement strand
TGCCGGCCCCCAGTCGGGTGCGGGGGCACCGGAGCGGCCACAGGCCCCCTCGCCGCGGACCCCTTCACCAAAGCGGTGATCACTCCCTGGCTCGCCCTTCAACGATTACTGCGATTTACAAAATCTGACGGGGAATCACGGGCGCGCCAGGAGTTCCCACAGCGGACCGATGCGGCCACGGGCGTGCAGGCGGGCCACCAGCGCCGCCATCCGGTCCAGGGATTCGTCCAGCACCCAGTTGGGGCGATCCGCGCCCTCCTGACGCATGCGTGCGTCCAGCCAATCGGGAGGCACGTCCCGGGACCGGTAGAAGACCGGGTCGAACAGCGGGTCGTCCGCGGCAATCACACCCTCGGCGACCGCCTGTCGATGCAGGGGCGTGCCCGGGTAGATGCGCATCGTGACGAACGGGAAGAACACCGTGTCCGGAAGCGTCCGCGACACGGCAATCGTGTCCTCGACCGTGGCCTGGGTCTCGCCCGGACCGGCGATGATCAGGAAGTGGGCGCGGTGGACCCCGGCCTGTCCCAGCGCATCGTGGGCCGCCCGGACGTCCTCGACGGTGAACGGCTTTCCGTAGGCCTTCAGCACCGGGTCGCAAAGCGATTCGGTCCCGAACTCGGCGTGCGTCAGACCGGCCCGTCGCAGCAGCCTTGCATAGTCCGGCGTCAGGCGGTTGGGCGCGAAGTAGCCGGCCCAGGACACGCGGAGATCCCGCCGGATCATCTCTTCGGCCATCCGGGCCGTGTGGTCCAGGTCCAGGTTGAACACCGAATCCACGAAGAACAGGAAGCGCGTCCCTTGCGCCACGAGGCGGGCGACCTCGTCCACCAGCCCGTCCGACGCGTGGTTGCGAATGCGTCGGCCCTCGATGGTCGGGTAGGTGCAGTAGCAGCAGCGCATCGAGCAGCCGCGCTTGGTCTGGACGTTCAGCATGCCGCCGACCGTCCGGTACGCGTCCAGCAGGCGGTCGGCCGCGACGGCGTGCCCCACCGGGCCCTGCCAGGGGACCGTCGGGACGCCCGGCCGTCCGGGGCGGTGCAATCCCGGAATTCCCAACCCGCCGCGGGCCTGGTCCGGATCCCGGCCAGAGGCCAGGGCGTCCGCCAGCAGCCGGAGGTGTTCCCCTTCGCCGGCGATGCCGAAGTCGGCGCCCAGTTCCAGCAGGTAGCGGTCCGGGAACAGGGTGTAGGCGGACCCGCCCAGAACCAGGGGGGCGCGGGTGCCTTGGCGAATCCGCGCGGCGACCTCGCGGTAGCCCGCGATCTGGGTGTGGCCATCGGGGCGTGTGTCATCGACGTTGCGCAGCGAGAGGCCGACCAGATCCGGGGCGAAGTCGTCGATCGTCCTCGCGAGCCCGTCCAGCCCCTCGATCAGAACGTCGGCCAGCCGGACCTCATGGTCCGGTTCCAGCGCGCGCGCAACGTACGAGATCCCGATTGGAAACACGGGTTGGGGCTGGCGCTCCCGGTTGGCCGAGACCAGCAGGATCCTCAAGGGGCACCTCGCTTGCGTTCGACCGCCAGTTCCAGGCGGCTGCCCGCGCCGACCGCGGACCATCGTCGTTCCGGCGGGGTGGCCGGATCGTACAGGAATTCGACCAGGTCGATCAGGGGACTGCCGTCCCGGGGCGATTCGGCATCCTGGGTCGGCGTGCGCGTCACCGTCAGCGAGGGCGCGTCCGGAACCGATCCGCGGCCCAGCAGCAGCAGGCAGGCCCAGCCGGATCCGTCGGCGCCCTCGACCGCGTCGTAGGCACCGGCGATGGCGGCGTCGCACCTGCCGGCCTCCAGCTCCTGGACCGCCGCGGCCACGGCCAACAGGTCCGGGGCGGCTTCCTGGACGAGGGTGAAGTTCGGCCCCCGCAATCCCCGCAGGATGGCCAGTTCCGCCCCGGCGGTCGAGGGCAGCGTGCGCGCGTAGGTGGCGGGCAGGGGGCGGTCCCCGAGGGACGCTGTGAACGCCCGGTCCGCATCCAGGCAGCCGGTTCGCGATCCCAGGATGACGGCCACGCGGGAGGGATCCCCCGGCAGCGGGGGCAACAGTGTGGATGCCGCCAGAACGAATCGGCTGGCCCGGTCGGCCCGGGTGAACCGGGGCCAGTCCGGGAAGAAGACGCGTCCATCGGGGGGAACATCGGTGCCGCCGGGATTCCAGGTGCGCAGGCCCAGCGGTCCCGCCATCACGGTCCGGTTCACGTACGAAGCCGCCCACAAGGTCGCCTTCATCAGGCATCTCCGGTTCGCGTCAATCCACCCGTTCCAGAACCAGCGCCACGTTGATGCCGCCGAATCCGGAGTTCGTGTTCAGCATCCTGCGCAGTGGCGAACGCCGCGCCGTCGTGGTCACGTCCAGGCCGGAAGTCGTCAAGGCGAACCCGACCGTCCCCGGGATCCACCCGTCGCGCAGGGCCAGCGTGCAGACCACGGATTCCAGTACGCCCGCGCAGCCCAGGGTGTGTCCCACCGCGCCCTTGATGCCGAACACGGGCGGTGGGGTGCCCCGGAAGGCGGCCAGGAACGCGGCGGCCTCCATCGCGTCGTTCGCCTGGGTCGCGGTGCCGTGGGCGCAGATCGCATCGATCGCCCCCGGGCCTGCCGCGTGCAGGGCCTCCTGGATCGCCAGGGCCAGGCCGGCGCCGTCATCGGCGGGGCGCGCCAGCGTGAACGCGTCGGATGCCTGTCCCCAACCCGTCATCCGGATGCCGGGCCGGTCGTCCAGGGTCAGCACGACGGCCGCGAGGGCCTCGCCGACGGACATGCCGTCCCTGGCGTCGTCGAAGGGCCGCGCCGGTTGCGCCGACGTCGCCCCAAGGCAGGAAAACCCCTCCAGGATGAACGGGTCCAGCCAGTCCACGCCGACGACCACGGCGTGGCGGCCCCACCCCGCGGCCAGGAGCGTCGCCGCACGCGCCATGGCCACCCCGCCCGACGCGCAGGCGCAGGACACCAGCTCGGCGTGCCCCCGGTGGGCCAGCGCGTCGCGCACTCGCTGTAGGAACGGTCCCAGCGACCGGGGGCCGGGAGGTGCGAGCCACCCGCGGATGTCGCCCTTGGTGCTGGCGACGACCAGGACGGTGTCCGGGGAGGCCAGGGCTTCGGGGGGCATGCCGGCGTCCTGCCAGGCGCCCTGGGCCACGGCCGCCACCGCGGCCATCCTGGGGTCGGGCGCGTCCGCCGGCGCTCCGGTCAGGGCGGCCATCCGGCCCACGAAGCGTCCCTGAGGGTCCGAAGCAAGCCCGCCGCGACCCCGCCGCAGGCCGTCCCACAGGGTGGAAGTGTCGTCCCCCAGGGCGCACCGGGCGTCGATGCCCAGGATCCGG
>JARKOL010000074.1 GCA_029975745.1 Myxococcota bacterium | reverse complement strand
CGGGTCGGGCACCGATCGGGATCAATCCGGACACCGGGGGGCCCGAGGTGCTGCGGGGCGTCCAGGGGGCCTCGGCGTTCGCCAGTCCCGCGTACCTGCGGCTGGCGCTGCCCGCCTACCAGAGGGAGGACGGCGCTCCAGTCCTGCCCCTGTTCGCGTATGCGCCGCTGGGGCTGTGGCGTGGCCGCCTGGTCACGACGGCGGTTCGCGTCGATCGGTCCAACCGCCAGGATCCGTGCCGGTTCGATCGGGACGACATCGGTCGGCGGGCCAAGGCGCTGCTGCGGCGGATGCCGACCAACCGCCTGGCGCACCATCTGGAGCATTGCGCGATGGTCTATGGGTGTCGCGCGGCCCAGAACTTCTTCCTGGGGCGCGAGGAGGGACCGCTGCCCACGTCTCCCGGATGCAATTCGGGGTGCGCGGGGTGCCTTTCCCACGCCCCCGATGGTGACGTGACGGCCCCGCACCAGCGCATCGAGTTCGTTCCGACCCCCGACGAGATCGCCGAGGTCGCCTGCCTGCACATCGGCCGGGTGCCCCGGGCCGTGGTGTCGTTCGGGCAGGGCTGCGAGGGCGAGCCGCTGCTGCAATGGCGCATCCTGGAGGCGGCAATCCGGTTGATCCGCCAACGCACGTCGGCCGGCACGATCAACCTGAACACGAACGGCAGCCTGCCGGACGCGGTGGCTGCGCTGTGCGAGGCGGGGCTGGATGCCATCCGGCTGTCCATCAACAGTTTCGATGCGGCGGCCTACGACGCCTACTACCGTCCCCGGGGGTACGCCCTGGCCGATGTGCTGGCCAGTGGCCGCGTCGTTGCCGCGTCGGGCGGGTTCGTGTCGGTCAACCTGCTGGTGTTTCCTGGGATCTCGGACCGCGAACCCGACGTCGAGGCGACGATCGACGGACTGGGGGCCTGCAAGGCCGACTTCGTCCAGATGCGCAATCTGAATATCGACCCCGAGGTCTATCGGGGCCTGCCGGGCATGCCGGAGCGCGCGGGACGGGTGATTGGCCTGGCCGCCGCGATGGAAGCGATTCGCGGCCGGATTCCGGGGATTCGCTTCGGCTACTTCAATCCGCCGGTTCGAACGCTGGTGCTGGGGCGTCGTCGCGGGCTGCGCGGACGGACGTCCCAATCGAAGGCAAACGAGGCAACCGCCTGACTCCCGTCGGCACGGACTTGCCAGGAACCTGCAACAAAGGTAGTGATTCCAGGAACGCCGCGGAATGCGGTCTGTGTGGACCCCCACGGAGGCGGAATCGATGCGCATCGGAACGCTGGCACGGACCATCGCCGAATCGCCGACGCTGGCCCTGAACGACAAGGCGAACCAGTTGAAGGCCCAGGGCGAGGCCCTGATCCATCTGGGCAGCGGCGAGCCCAAGTCCATGGCGCCGATCGACGCGATCCTGGCGGCGTCGGCGAAGCTGGTGTCCGCGGACGTGAAGTACACGCCGACCGCGGGCATCTTGCCGCTGCGCAAGGCGGTGATCGCATACACCGAGCAGCACTACGGGCGCACGGTATCGCCGAAGAACGTGATGGTCGCGGCGGGGGCCAAGCCGGCGCTCTACGCCGCATTGGCCGCGATGGTCGATCCCGGGGACGAGGTGGTGTTTCCGGCCCCGTACTGGGTCAGCTACCCCGAGATGGTGCGCATGGTCGGCGGGCGGCCCGTGGTGGTCGCGCCGCCGGACGGGGCGTTCGAACCGCTGCGCGGCGATCTGGAGGCGGCGATCACCGATCGCACCAAGGCCGTGATTCTGAACAGCCCGAACAACCCCTCGGGGGCCGTCTACTCGCGGGACCTGATTGCGTGGCTGGTCGAGCTGTGCGAACGGCGCGACATCTTCCTGATCATGGACGACATCTATCACCAACTGGTGTTTGACGGCTGCACCGCCCCGTCCGCGTTCGCGTTCACCGACCGGCCTATCGACGAATCGCGGGTGATCGTGATCAACGGCGTGTCCAAGGTCTATGCGATGACGGGCTTCCGGATCGGCTGGGCCGTCGGGGCGCGCGAGGTCATCGAGGTGATGACCAACATCCAGGCCCAGTCCACGTCGTGCCCGTCGGCGCTGCTGCAGGCGGCGGCACTCGGGGCGCTCCAGGGCGATCAGTCGGGCGTCGAAAGCCTGCGCCTGACGCTGATGACCCACCGGGACGTGCTGGTGCGCGAACTGGCGGCGATTCCGGGCGTGCGCGTGACCGTGCCCAAGGGGACGTTCTACTGCCTGCCGGACTTCCGTGCGTATGACGGCGACTCGATGCGCCTGTCGGGGTTCCTGCTGGATCGCGCGCTGGTCGCGACGGTGCCGGGCAAGGACTTCGGCATGGAGGGGCATCTGCGCATCTCGTACTGCGGCTCGGTCCGCGAGATCGTCGAGGGCGTGCGCCGCATCCGATGGGCGCTGGACCCGGATTCCCCGCGGGACATTCACATCGGCGATCGGCTTTGCACGAGGGACTGGTGATGGGCGACACCAAGGCTGGGGCCTACGGACTGGCTGCCTGCGGCCTGGCGAACGTCGGCCGGCAGGTGTGGAATCCGGGCGAGGCGGCGTTGTCGGCGCTGGCCCAGGATCAGGGTGGACCGGACCCGGCGCTGACGGGCGACGACCGCTTCGTGGTCCAGGGGGTCGCGACCGCCGACCGGATCGCCTGGTCCGAACACAACCGACCGTTCTCGCCGACGACGTGCAGTCGCGTGTGGGGGCGCATCCAGGCGGCCCTGCAGGGGCGCGAGGTGTTCGTGGTCGAGGGATTCGCCGGGACCGATTCCGACGACCGGACCGCGGTCCGCGTGGTCAGCGACCGGGCGAGCCATGCGTTGCACGCGACGCGGCGGCTGCACCCTGTGGCGCCCGAGGACGTCGTGACGTTCCTGCCGGACCTGACCGTGGTGGTGGCGGCAGGCTTCCAGGCATCGCCCGAGATCGACGGAACCGCCGGTCGGCGCTGCTGCATCCTGGATCCGGACCGTGCCCTGGTGCTTCTGGGCGGGTCCTGCGCGTCGTCCGAGTTGTTCGACGCGGTGGCCAAGGCGGTCGGCTTCCTGCGGTCTCGGCAGGGCGTTCTGGCCTTGCCGGGCGTTGTCGGAACCGGACCGGAGGGGACGGCGCTGTTCCTGGGACTGGACGGGACCGGACGGCGGACGTTGGCCCGGGGGCTGGGCGGCGAGGGGATCGAGGGTGCCGTGCTGTGGACCGAGTCGGGCCTGGAGCCCGTGTGGCGCGGGGCCCTGACGGGCCACCCGCCCCATGTCGTCTTCGTGGTCGCCGACGCGACCGGGGCCCTGCCGGCCCTGGCGCGATTGAGTGTGGAACAGGCGGCCCAGTGGTTCGCCCTGGGATACGCGGCGGCGCGGGATGGCGCGGCCCCGGGCGAGACGACCGACGCCGGATTGGCGTTCAGTCCCGGATGCGGGGCCCGACACCACATGCTGCCGGTCGCGACGGTGGTCGATCGCTTCCTGGCGAAGCTGCGGCACCATGCGCCGAACTGCTGGCTGGTGGATACCGGCTGGCCCGGGGGCGGCACCACGCGCCGGGCGGTGGCGGACACCCAGGGGTTGCTGCGCGACGCGTTCCAGGGGCGTCTTTCCGGGTGGCGGGTCGATCCCGTGTTCGGGTTCGAGGTGCCGGCGGGGGTCGATGCCGGGCTCGGGGACAAGGAGGCCCTGGCGAGGCGAATGCGCGACGCCGCCGGGCGGATCCGGGGGGCGGGGACGGGGATGGGGACGGGGGCGGGCGCGGGTACGGGCGCGGGTACGGGTACGGGGACGGGGACGGGCTAGATCAGGGTCAGGGGATCGACGTCCAGGATGATCCGCACCTGGCCGTGGCCATTGCCCACCAGTCGATGCAGCTTCCACAGCACCGCGTTCATGACGCTGCGCTTGCGGCCCTTCAGAAGCAGGTGAAGACGCGTGCGTCCGCGAAGTCGCTCGATCGCGGCCAGCGACGGTCCCAGCAGCGCCACCTCGCGGCCCGCGGGGCCCTCGGTCGTCAGGAACTGCGCCAGGTAGTCGCGCACGCGCTCGGCCACCTGGCGTGCCTCGTGGGCATCGGGGGACGAGACCTCGACGGCTGCCAGGAAGGCGTGCGGCGGATAGCCGCGTTCCCGGCGAAGGCGGTTTTCCGTCACGGCGAATCCCAGAAAATCGTGGGTCGATGCGAACCGCAGCGCGTACTGGTCCGGGTTGTACGTCTGGACGATGACCTGGCCCGGCGCATCCCCCCGACCGGCCCGGCCCGCGACCTGGGTCAGCAACTGGAAGGTCCGCTCGGACGCCCGGAAATCCGGGAACGCCAGCGACTGCTCGGCCAGCAGCACGCCGACCAGCGTCACGCGCGGGAAGTCGTGGCCCTTCGCGACGATCTGGGTGCCGACCAGCACGTTGATGTCGCCGGAACGGAACGCGGTCAGGATCCGGTCCAGGCCCCCGGCGGTCGCCGTGTCGGAGTCCAGGCGTCCGCATCGGGCCCCTGGGACCAGGTTCGCCACCTCTTCCTCGACGCGTTCGGTGCCGAAGCCGATGACGGCGACCTCGGACGACCGGCACGTGGGGCATTCGTTCGGCACCGACACCGCGTGGTCGCAGTAGTGGCAGCGCAGCCGATCGGGGCGCGCGTGGTGCGTCAGGGTGATGCTGCAGTTCGGGCACTGGACCGCGGTCCCGCACGTTCGGCACACCAGGAAGCGCCCGAATCCCCGACGGTTCAGGAACAGAATCGCCGTCTCGTCCCGGGCGATCGTCGCGGCCAGTGCGTCGCGCAGGGCGGCCGAGAACAGCCGCTCGCCGCCGACCGAGGCCTCGTATCGCAGATCGACGAACGTCACGTCGGGCAGCGGGCGGGCCTGGACGCGCTGGGGCAGTCCCAGGTACGTCAGCTTGTGGTCGTGCGCGTTCTGGAACGTCTCCAGGGACGGGGTCGCCGATCCCAGGACGACGGGGCATTTCGCCAGCGTCCCCCGGACCAGCGCCAGATCCCGGGCGTTGTAGCGAAGGCCGTCCCCCTGCTTGTAGGTCGTCTCGTGCTCCTCGTCCACGACCACCAGGCCCAGGTCGGGCATCGGGGCGAAGATGGCCGACCGCGCTCCGACGACGACCCGGGTGCGTCCCGCCAGGACGTCGTCCCAGGCACGCGCGCGCCTGGATTCGGGCATGCCGCTGTGCAGGATGGCGGCACGCGCGCCGAACCGTTCCTCGAACCGGCGCCGCAGTTCGAATGTCAGCGCGATCTCGGGCACCAGCACGATGGCCCCACGACCGCGCGCCAGGACGGCCTCGATCGCACGCAGATAGACCTCGGTCTTGCCCGATCCGGTCACGCCGTGCAGCAGGAATGCCGAATACCCGTGGTCCAGCGACGCGAGGATCCGGTCCAGGGCCTCGGACTGGTGCGCGTTCAGCACCAGGGGCGGGTGGGTCGGGGCCCCAGGGCGGGGCGGCGGCGGCGGGGGGCCGGGTTCGCGCTCCTCGATCCGAAGCACGCCCCGGGCCAGCAACCGCCGGATGACCTCGGCGCCGCCGGGAATCAGGGCGCGGGCTGCCTCCAGCTCCATGGCTCCCGCGGTCTGGAGGGCGTCCAGCATCGCGGCGACCCGCTCGGATCGGGGCGGGGTGTCCGGGCGGGCCACGAACCGGACGAACCGATCCTGCTTCGGCAGGCGGCGGGCGAACAGCGAGGGCATCGCGGTTCGGGCCACGACCCCCAGGGGGGCGACGTAGTAGGTCGATGTCCAGTGCAGCAGGTCCAGCAGATCCGGGGGCCACGGCGAACGCGGGTTGGTTCCGGACAGCGGGGACAGCACCGGATCGTCAGGGCGCTGGTCGCGAACGGCGACCACCAGGCCGTCCACGGCCCGGCCCCGAACGGCGCAGCGCACCTGGACGCCCGGCCGCACGTCGGCGGTCATCGAGGAGGGGATCGTGTAGCTGTAGGTGCGCGCCAAGGGAAGCAGCAGCAGGACGTCGGCGACGCGCGCCGGGGCTGCGCCGCGTCTGGCGGTGTCGCCGCTCATCCGGAAATCGGGTCCTGAAACGGGCGGTCCTTCAGCAGGGCATGGGTCATCAGGCAGACCGTGGCCCCGTCCCCGCAGTCCACCTCGATCTCGAACAGCGCGACGCGAATCGGCATCCCTACCAGCGAGTCACCGTCACGGAACAGGAACCGCCGCGGCTTCCGGTTCGCCGCCCACTCGCGCGCCAGGGCCTCGGTCGGTCGGAATCGATCGTCCAAGGAATCCGAAGCCTTCAGGGATAGTTCGCGAATCGCGGGATCCGGGACCAGGGCACCCACGGCGGCGGCCAGGGCCTCGGCCGGTCCGTGCAGTTTCAGGTCGTGCTTCTTCAGCGTGGAGAGGCCACCATTCGCATCGACGATGGCCACGTCGTACCGGGACACGCGGACCACCAGTCCCACCAGCGGCGGGCCCTCGAACGGCAGCAGGAAGCGTCGCGCGGTGCGATCGACTCGCAGCGCGTCCGAGTGGAACGAGCCGGACTGGAGCTGCCACAGCGCCTGGATCTCGCGGGCCCGTTCGGGGGACAGACGTCCCCGGACGACCTGGCCCGCCAGGCTGGGATCCATGCCCTCGCGGACCAGCCGGGCGTGCTTGTCCGCCAGCCACATCCGGTTCAGGACGTCGTTGAGCTTCAGTTCGCCACGAACGACCAGCAATGCCTGGGGAAAGGGGATGCCCGAACGCGTGGCCAACTGCGTGGCCTCGTCCTTCTCGCTGCGGCCGGGCGGCGGCCCCTTGCGCGCGTGCCCGGAGGGCCGTTTCGCGCCCGAGGGACGGGACTCGTTGCGTCGGGAAGGGGACGGCGGGGTCGGAGGCATCACGAACTCCGTTCGCACCAAGGTTACATCAGGAGCCGCCTGAAGTGAAGCGGTCGCGACGCTCCCAGAAGCAGCAGTCAAGCCGATGACCGAGGTCGGCTGGACAGGGTCAACTGCAAGGCGACAAGCCGACTTGGGCGCAGGTGTACTTGCGGTACATCGAGCACCAAATTGGTGGAGGCAACGCAGCAGATGGCCCTGGATCGCCGACCGAATCGCGGCGATGGTGGATTTGGGAGGCCGCCCGGTGCCGGGCGACGCAGTCCTCGTGTCGGCAACCCGCCGTTGCACTTCGAGGAATTCCCGTGGCGTCTTCCCTCTGGAATCGAGGCCCGGTCGTGGTACGCTTCGCCCCTGGCCCCAGATCGAACGGGACTGTCCCGCAGGAGGATTCCGCCATGAATCAAGCCAGTTCAAGGGCACCCGAGGCCGCGTGGCGCTGGGCGTTGCCGGCCGTTGCCGCGCTGCTGCCATGCCTGCTGGCGGCGTGCGAACACGCTGCGTCGCCGACGGGTCCCGTGGCCACGCCGGCCAACCCGCTGATCTGCTCGCCGGAGGATCTGTCCGCCGAGGCGCTGGGCAAGGCGGGCATCGCGCCGGACGGGCACACCGCGGTGCTTTCGAACGGCCGTGCCATCACGCCGGCGGGCACCCGGTTCGCGACGGCCGACTTTCCCCTGGGACTGGCGCTGAACGCGGAGGGCACGCGAGCCTACGTGCTGCACACGGGCGAGGCGACTCGTACCCTGATGGTGTTCGACCTTTCCCAGGCCGCGCCCGCGAATTCGCCGTCGCTGGCTCCCGCCGGGGCGCTGCTCCAGACGGTGGCTCTGGGCGTCGGCTTCAAGGCGGTCGCGCTGACTCCGGACGGGGGACGCCTGCTGGTCGGCAACGGGGCGCGCCTGTGGTTCTTCGACGTGCTCGAGGACGGACGCCTGACGGTGCCCGGACGCAACATCGAACTGAACGGCTTCCTGGCCGACGTGGTGGTCTCGCACGACGGGTCCCGGGCCTACGCGGTCGCCAACACGAACAGCAAGATCTTCGAGATCGACCTGGCCGACGAGTCCCTGGTCCGGGTGCTGCGGACCGGCGGCGCGCTGCCGTACGACCTGCTGCTGTCCCCGGACGGCAAGACCCTGTGGGCCTCGAACCTGTCCGCGTCCACGGTGACGGCGATCGACCTGGCATCCGGCGCCCTGACCGCCGAGATTGCCGTCGGAAAGGGTCCCGAGGGGATGGCGATGTCCGCCGATGGCTCGCGACTGTACGTCGCGTCGGCCGACGCGGACGAGGTCGCCGAGATCGACACCGCGACGGCGATCGTGCTGCGCCGGTTCGACCTGTCGGGCGATCCCCGCCAGTTCAAGCACGGCAACGTGAACGGGCTGGCGCTGTCGCCCGACGGTGCCACGCTGTACGCCAGCGCCGCCGCCATGAGCGCCGTGTTCGCGGTCGATGTCGCCACGGGCCAGACGCTGGGCGCGGTGCCCACAGGCTGGTATCCGACCGAGGTCATCGCCCATCCGACCGGGCTGTTCGTGCTGTCTTCCAAGGGGATGGGCAACCCCGACAAGCGGGGCCTGAAGCGCATCCCCGGGTTCCTGGCGACCCTGCCGTGGCCGGACGCCACCACCCTCCAGGCGTGGGCGGCCCAGGTCGATGCCAACAACCGCCGCGGTTCCAGGTTCTTCACCGGGTCCTGCGATCCCGAGACGGTGCCGGTGCTCCAGGGGCCCGAAAAGTCCCCGATCAAGCACGTCGTGTTGATCGTTCGCGAGAACAAGACGTACGACATGCTGCTGGGCGATCTGACCAACGCCGACGGCGACCCCATCGGCGACGGCGACCCGGCGCTGGTGGTATTCGGCGAGAAGTACATCCCGAATTTTCACAATCTTTCCAGGGATTTCACGACGCTGGACAACTACTACGCGAATGCCGAGGTTTCGTTGCAGGGGCACCAGTGGGTCACCCAGGCCCAGTGCAACGACCTGATGGAGAAGTCGCACCTGGACCAGTTGGCGATTCCGGGGCTGGACGACGCGCTGATCCCCGACGGTCCCACGCCGACGATCTTCGACCTGTGCTACGCGCACGGCGTGTCCTTCCGCAACTACGGTGAATTCCCGTCCTTCGGCCTGCGCTTCCTGGAGGAGTACGCCGCCTACTACGACCCCAAGTACCCGTTCTGGACGATGGGCGTGTGGGACGTGGACAAGGCGGCCGAGGTCATCCGGGAATGGGAACTGGGCATCTTTCCGCAGTTCATCTTCGTGCTGCTGCCCAACGACCACACCTACGGCACGCGGGCCGGCTTCCCGACACCCGCCACGATGGTCGCCGACAACGACATGGGTACGGCGATGCTGATCGAATGGCTGTCGCATTCGGAGTACTGGCCCGAGACGGCCGTGTTCATCATCGAGGACGACCCCCAGGGCACCGGCGACCACGTCGATCCCCACCGGTCGGTCTGCACCGTGGTGTCGCCGTGGGTCCGCCGGGGGTACATCTCGTCGGTCCACTACGACATTCCCAGCCTGTACCGGACGATCCAGTTGATCCTGGGACTGCCGCCGATGGGCAAGAACGACGCGTACGCCCCGCCGATGGTCGATATCTGGGTCGATGGCGAGGTGCAGGCGCCGGACATGACCCCCTACCTGGCCGTGCCGGTGGACGTGCCGTACGAGGTCAATCCGGTCGGCGCCCCGATGCAGGCCGAGTCCGAGGGATGTGGTGACCGGGGGCTGGACGGCTGTCCGGGGCTGGGGACGATCCTGTGGCGGGTCATGAAGGGGAACGTGCCGCGACCGGCCCAGGCGAAGTTCATCGACGACTGAGGGGGACGCCATGAAGACGTTGCATGCAGGCTCCTGGGTGGCGGTCCTCGCGGCCCTTTGGCTGGCGGGGTGTGGTGGCGGCTCCGGCGGCGGGCCTGACGTGTCCGGCGATGTGCCGGGCGACGTCCCGTCGGATGGCATCGGCGACCCGGGCTCGGGGGACGATCCGGGGGAACGTCCCGACGGCCTCATCGACCCGGGCACCGACTCCCTGGCGGACGTGCCGGACCCTGCCGATGTCGGGGTGGACGTCCCGGCGTGCGGCGACGACGCGGCGGTGGCGGTCGGCGTGGACTGGCTCGAGAAGGCCGAACCGCTGCTGGCCCTGCGCGCCTTCGAGGACGCGCTGGCGACCTGCCCCGATGACCCGCGTGCCCGCTTCGGCGCGGGTCTGGCGTCGCTGATCCTGGCCGGCGAGCAGTTCGTGACGCTGCTGACGGTCGCGACGGGCCAGATGACCGGGCCCAGTCTGCCCGACAACGCGGCGTCGATCGGCGTGTGGCCGGCGGGCGGCGCCACCCAGAGCGAGATCCTGGCCGAGAAACTGCACCGCACCTTCGCGGCGCTCCAGGATCTGTTCGAGGACGCCCTGGAACACCTGGAGGCCATGGGGGATGCGGAACCGGGCGTCGCATTCGACACGGTGCCGGTCTATCTGGGGATCAAGCCCACCTTCCTGCTGACCGGGCGGTTCGACTCCGGCGACGTCCTGTGGATGCGGGTCATCGCCAGTTTCGCCTCGGGGATCATCGGGGCGCTGGCCGCCCAGGATCTGAACACCGACATCCTGTCGATGGTCGGCTGGATCAAGGATCACCGCACCGGCAAGGTCGATTTCTCGATGATTTCGCAGATCGCCGCCTACCTGCTGAACGACGATGCGCGCTTCTTGACCCTGCACGCGGGGGACGGCGAGGAACTCCTGGCCTCGGCGCGCCTGCGCCTGGCCGACTGCGGACGGCTGCTGCCGCTGGCGCTGGACCGCATCGAGGCCCTGGGGGACGACGGCACCGACACGACCTGGGTCGAGGAGACATCCCTGGGACGAGTGCTGGGCATCCGGTCGCTGGTAACGGTGGGCGAGGGCGGGGCAATCCAGGAGACTCCCTGGGCCCTGGCGCTCTCCGAGGCGACGCTGGCCGGCTTTGCCCAGGCATCGAACAGCATCCTGACGCCCGGGGCGAAGGTGACCCTGCATGGAGGCGTCCTCCCGGTGCTGGCCACGATCGCAGTGGTGATGGTCCGTTCGGGCCTGCTGGACACCTTCGGGATCTCGCTGCCGGATTTCCTGGACCTGACGGTCCTCGAGGTCGATGACGTCGTGGCCGTGCTCCAGGGGCTGCTGCCCAACGTGATGGCGTTCGACTGGGGCGGGGCCTTCGAACGGTCGGCGGGGATGCGGGTGTGGCTGCCGGCGGTCACGACCGACGGACTCCTGATGGACAACAGGATGATCGTCGAGTGGGAATGTCCGGACGACACCGCGGCGACCGGGTACCCCACGGGAACGTTCGGCCTGCTGTGCAAATCCGGCGCGGCCCTTGCCGACGCCGCGCACTTCCAGGACACCTCGTTCGCGATCGCCGCCGACGGCAAGGCGTCGGGCGTGCCGGTCCTGGCCTTCCACGACTACACCCTGAACGGACTGGTCTTCGTCGATCTGGCCGGGGTCAGCGGGTCGGACGACGCCTCGACGTACGTTCCCGCCGACGGCACGTCCCTGAATGCCGCCATCGCGGCCCTGCTGGGGCCGATCCTGCTGTTGCTGAACTGAATCGCCGGCCGGGTTCGGGCCGATTCCGCGGTTCGACGTGCAGGCCTCGCGGTGCGGATTCTCGGGTCTGCTGAACTGAATCACACTCCGTAGTGCCGTTTTTCGCCGGGAAACATACAATCGTCCAGGCACGCCCCCGGGAGCGCCCGTGTACCGGATCGAGGACATCCTGGCCAAGGTCCGCGAGTACATGCCGGATGCGGACCTGTCGCCCATCCGTGCCGCTGCCGACTACGCGGCCCACGCCCACGAGGGCCAGGTCCGTCTTTCGGGCATCCCATACATCCAGCACCCGCTGGCGGTGGCCGATCTGGTCGCGACGCTGAAGCTGGACGTGCCCAGCCTGTGCGCGGCGTTGCTGCACGACGTTCGCGAGGATGCGCCCGAGCGGTCGATGGACATCGAGGAGCGTTTCGGCCCCGACGTCGCCCGCATCGTCGAAGGCGTCACCAAGCTGGCCAAGTACCAGTTCACGTCCCGCCAGGAGAAGCAGGCCGAGAACTTCAAGAAGATGCTGGTCGCGATGTCGAAGGACATCCGCGTGCTGCTGGTCAAACTGTGCGATCGGCTGAACAACATGCGGGAACTCGAGCACCAGCCGCCGCCCAAGCAGCGCGAGATCTCCGAGGAGACGCTGTACATCTACTCGCCGCTGGCGGAACGGCTGGGCATTTCGTGGGTGCGGACGGAACTGGAGGACCTGGCGTTTCGCTACCTGTGGCCCGAGGAGTACGCCAGCATCAAGGAACAGGCCGAGCGCCGCCTGAAGGAACGCGCCGGGTTCATTCGCGACGTCGTGGACACGATCCGGGACACGCTGGAGGCCAATCGCCTGTCGGGCTTCGAGGTGTTCGGGCGCCCCAAGAACCTGTACGGCATCTTCCGCAAGATGCGCACCCAGGGCATCGAGCTGGACCGCGTCTACGACTTCGTCGCGTTCCGCGTGATCTGTCGCGAGGTCGTGGATTGCTGGCTGGTGCTGGGCTACATCCACAACCTGTGGACTCCGATTCCGTCGCGCTTCAAGGACTTCATCAACATCCCGAAGCCCAACGGCTATCGGTCGCTGCACTCGTCGGTGTTCGGGCCGCGCAACGAGCCGATGGAGATCCAGATCCGGACCTGGGAGATGCACCGCGTCGCCGAATCGGGCATCGCCGCCCACTGGACCTACAAGGAGGGCGGCGGCGTCCAGATGCGCGACCAGGAGCGCTTCAACTGGCTGAAGCAACTGATCGAGTGGGCCCAGGAGGTCCGCAACCCCGACCAGTTCATGGAGACCGTCCAGTCCAGTCTGTTCGTCGATCAGGTGTTCGCCTTCACGCCGAAGGGCGACCTGCTGGTGCTGCCCAAGGGCGCGACGTCGCTGGACTTCGCCTACGAGGTCCACACCGAAGTCGGCCACGCCTGCACGGGCGCGCGGGTCAACAACCGGCTGGTGCCGCTTTCGACGCCGCTGCGGTCGGGCGACCTGGTCGAGATCGTGACGTCCAAGGGCAGCCGACCAAAGCGCGGCTGGTTGGCGTTCGCGACGACGTCCCGGGCCCAGAACAAGATCCGCCAGTGGTTCCAGGCCGAGGAGCGCGCCCACGCCGTGGACATCGGTCGGCAGATGCTGGAAAAGGAGTTCCGGCGCCACGGCATCTCGGCCAAGCGGGTGTTTTCGGGAGGCGAGGAGCAGAAGCGGCTGCTGGAGGCGTTCCGATTCGCGGCGCCCGAGGAACTGTTTCGGGCGGTGGGCGTCGAGAAGGTCCGGACTGCCGACGTCGTCCAGGTGCTGAAGCCGGACTCGGTTCCGGCGCCCGAGCCCGAGGTCGAACCCGAGCGCATCGCGAAGCGGCTGAAGGAGGTGTTCAAGCGGCGCCAGGAGGGGATTGCCGTCGATGGCGTCGAGGACATGCTGCTGCACCTGGGGAAATGCTGCAATCCGATTCCGGGCGACCCGATCCTGGCGTTCGTGACCCGCGGACGGGGGGTGACGATCCATGTGCGCTCGTGCCCCACGCTGGCGGCGTCCGACAACGAACGCATCCTGGACGCGCACTGGGTCAGCCGAACCGGGGGGGTGTTCGACGCGCCGGTGTTCGTGATGGCCGAGGACGAGCCGGGCGTGCTGG
>JARKOL010000322.1 GCA_029975745.1 Myxococcota bacterium | reverse complement strand
TGCAGGTGCCGTTCGTGCTGCTGCTGCCCGCGGACGACCCGGCCATTCCCCGGCCGTTCCGGGTCGTCGTCATGGCCCATGGCCACGGCGGCAACAAGGAGCGCGTGGCGCACCTGGCCCGCCGCTTCGGCGAGCAGGGGCTGGCGCTGGCGGCCATCGACGCGCACGGGCACGGTGAACTGTCCGGGGACGGCGGCTTCCTGAACCCGGATCTGCGGATTGCCCGAGGCAGTTTCATCCAGTCCGACGTGAACCTGATCCGGTTCCTGGGCGTCGTCCAGACGCTGGGCGACCTGGACGTGCTGCCGGTCGGGGCGCCCGACGGCGTGCCTGACCTGGACCTGTCCGGTGGCATCGGGTTCATCGGCGAGTCGCTGGGGTCGCTGACCGGCGCGCCGGCCTGCGCCCTGGAACCGGGCGTGCGCGCGGTCGTGCTGAACGTGGGAGGCGGCGGCCTGACGAACTGCGCGCCGGACACGGTCGAACCGCTGCTGGGCAGCCTGGATCGGTGGGTCTACTGGGGGCTGAAGTCCCTGCTGCAGGCGGTGGTGGATACGTTTGACCCGATCGCGTTCGCGGACCGCCTGGCTGCCGACGACGGCCAGGGGGCGCGTGCCATCCTGATGCAGTCGGTCGTGGGCGACACCGCGTTCGATGGCCCGCCGACGAACGACATGGCCCGGGTGCTGGGGCTGACTTCGGTGTGTCCGTGTCCGCGCCAGGTGCCGTTCCTGCCCACGGACGCGGTGGACTTCGATGGGTCGGGGCTGTTCTATTACGACAACGCCGCCCATGGCTTCCTGCTGGCGGACACCAGCAATCCGCCGGCCTCGGACGCCGTGCGTCGCCAGGCCGCGCACTTCCTGCGCACGGCCCTGGACGGCGGCACCCCCCGGATCCGGGACTTCCGCGACGTGCCGTGAACGATGTCCGGTCAATCCGCCGCCCGGCCCATTCCGGTTGATTGTCAACGTTGTGAACCCGGGGATGCCTGCCGAGGATCACGGCGAACTTCGGCAAAGGATCTCCGACGGATCCGGGCCGACCTGATCTCTTGCTTCGTCGATGGATTCACCCGTGCCCAAGGCCCGTGCCATGCTGGATCTGGCGGGATGGGATTCGGTATCGTTGGGAACGGCAGATCCGAATCCTGGAATTCAAGGGGGGCATGATGAACGATCGACGCACCCGCATTTGCGGCCATCGCGCGACTGGACTGTGGCTTGTGGCCTGCGTTGTCTTGCTGGCCATCTGGTCCTGTGACGATGGCGACGACGGTAACCGTGCCGATGATGGTGCGAGCCCCCCGCCCCTCGACTGCTTCTTCACCGGCCAGGTCGCATGCGGCGACAGGGCGAACGGCGTCAACGGTTGCGTCATGGATTCCTGCAACTGGTGCGGCTGCGAAGCCCAGTCGGCCATCGCGGCCTGCACGGCGGTCGCCTGCGACACGATCACCTGCACAAGCCAGCCGGACTGTCCCGAGGGGCATGAGTGCCTTTGGAACTCGGGCTGCGACCAGACTCATGGATTCTGCAACCGTCAGACCTACTACTGCCCGCACACGTCCCATTCATTCACACTGTGCGACTGCGACGGGAACACGATCCGGATCGATGCGAACGCCTGTCTTCCTGATCGGCGGTATTCGCACGCGGGTGCCTGCGACTGAGCGCCGGGGCGCGACGCCAGGAAGGTCGGCCCGCTGGAATGGCCCCGCTGCAAGCGCTTTCGTGAGGCGACCGCCGTGGGGGCCGTCAGAAATGGAACCCGACGCCCACCGCCGTTCCGAACGTGTGGGCGTACTTCGAGTCCTTCGAGTCGAGGACGCGCACCAGGATGTTCGGCAACCGGTAGTACAGGGCAACGTCCAGCGACAGATAGCTGTTGAAGAACACCGCGGCACCCAGTCGCAGATCCGCCATCATCTGGTGTGGCGATGCCCCGGACCCGTTGTCCACCCAGCGATCGAAGCGATTACTGTACGCGTAGCCCATCGATCCCTCGATGTGGAAGCGGAACGTCGATAGCGGCAGTTGCAGGCGCACGCCGACCAGCAGGGGCACCAGGTACCCGTCGGAGGTCCGGTTCGTGTTCCCGCCGCCGTGGGTGACGCTGCCCAGGATGCCGCCCCGCAGGGTCATCGCGAGGATCCGGCTGGACTCGTAGGCGATCAACGCCATGACGCCCGCGTTCACCTCGTGGACACCGGCGTCGGACGCGATCGTCGGCACCGGACCCGAGATGTCCAGGTCGATGCCGATGTTCAGCCGGGGACCGTCCTGGCGAGCCCAGTCCTTGGAACCCGAGGATTCCTGCGCAGGCGGTGATTCCGCGCGGGCCGCCCCGGCCAGCAGCAGGAGGAGGGGCAGGACGAGCCGGGGGATGCGTGAGGTCATGGCGAACTCCGGCAGGATGCGACGTCGGTCAGGTTCGCACGCGCGAAGGGGGCCGTCAACGTGCGTCGGACGGACCGGCGCTGGGCCCGGGACCGAACGAACCCAGCGTGATGGTCGGTTCGGCCGCTCCGTCGAAGTCGGCCAGCAGGAAGTTGCGATAGCCCCCTTCTTCCCCCGTTCCGTCCGCTCGGGCCACTGATGCCCAGGTTCCGGTGTTGGCAAACACCACGCCCCGGGCCAGCGGGACGATCATCGGGCGGTGGGTGTGGCCCATCGCGACCAGCCGGACCGGGAGCAGGTGGGCGATGCGCGCGGCGTATCGGGGCATCTGCCGCTCGATGGTGAACACGTCCTCGCCCTGCACTGCGCGCTCGTAGATGAAGAACACCAACGGGAAGACAACCAGGGGCACCATCAGTTGGATCCAGAGCGGGATCGGCACGAGCGCCAGTGTCAGGGTGCCGCCGATCATCAGCGTCGCGATGGCCAGTCGGTCGATCCAGAACTCGCGGATGATTCGGTAGAAGCGGCTGGTGATGGGCGGTCGCTGGAGGGCGGCCAGGCGCGCCACGGCCTGCGAGGACAGTCCCTGCGCGTCCGCGACGGTTCGCAGGCGGTCGTCGTATTCGGCCGGGGCCTTGTGCAGCGCCTTCTTCTGGCGCAGCAGGCGCTGCATCACGACCAGGCTGCCCCACAGCCAGGTCCACACCAGGCTCCTCCGCGAGAACGCGTAGAACCGCAGCCAGTGACCCAGGTACGCGAAGACATTCAGGATGAAGTCGGTCGCGTGGGGGTTGAAGAAGCCCATGCGCGTCAGCAGGTACCGGTTGGACAGGTTGCCCATCGGCAAGGCCAGCCGGTCCTCGCCCTTCACGCACATGACGGGGTGCAGCAGCCATCGGAAGGAACTGTAGTAATCGTACTGGTTGCCGTGCTCGGCATACAGCTCGTCGGCGCGCAGGAAGAACCAGGGCTCGAAGCGGATCGAGCGAGGGTCGCAGGATGCGCCGGTCGCCTGCAGGGCGGCCACCAGGGTATCGACGAAGACCTGCTGCACCTCGGGGAAGTGGAACTCCCGGTCGTGGTTGCCCAGTACGTACACGACGTCGTGGCCACGACACAGCACGCGGGCCAGGGTGGCCACGAAACGCGGGTGGTGTTCAAGAATCCGGCGGCATTTCCAGGCGGACTTGGCGGGGGTGGCATGCAGGCCCCGGACGCGCTCGGTCGGGTGTACGGGCCAGGGCGGGTCCGGTGGCACCGCGTCCACCAGATCGAAATCCAGGATGTCGCCGTTGAGGATCAGCGTGAATTTGCCGCCGGGCGGCGCGCCGTCCAGGGACCGGACCACCAGTTCGTCCAGATCCTGATCGAAGAGGTGCCGGCTGCCCTTGTGGGCCTTCCAGCCGTCCTGGTGGTCCTCGATGTCGGACAGATGGAGGTCGGAAACCACCAGGTAGCGCCGCACGGAGGGCTCCAGCGGACGGAACGGCCCCAGTCTACCAAGTTCCTGCTGGCGGAGCGAACGGGTCGAAAGCATGCGTGACGCGCGGGCGATCTTGCCGACGCGGCCCGGAAGCGCGAGGGCCGATGTCATCGGCGCCTGCCTGGGAAGAAGATGCCATGATGCCGGGACTTGACCCGGAAGAACCCGGGTTCATCGAGTTCGGAAACGACGGCATCGAGGGACCGCTGCTGCCGTGACGTCCCCCGCCGGGGCGGCTCTGCGGGGCCTCCGGACCATGCCGGGATATCGGGAATTTAGCGGCATCTTAACCCGGGAACCTCCTATCCTGCCGCACGGTGGCGCCCTGGATGGGCGTTGCCGTTCGGGCGCTGTCGCAGAGGTTTGTCATGACTCGTGAGGATGAGGGGAAGCCCCAGCAGGAAAGCCAGCTCGTACCCTGGCGCTGGCCCTTGACCCTGGGCGCGCTGGGTGCCCTGGCGTGGTTCGCCTACGAGGTGGTCATGAGGTCGTCCCATGGTGACGGGATGAAGCAGAGCTTCGGGTTGATGCTGATCCTGGGCGTGCCCGCGGCCCTGGCCTGGGCGATGTCGCAGCGCTCCCGGCCCGGTAGTTGATGGACCGGAACCAGCGGGGATACGATCCTGTCTGGAGCCCCAGGCGGAAGCCCATGCGAATCCGATCCACCATCCTGAGCGCAGCCCACGCCAGCGGTCCCTTCTTCGTGGGCGCCGGGGTCGTCGGACTGGCCGCGGCCCTGAACTGGGTGCTCTTCGGGCCCGGGGACACCGCGGACGTCGGCATGGTCTTCCTGCTGGGGGTCGTGGTGATTGCCCTTCGATTCGGCTTCTGGCCGTCGCTGGCGACAGCGGGACTCAGCGGCATTGCGTTTGCCTATTTCTTTGCCCCGCCGATCTTCCAGTTGGCGATTTCGGACCTGACCCACCTGGTGACGTTCCTGGTCCTTCTGAGCATTGCCGTCGTTGTCAGCGAACTGGCGCGGCGGGTTCGCGTCCAGGCGCGCGAGAGCGAGCAGCGGCGGGCCGAGGTGGAGCGGGAGCGCATGCGCAACACCCTGCTCAGTTCGGTGTCCCACGACCTGAGGACTCCTTTGGCGTCCATCATCGGTGCCGCCAGTTCCCTGGCGACGCAGGGCGACAGTCTTCCGCCCGGCACTCGTGGCGAACTGGTCAGTTCGATCCTGCGCGAGGCCGAGCGTCTGAATCGGCATATCCGTGGCCTTCTGGACATGACGCGGCTGGAATCCGGGCCGGTCGTGCTGCAGCGGGACTGGGAGGCGGTCGAGGATCTTCTGGGGGCGACGCTGGACCGGATGGGCCCCATGCTGTCGGCGCACGAGGTGACGACCCGCGTGGCCGCGGACCTGCCGATGGTGTCCATGGATGCGCAGCTCGTGGCACAGGTGCTGACCAACCTGATCGAGAACGCGGTCAAGTACTCCGACCCTGGAACACGCATCGAGATCGATGCACGTGCGACCGAAGCGGATCTGGTGGTCGAGGTGGCGGATCGGGGATGCGGCATCCCCGCCGAGGCCGCGGAACAGGTGTTCGAGAAGTTCGTGCGGCTGGATGGCGGTCGCCGTCGGGAGGGATCGGGGCTGGGGCTGACGGTCTGCCGGGCCATCCTCCAGTTGCATGGCGGAACGATCCGGATTGCAGGCAGGGAAGGGGGCGGGACCTGCGTGCGCTTCACGCTGCCCTTGGACGGGACGCCCCCTGGGATTCCGGAAGACGATGCCGGTGGCGAACTGGAGTCGTAGACGATGTCCAGCCAACTGGTGCTGCTGATCGAGGACGAGCCCGAGATGCGCCGGTTTCTGCGAGCCTCCCTGGTGGAACACGGGTTTCGGCTGTTCGAATCCGAGACCGGACGCGACGGCATCCATCAGGCGGCCACGCGCAACCCGGACGTTGTTCTGCTGGATCTGGGACTTCCCGATGTGGACGGCATGGAGGTCACGCGCGCGATTCGGGCATCCATGACGGTTCCCATCCTGGTGATTTCGGCCCGAGGGCAGGAGCGGGACAAGGTGGACGCCCTGGATGCCGGGGCGGATGACTACCTGACGAAGCCGTTCGGCATCCAGGAACTGCTGGCCCGCATCCGGGTCGCCCTGCGCCGCCGCGCCCAGGCCGAACACCCCGAGCCGGTGTTCGCGCTGGGGAGCCTCGTCGTGGATCTGCACAAGCGGCGGGTCTTCGTCGATGAGGAGGAGGTGCATCTGACACCCATCGAGTATCGCCTCCTGGCGAGCCTGGTGCGGCGGGCCGGATGCGTGGTGACGCACCAGCAGTTGCTGGAGGAGGCCTGGGGACCGGCGTACACGCACCAGCGACAGTACCTTCGTGTCTACATGGTCCAGTTGCGGCACAAACTGGAAGCGGATCCCACGCGGCCCCGGTTCCTGCTGACCGAACCCGGGGTCGGGTATCGCCTGAAGACCGAGCCGGTCGGGGAACCCTGACGCCCTCGTCCCGCTGGCCCGCCTATTCGCGGCCTCGTCGCAGCAGGACGTGGTTGGACAGGGCCAGCAGTTCGCCATCCTGGGCCCACAGCTCGACTCGCCAGCGGCCGGGGGCGCGCACGGTCCACTCGTGGCTTGCATCCAGGCGGCGGGGCAGCGTCCAGATCCCGGCGGCCCGGCCGTCGTGGACCAGGCACGCGACGGCCGGCGCGGCGTTGGGCCGGCGGATGCGCAACCGGATCTCGGCGGTGCCGTCGGCGCCCAGGGACACTGTGTCACCGACGCCTCCGGCACCCGCCTGGGTCCGCACGGCCAGTTCCAGGGACGGTCCGCGGGTCAGGAAGGCGCGTCCCGCGCGGATCGCGCCCAGGATGCCTGCTTCGCTGTTGTCGGTCGTCTGGACCGCCGTGACCGGAAACGTGACCTCGGCCGTGTCCTCCTGGCCTGGGCCGTGCCAGTCCCGCGCCGCGATGGCGATGGGGCGCAGGCCGTCGTCCCACATCCGGTCCCACAGGGCCAGCGTCTTGACGATCTCGGTCCGCCGCTGGGCCCAGGCGCCGTACCAGACCTCCAGCAGGTCGAACCGGTCGTAGGGGACGGTGCCCTCCTGGAACCGGCACCCGACGCACACCGGGGCGCCGAAGTTGTTCGGGTGGGCCAGGCTGGCCAGGGCGCCGCCCGCCCGCGCCGCGTCGATCGCCTCGGTGATCCGGATGCCCCGCTCCCGGTCGTACCAGGGCACGTGGCGGTCGATGCCGTACAGGCAGAAGTGGCCGAAGAACGTCGTCAGCTCGATGCCCCGGATTCGCGTGATCGGCGCGGGCGCGACGGCCTCGGCGTGGCCCGCGGTGACGTTGTGGTCGGTCAGGGCGACGAAATCCAGGCCCATTGCCTGGGCCCGTTCGGCCTGCCGGACCACGGTCCAGACGCCATCCGAGTGGACGGTGTGGCTGTGCATCTCGCCGAACAGGACATCCGGTGCCCGTACCCGCGCGACCTTGCGGGGGCGTCCGGCCGCGATCCGCCTGGGCCGGGCGGCGGGCATGCGGGCCTCGGGCGGCAGCGCCGGCCAGGCGGTCACCTCCAGCCATGCCTCGGCGGCGTCGGTGAACACCTCCCAGACCTCGACGGCGGCGGTCCACCGGCCGGGCGCCGGCGCATGGGCGGCGAACCCCGGACTGGCGAAGTCGGGGCCGATCCAGACCGTGGGCGGGTCGTCCCGCATGCCCAGGTCCCAGCGGCCGACGGACCGGCCCGACGGGTCGTGCAGCAGCACATTGAACAGGTTGCGGATCCACCGGACGTTGCGGTCCAGGCCCCGGGAAGCGACCAGTGCATCGACGGCGCCGGGGCCGTCGAACACCGATTCGCGCAGGTAGCGAGCGGCGCAGTCCCGGACGGCCGCCGCGTTCCGGTCCTGGTCCCGACTGCCGTTGGGGGTGTACCGGAAGCGGAGGGCCAGGGCGCCGGTCTCGGGGGGCACGTCGAAGTCCAGCGGCAGCAGGCTGCCGGAATCCCCCGGGGCGAAGCGGCCATGCCATGTCAACAGGACCGTGGGACGATCCATCCTGGTTCTCCTGGCGGGGCGTTCGTACCCGCGCGCCAAACCTCGCGTTCGCTGTCCGGGTGCCCGCCGGTCACGAACCGGTGGAGGGCCCCGCGCTCGTGCGGCCTGCCCGTGGTCGCAGGCGCTTCAGCAGCAGCCAGCCGACCAGTGCCGCTGCCGTCGCCAGCCCCGCCGACTGGAAGGGGTGGCCCAGCAGCAGCTTGCCCATGGCCAGCATGCCGCACACCACGAAGACCGACGCCAGTGCCCAGTTCGCCAGCTGGGGCGCCAGCGGCTCGACGGCCATTCCGGCGGATCGCGCCACCGCCCGGAATCCGGGGCCGGGCGGACGGACGCGTTCATAGAAGCGGCGCAGCGTTTCGGGATCGGACGGACGGGTCATCAGCGTCACGGCCAGGGTCACCGCCGCCGAGGTCAGCACGATGATCAACAGGCGCACCGGGAACAGGTCGCCGCGCACCGGGTCGATGCCCACCAGGCTCGCGACCGTGGCCACGCCGAACCCGGTGAATCGCACCAGGATGGCCGTTCCGACCGACGTCGCCATCGCGGCGATCTCGGACCAGGGATTGATGCGATGCCAGTACCAGCGCAGGATCACCACCAGGCCCAGGCCCGACATCAGTTCGCCCTTCAACTTCAGCGCCTCGAGCACGCTGGTCATGGACAGGGCAATGGTCGCGACCAGGCCCGCAAACGCCACGACCATGATGCGCGACACCCGCAGGTAGTGATGGTCCGACCGATCGCGGACGAAGAACCGGCGGTACAGGTCGTTGACCGCATACGAGGCCGCCAGGTTCAGATGGGTCGAGACCGTGGACAGGAACGCCATGAACAGCGACCCGACGACCAGGCCGCGGAGACCGGCGGGCAGCAGGTCCGCGATCATGCGGGGGTAGGCCATCTCGTGGTCGGCCATCGTCGGGTACAGCACCAGCGAGACCAGCGCGACGATGTACCACGGCCAGTTCCGGATGATGTTCTGGATCATGATGTCCCAGATGCTTCCGGCCAGCGCGTGCCCCTCGCTGCGGCAGGACAGGAAGCGCTGGGCCTTGTTGCCGCCGCCGTCGGCCTCGGCGTTGGCCCACCCCAGAATCAGGCAATAGATCAGGAATGTTCCGATACCCAGGCCGGACTCGCCGGTGTTCGGCAGGAAGGACAGCGCATGCCCGTCCACCGCGCCCGTCGATGCCAGGCCGGCCTTCAACCCGTCGATCCCGCCGACCTTGCGGACCGCCGCGTAGGCCAGGTAGGCCGAGCCCCCCAGGGCGACGATGAACTGGATGAAATCGTTGGCGACGACGCCCCAAAGTCCCGACATCGCGGTGTAGATGACGGTCAGTGCCACCAGTACCAGGACGACCGCGACGCTGGACGCGATGTGGAAGCCGGCCAGTTCGATCGTCGGCGGCAGGTCCAGCATGGCGGCCGCGATCTTGGACATCCCCAGGAACACCCACCCCAGCGTGATGGCCTGGATGATCGACAGTCGGAACAGCGCCATGCAGAATCGCTGGACCGCCGCGATCCGCCCCGAGTAGCGTAGTTCGACGAACTCGCAATCGGTCATGACGCCGGCCCGGCGCCACATGCGGGCGAACAGGAACGTGACCATCGGCACGAACAGCAGGCCCGACCAGTACAGCCAGGCGCCCGCCAGGCCCTGCTCGCGGATGACCTTGGTGACGTGCAGCGGGGTGTCGCACGAGAACGACGTGGCCAGGATCGACGTGCCCGCCAGCCACCAGGGCAGGTTGCGGCCCGACAGGAAGAACTCGGTGGTGGACTTGCCGCCCCGCTTCGCCAGCGCGACGCCCACTCCCATGGTGCCCAGCATGAAGGCACCGATCACGACCCAGTCCCAGGCGGTCATGCGTCCCTCATCGGCAGTAGCATGGCAGTCGTTCCGGAGGGTAGCCCGGAGGGTAGTTGCACGCCCAGTCGGGCGGCGGGCCGTCGTTCGGCGTGATCACGCAGCCCTGGGCGTCGATGCCGTCCACGTCCAGGAACACCGGGTTCGTCATCGCCATCGGGACCTGGGGGTAGTACACGGGGACCCGCGGCGCCACGTGGATCGCCGGCAGCGGCAGGGCGCCCAGCGCGCTGGCCAGCAGGTTGTCCAGATAGACCGGCGGCAGCTCGGCGGACCCATAGACCGGGTCCATCGCCTTGCCCTGGACGCCCATCGCGAAGGCGACGAACCACGAGTCCTCCCCGGGCGCCACATCGACGGTGGCGTCCAGCACCAGGATGTCGCGGCTGGGCACGGTCAGGCGGCGGTCGGGATCCTGGGCGTCGGCGTCCCAGACGTGCTCCAACAGGCCGTTGCGCAGGATTTCGACCCGACTGACATCGAACCACGAGGCCTTCTGGACGCGGATCCGCAGCGGCACGGACGTCCGCCCGTCCAGCGTCGCCGTTTCGCCCGGGCCGCGGCCATCGACGGTCAGTTCGACGAAGGGACCCCAGGTCGTGAACGAGCGCCCCTCGCGGTAGCGCTGGATCAGGGTCAGCGGATCCAGCGCCAGCGGGTCGTCGGTCGGCACGCGGATGTAGTTCCGGAGCGACCCCACCTCGTAGTTGGCGATGCCGTGGGCGTCGGTGCCGCCGATGGCGGGCTTGAAGATGCCGTGGTCCAGCATCCGCAGCCAGTCCTCGACCATGCCCTTGACCGACTCGCAGGGCATGTCGGGCGGGGGTGAACAGAAGCCGTTCGCGCAGTCCAGGCCGTCCGCGCAGTCCTCGGGGGTGGTGCAGGGGGGCTTGCACAGGCCGGTATCCGGGGTGCACTTCAGGCCCCGGCCGCAGTTGGCGTCGGCGGCACACGAGGCGGGCATCCGGCACTTGGGGTCGCCGGTGAACGCCCGCAGCGCCTGCGGTTCGGCGGGGGTGCGCACCATCATGTCCTTCAGGACCGCGCGGCTGCCCGGGCCCATGCGGCCCAGGACGGCGCCGCGGGGCAGTTCGTGTACGTCGGCCAGGGCGGTGCGTTCCAGGACGTTGTAGCGTTCGACCTCGCCGTAGGTCGGCATCCGCAGGATGTCCAGCCGCTTGGAGTTCAGGACCTCGGCCAGGTCGTAGTCCTGGACGAAGTTCTCGGGGGACAGCAGCGGCGTCATCGACTGCGAACTGCCCGGCTTCAGTGCCAGATCGAACGGGTCCAGTCCGTACACGTCGTAGTACGAAGACATCCCGCCGCGGGGGTGGGCCGCGACGACCAGCGTCTGGTCCGGGCCGTACAGCCCGTTTTCCCGCAGCCATGCGAAGACCTGGGCGGGGGTCAGGCCGGCCCAGCCCAGGGCGCCGCCGGTGGACTCGTCCGCGCGCCAGCGCATCGGGAACCCGATCAGGTGCGAGATGTCCAGCGTCGAGACCTCCAGCCCCGGCATCGCCATCAGGCGGTCCTGCCAGCCGTGTTCGTTCAGGGCGTGGCGGGGGTCCGAGATGTAGTCGTGGTCGGTGATGGCCAGGAAGCGGACGCCTTCCGCGATGGCGCTGGCCAGCCGGTCGGCCATGGACGTGCCCGAGTCGGAGGAGCCGCTGGTGTGGATGTGCTGGTCCGCGGCGATCCAGCCTCGCGTATCGACCGACCGGGGCAGGTTCGCGGACAGGAACTCGGTTCGGTTCGCGGTGATCGTCACCGACTTCGCGTCGATTTCGCAATCGAATCCGCGCGAGAAGATCACGTCGTAGCGCCCCGGCTCCAGGTCGATGGACCCGCTGCCGTCGGTGGACAGGGCCACCGCGACCTTGCGGTCGCTCATATAGCCGTCGCCCAGTTCCTCGCGGGGGTCCCCCGGCAGTCGGTCGGGGTTGCACGCGCACCGTCCCTCGACGCACGCCTCGTCGTGGTCGCATTCGGCGTCCCCGCCGCACGACGGCGGGTGGCATTGGAACGCCTCGTCGCACGACTGGCCGTCCGGGCAGTCGTCGGTGGTCCGGCACTCCGGGAAGCAGTGGCCGATCGTGGCGCGCAGGGGCACGGAACGGCCCGCCTCGTCCACGCCCGCGAACGCCAGTCGTCCGGTTTCCGGGACGGCCAATGTGGCCCGGGTCGTCCGGTCGGCGGCGACCTCGATGCGCGTCGGTGCCGACAGCGGCCCCTTGTTCTGGCGAGCGACCAGGTAGTACGTGCCGGGCGCCAGGGGACCCTGGAAGCGGCCCTCGGGGCGAGCCAAGGCCTCGGGGTCCGTCCGGAAGTGGCTGATCAGCATCGACCGGCCGTCGGGGTTTCCGGGCTCCCGGGTGCAGGCGCGGGCCGCTGCCGCCAGCGCGTCGTAGTCCGGGAAGCCGCCACAGGTCTCGGGCGCCGTGCGGCAGTTTGCCGGGTCGCAGGGGTCGGCGAACGCATAGACGTCGGCGCGGGGGATCGGCTTCATCGTGCGTCCCTGGACGACCCGGCCCGTGACCTGGCCGGTGGCGACGCCGCGCAGCGCGAAGATCGACCGGGTCGCGGACGCGACGTCGCCCTTGCCCACGGCCAGATAGCGGGTGTACTGGACCAGGGGGTTCTGGTCGCACGCCGCGTCGTCCGCCGTGTCGATCAGGCAGTTCAGTCGATGGGTGATGGACCCGGTCAGCGATTCGGTCGCGAACGGGAACAGCACCGCGCCCTGCTGCGAGAAGAACGCGTAGCTGACGCCGCTTCCGACGCCCGCCAGGTAGTTGAACGAAAGCGGGTCATTCAAGGCGCTTCGGCCCCGAAGGAACGACATCCGGTACTGGACGTCGATCTCGAAACCGATCTCGGGCGCGAACGAAGACAGGCTGGATCCAAGCAGAGCCATGTCTCCGGCGACGAAGCCGGGATGTTCCTCCAGTTCCTTGTCGTTGCCGGCCAGCATGCCCAGCAGGCCCCCCGAAAGGACGTCCAGCAGGTCGGTCCCCGGGGTTGCCGCGTTCATCGGGACGGGCAGGCGGACGCACAGGCCGGACACCACGTCACATTGCGTGTCCTGGGCACAGGTGTCGTCGGGGCCGCACCGGGGCAGGCAGCCCCCCAGGAACGCGTCGCAGCCCTCGTCGTCACCGCACGCCTGCCGGTCGCACCATCCCTCGCAGACGGGCATCAGCGCGCAATCCGGGTCGTCACAGTCGATCAGGCCGTCGCCCTCGTCGTCGGCGCCGTCGTCGCATTCGAATTCCCGCATGGGGCGGAATGTCGTCGTGATCCGGATGACGTCGTCGTCGCGGGCCAGTTCATAGTCGGTGCGCATGGTGACATTGGTGACCAGTCCCATGAACCGGACGGCGTCCAGCATGTTCAGCAGCGCCAGCACGCGGTCGCCGCGGCCGGTGACCCGAACGATGGCCCGGGACCCGTCCGGTGCCGAGTAGGCCTGGACCTGGCCCGCTTCCGGATGCGGCACCTGGAGGTTCACCATCGGCAGCAGCAGGTAGAACTGGTCCAGCCCGCTCCCGGCCCGGTACTCCTCCCAGGGCCGGACGCGATCGACGTCGGCCAGGCCGCCGCCCCACAACGCCGGGTTGGCGCCGTGGCCGGCGTCCAGGACGACCGCTCGGACCTTGCCGTTCTGCAGCAGCCAGTCGCCGGCGTTGCCGTACTGCTTGACGCCGCCGGGCAGCTCCGACCGCGACGCGATCCGGCGCGCGAACGCCGGGGGCGTGTCGTCGGCGCACCCGGCGACCAGTGCCGCCAGCGCCGTCAGGACGCCCAGCACGATCGGCAGGCGCCACGCGGCCCCGGGGCCCGGGGGCATGCTTCGGGGCACAGGCTGTCGTCTGTCTTCCCGCATCACAGGTTCACCTGGAACTGCAGGAAGAGCACGTCGTTCGACAACTGCGGCACCTTGCGTTCGTGGCGGTGCTGGTAGTTGATCTGGGTCTTCAGGTAGCCGTCGAACAGGTACAGGTTGGCGCCGCCCGCCACCAGCCACAGGTCGCCGGCGTCATCGACCTTGCGATGGTCGTCGTACCATTCGTAGCGCGCCGCCAGTTCCAGCAGTCGCGGCACCACGAAGTAGCCGGCCTGGACGTAGAACGCCATCCGCTCGGTCTGGGCGGGCAGGGTGGGCGACACGATCGGGGCCCCTTCGGGCTTGCGGCGGTCCCACAGGAATTCGCCCAGCAGCGACAGGCCGCGCCACTTCAGCGATACGTCGGCGCTGACGGCGTCCCCGACGATCGCGTTGTCGTCGCTGTGGTAGTAGTCGCCGCCGAGGGCGAAGCGCAGCGGGGACTGCTCGTAGTCCGATTCGCCCCTGGGCATGCGGCCCAGCGGGGCGACCTGGACGCGGGCCGCCGCCAGGTAGCCGCGGGTCAGCGGTCCCAGGCCGTAGCGGCCCGGCTGACCGTTGTAGACGCCGGCCGCGTACTCGAAGATGCCGTCGGCCACCGAGCCCAGGGCCGAGATGCCCAGTTGGGAACCGGGCACCATGAACTGGATCGCCATGGGGCGCTCGATCATCTGCAGCCGCGAGGACGACGCGATGGCGCCGCGCGTGAACGGCAGCGGCGCGGTGCCCAGGGCCACGTTCAGGGCTTCCATCGGCCGGTACAGCAGCGATGCCGCGGACACGGTGGTGCCGCCCGATTCCGGGTCCTTGACGTCCACGACGACCGTCACGCCCAGCACGTCCTGGAAGGTTCCATAGAATCCCACGCGGGCGCGTCGCAGCCGGAAGCCCTCGGCGCTGGCCGGGTCGCCGTTCTCGACCATCGCGTCCTTCTGGACGTAGGTCGAAACCTGGGCCTGGGCCATCAGGTTCAGGGACAGGGACACCTTCTTCCAGTCGAAGCGGAATGCCTCGTTGCCCTGGTTGGGGTGCTGGTACAGTTCCTGGACCGCCTCCGAGGCGGCCTTCGCCTTTGGTGCCTCGGCGACTTGCGCATCGGCCGGTTCCGAAGCCCTGGTTTCGGACGGGGTTTGGGCCATCGCGACCCCGGAACCCAGCACGACCATCGTCGCCAGCACCCAACCGCTACCCCGCATGGCTTCCCCCCAGCGTATGTCCCTTCGGAAAGACCTTATCCTAGCCGAAAGCGGCGACACCATCGACGGCCGCCGCGTCACGTCAACTTCAGGCTGATCACCTGGAACGGCGAGAACGCGACCTCCACCCCGCCGTCACGCACCGGCGCCTCCGCAACAGGCCGCTCCAGCAGATCGACGAACCGCGCCGCCGCGAACGGCAGGGCCGTCGTCACGCGTGCCCGGCCCCGGCCCCCGTGGGGCTCGTACAGGCGCAGGATCAGTCCGTCGTCGTCCTCGGCCTTCTTGACGGTGTCCAGCACCAGGACGTCCCCGTCCACGGCGAACAGGCTTCCGGGCGCAATCGCCCGATCCACCAGCCGCGGCGGCGCGTTGAATCGCAGCCCCTCGGCGACGACTCCGCCTTCCTGCCAGCCGCCCCGGTGCGGCATCAGCGCGTATTCGAAGTGGTGTCGCCCCCGGTCGGCCTGCGGATCCGGGAAGCACGGGGCCCGCAGCATCGTCATCCGCAGCACGTTGCCATGGGCCGAGAAGCCGTACTTGCTTTCGGACAGCAGGGCGACGCCGAAGCCGTGTTCGGACAGGTCCGCCCATCGGTGGCCCGGCACCTCGTAGCGCGCCAGGTCGTAGGTCGTGTTGAAGTGCGTCGGCCGCTCGGCCACGCCGAACTGCATTTCGTAGGTCGCGTGGGACGCCCGCACCGCCAGCGGGAACGCCACCTTCAGCACGCGGTGTGATTCGTGCCAGTCCACGTCGCATGCGAACTCCAGGCGGCGTGCCCCGGCATCCAGGCGCACGGTCTGGACCATCCGGCTGTGTTCGCCGACCTGGCGCTCGAACCGCACGCCCGCACGCAGCGGCCCCTCGCAGAACGGCGTGCAGGTCTTCGCCTCGGGGCAGGGCGTCTCGGTTTCCATGTGGAACGGGTCGATGTCCCACGCGTCGAACTGGGTCGGCTCGTCGCGGTACATCAGCAGCAGGTTGCCCGGCGCCGCCAGGGCCTCGCGCTGGCCGTCGCGCGTCACCAGGCTCAGCAGGCGGCCATCCGGGGCCAGCGTGGCCCGCAGGTGGGCGTTTTCCAGCACGATTCCGTCGGGGCCGCCGGCTTGCGTGACCTCGTCCCGAGGTTCGGTCCGGCGCCCGATGCCCAGCGCCGGCGCCTGGACCCAGGTCGGCGTTCCGTCGGTCTGGGTCACGACCCCCTCGATCGGGAACGGGATCGTGTTGACCACGGACGGGCCTTCCGGTCCCCCCGGGGGCAGGGCCGCCAGCGCCGTATCCAGCAGCGACCGTCCCTGGGCGGCGATCGCCTCCAGGTCGGCCCGCGCGTCCGCGTACACCTGCGTCGTGGACGAGCCCGGCAGGATGTCGTGGAACTGGATCGTCAGCAGCCGCTGCCACATGGATTCCAGTTCCGTCCGGGGGTACGGCGACGTCCCCAGCCGGTGCGCCGTCGCGGCCAGCAACTCGATGTCGTGCAGCAGGAACTCGGACTTCCGGTTGCCGCGCTTGACCTCGGCCTGGGACGTGTAGGTGCCGCGGTGGTACTCGAAGTACAGTTCGCCGACGACCCGCACGCGGTCCCGGTAGTCGTCCTCCAGGCGCTCGAAGAACGCGTCGATGGACCGGATTTCGGTGCGCGGCAGCCCCTGCAGGTCGCGCATCCGCCGCAGCGATTCCAGCATCCGCCGGGTCGGCCCGCCGCCGCCGTCGCCCAGCCCGAACAGGAACAGGCTTTCGCGCGAACGGTCGTGGTCCTTGAAATTCGACACGTTGTGACGCAGCTCGCGGACCGTGACGTGGGCACCGTAGGTGTCCGCCGGCGGGAAGTGGGTCAGCAGCTCCGACCCGTCGATGCCCTCCCAGACGAACGTGTGGTGCCGCGGCTGGTTGAACCGGTTCCAGGACAGCTTCTGGGTCACGAATCGCGTCAGTCCGGCCTGGGACAGGATCTGGGGCATCTGGCCGTTGTAGCCGAAGATGTCGGGCAGCCAGCCCTCCTTGCAGAGGATGCCGAACTCCTTCTTGAAGAAGCGCTGCCCCAGCAGCAACTGGCGAACCAGGGATTCGCCCGAGATCAGGTTGCAGTCCGGCTCGACCCACATGCCGCCCACCGGCAGGAACCGGCCCGCGGCGACCTGCTGGCGGATGCGCGCGAAAAGTTCCGGGTACTCGTCGCGAATCCATGCGAGCTGCTGGGCCTGGGAACATGCGAACCGGTACTCGGGGTACGTTTCCATCAGGCGCAGGGCGTTGGAAAAGGTTCGCACGCACTTGCGCTTCGTTTCGGCGATCGGCCACACCCAGGCGGTGTCCATGTGCGCGTGGCCGCAGGCGCTGATCTGGTGCCGCACGCCGCCCTCGCCATGGGTTCGTCCCAGCAGCTTCGTCAGGATCGCCCGCGCCGGGGCCCAGGTCGCGCGGTTGTCGGCGTCATAGATGTTCGCGAAGCGGTTCAGACCGGACAGCAGTTCCCCCGCCCAGGTCGGATCCAGTCCGTGCGCGTGCTCGGATTCCAGCGCCTGAAGCACCAGGAAGTCGTGGTAGAGGTCCCAGGCCTCGGGATCGACCCGCGCCAGGTCGCAACGCACCAGCGCGAAACGCTGGGGGCCGCGCAGCAGATCCTGCTCGCCGAAGACCTGGTTGCAGGCCATCTCGACCTGGAAGGCGATCTCTTCGCCGCCCCGGGCGCGGTCACGCAAGGGCGCATCCGGCCGGGCCCCCAGGGGCGTGTTGACCGGCGATGGATTCATGCCCTGGACCGCGCGGCCGTCGATCCACAGCGTGGCCTCGCTGCCGGAATCCCACAGCAGATCGACGGGCTGGCCGTCCCACGCCTGGGGAACCCGGGCACGCACGCGGAACCACCAGGTCGCCCAGGCGGGTCCCAGCACCTCGTCGAACCGCGCGGGCGCGAACCCGGTCAGCGACTGGGCCTGCTCGAACGAGATCCGCCCGGTGGGGCCGGCGGCCAGGATCGGGTCGCAGCGGACCGTTTCGGGGTAGATGCGGTCCCGCAGCGTGTCGATCAGCAGTCGCAGACGTTCGCGGGTGTAGTCGGGATAGCGGTCCATGGCGCTCCTCGCGACGGGGCGTCCAACGGTACTACCGGCGGGGCCGGTCTCACAAGCTCGTGGGCGTTCCCACCACGCGGTAGGCGCGCGCGATGGCCTCCAGCACCCGGGTGTCCGCCATCGCGTCGTCCAGGTCCGTTTCCGGCTTTCGGCCCGTCTGGACGCACTCGTGGAAGTGGTGCAGCTCGCGACGGAACGCCTCGTCGTAGGACACGATGACCTGGCGCTCCTCGAACCGGCCATCGACCATCGACTCGATGCGGATGGGGGTCGGGAAGTGCCGGTAGTAGGGCGACGGGAACGCCAGGGTCACGCGGGATTCGGGGCTGACGAACAGCAGTTCCTCTCGGTAGTTGCGCAGGCCGGGCAGATAGACCCAGGACAACGCCCCCCGGACGCCCTCGCGCCAGCGCAGGACGACGTGAATCGCCCGGCCTTGCCGCCAGAACTCGCTGAACAGCACCTCCTCGGGGTCGCCCAGGATGCCGCGCAGCGCGTTGACGTCGTGGATCAGGCTGTTGAACAGCAGGAAGGTCGAAACCTTCTGCGGCACCGGGGCGTCGGCGCCGACGATGGCCTCCACGTTCGCCTTGGGCGTGCCGTGAACCACCATGTCGATGAATCCGTCGTTCGCCTCGTCGTCATCCCTGGCCTTCGAGGCGGGATCGCGGGGCGGCTCCAGCCAGTAGTGATCGCGGGCGCGGCCATCGACGGGGTGCAGCACCTCGCAGCGGACCATGCGCAGGTCCTTCAGCCGGCGCACCTCCTCGCGAGCCTGCACGTAGCCGGGGTCGTACCGCTTGTGGTAGCCGACCATCAGGGTGGACTTCACGCCGACGGCGGCGCGCGCAATCGCCTCGACCTCGGCCAGGTTCTCGCCCAGGGGCTTTTCGGTCAGGACGTGCTTCCCGGCGGTCAGGGCGTCGATGACCGGCTCCTTGTGCGACCCCCCGCTGGCGACAAGCACCGCATCCAGGGGCTCGTCCAGCAGCGATCGGTGGCTGGCGTGCAGGCGATCGATGCCGTAGCGGCGACCGGCGGCCTGGAGGGTCGCGGCGTCCGTGTCCGCCAGGGCGACGATGTGGAACAGGTCGGGACGCTCGGCCAGGAAGGGCAGATGCATCATCTGGGAGATGCCGCCGCAACCAATGACGCCGATGGACAAGGGCTTCGACATGGACGTTCCTCCGAAAACGGGTGTTGCCCGTACTACAGTCCCAGGCCCGCCAGGTAGTCGCGGCTCTGCCGGGCGCACACGAACGGGTCCGGATCCAGGCGCCCCTGGTCGTCCGCCACCGTATCCTGCTCGACGATGATCCAGCCCTCGTAGTTCTGGGTGCGAAGCAGCCGGGTCAGCTCGGGGAAGTCGATGCACCCCTGGCCCAGGGGAACGAAGACGCCGCGGCGCCAGGCCGTGCGCATGTCGATGCGGTCCCGCCGGATTCCGGTCAGCTTGGCGGCATCCAGATCCTTGTAGTGGACGTAGCGGATGCGGTCGGCTCGCAGGCGCAGCAGATCGACCGGGTCCCCGCCTCCGTACACGTAGTGTCCCGTGTCCAGCAGCAGATCGACCCGGCCCGGTTCGGTCCGGTCCAGCAGGCGGGCGATCTCGGCCGGAGTCTCCAGATACGTTCCCGCGTGGTGGTGGACGACGATCCGCATGCCCAGTTCCCGGCACAGGGCCTTCGACAGGATCTCGAACGTGCGGATGGCCTCGTCCCACTGGGCGTCGGTCCAGCCGGGACCGTCCATGCCGGCGGTTTGCACGCGGTCGGTGTCGCCGGCGTCCGCCACGATCACCTCGGGGACCCCAAGCTGGGCCAGCAGCCGGCCGACCGTCAGCACCTCGGCCACCGCGGCGTCCCGGGCCGCCGGATCGGCCAGCGCGACGGGAACGAACGACGAGCCCAATCCCAGGCCGCGCGCGCCCAGTTCGGTCGCCAGGCGCACCGGGTCCGTCGGCAGGTAGCCGTAGGGGCCCAGTTCGGTGCCCTCGTACCCTGCCTGGACGATGCCGTCCAGGACGCGTTCCCACGCAAGCTGCCGGGTCGCGCCGAAGCCCGGCTCGAAGATTCCGAAGCTGACGGGTGCATTCCCCACACGGATCCGACCCATGATCGCCATCCTCCTGGTCGCTGCGATGCACGACGGCCCGGCCCCCGCGATTCGGCGGGACGCGACGGCGTCCCAGGGCCGGCAAATGGCGAACGTAAACGTTTACGTTCGCAATAGTTTACGTACCCGGTTTTCGTCCGCCTGTCAACGGTTGTTGTCGAGTCGTAGTCCGCCTTCGCCCCGATTCGGTCGATGGACGGTCTCGCCGCCCTCGGTCATCGGTTTCAAGGTGGCATTGGGTCGAATCGCCAGACCTTTTCGCGCAGGCCCGAGAAGCGCCGGATTCCCCGTCCCAGGGCGGCCCGGATGCCCTCCGAGGTCGTGGCGACGCGAACCATGCTCCGAGCGCGCGTCACGCCGGTGTAGACCAGTTCACGCGTCAGAAGGGGCGAATCCTGCGGCGTCAGGATCAGCAGCACCTCGTGGAACTGGCTTCCCTGGCTCTTGTGGACGGACATCGCGAAGCACATCTCGTGCGCCGGCAGTTTGCCGCGGGCGAACGGGCGCGGCGCCCGCCCGGCCTCGTCCGGGAAGAACGCCCGCAGCACCGGGGGCGACGCGTCGGGGTCGTGGGGATCGGGCACGGGCAACACGATGCCGACGTCCCCGTTGAACAGGCGGATGCGGGGGTCGTTTTCCAGCACCATCACGGGACAGCCGGGAAACCAGTCGTCGCCTCCCGGCAGGAGATCGGCCAGGGACGTCCGGATCAGGCGGTTCAGGGCGACGGCTCCCCAGGGGCCCCGCCGGTGCGAACACAGCACGCGGAACTGTTCCATCGCCTTGAGGGCCTGGTGGATCCGTTCCGGGCGGTCGTCGTCCGAGGCCGAAGCCACCGCCTGGACCGCCCGGGCCAGCCCCGGCCCCAGGGCGTTCACCATTCGTTCGCGAAGTCCGGCGTGGCGTTCCGCACGGTCCCCGGGCGTCAGTGCGATCCACTCCAGATCCGGGTAGGCGGGGGTCGGTGTCCCAGCCTGCGCCTGGGTCAACAGCGAAACCGCCTGGTTCGCGGCGGCCTGGGCCTTGTCCGGCTGGTCCGAGCCCGATTCCAGGATGGCATCCGCCAGGGCCCGGATGCCGCCCTGGGACGAAAACCGGAAGGCGTGGGACAGGTGGACCACCGAGTCGGCCAGCGGGGCGGGCGGGTGCGCCACGTCGGTCCGGGGCGGCCGGGCGACCGGCAGGTTCCGGGCGGCGTCCGCGAGGGGGCGGGACACGCCCTGCGCCATCATCCGTTCGTCGCACAGGTCGCCCAGCACGGCACCGGCCTCGACCGAGGCGAGCTGGTTGCGATCCCCCAGAAGCAGGACGCGCGCATCAGGATGCACGGCCTCGAGCAATCGCGTCATCAGGACGAAATCGATCATCGACGCCTCGTCCACGACGACGACGTCGGCCGGCAGCGGATGGTCGGGGCCGTGCCGCATGCGTCCCGGATGATCCGGGCGGATCCCCAGGGCGCGGTGGATGGTGGTGGCCGTCAGGTCCAGCGCATCCAGCATCCGGGGATCGATTCCCTTTCCCAGGGACTGGCCGGCCGCCAGCCTGGGGCGCAGGCCTCGGGGCATCGTCTCGCCCGGCAGGGGATCGGGGTCCTCCAGCGACTCGCGGATGGCTTCGGTCAAGCGTGCCGCCGCCTTGCCGGTCGGCGCGACCAGTGCGATGCGCGCCAGGTCCCGGGGATGCGTGTCGGGGCGGCGTGCCTGCGCCTGCTGGAGCAGCAGGAGCAGCAGGTTGACGACCGTGCTGGTCTTGCCGGTGCCCGGACCGCCCGACAGCACCAGGAACGGGCGCAGGACCGCCCGGAACGCCGCCCCGCGCTGTCCCAGGACGCCGGGCAGGTGCGGGGCGTTCGCGGCGGAAGGATCGGGGAACAGCGCCATCAGGCCGTCATGCAGCAGGGCCATGTCGATCGGCTCGAGCGAGGCCTGGGCGGCGCGCCGCGTCACCTGGGCGGCCAGCCGCTCCTCGTAGCGCCAGTAGCGATCCAGGTACAGCCGGTCCGCCTGGAGCACCAGCGGGGTCGCGTCCGCATCGGCAAGGGCGGCCCCCGGCACGGCCCCGGGCCAGGCCTCCGTCCCGGTCCCCGGCCCGGCCCCCGACCCCACCTCGCGAACCAGCGGGCTGGAACGGAGCGCGTTCAGCCAGTCGTCGCGATCCGGCCACCACGCGGCCGACGCGGCCGACGCCGCCGACGGTGCCTGGGCGGATCCGTCCTCCGGATTCGATTCGGATTCCGGGTCCAGCGCGACGGGTGCGTTCAGATCGACGCAGATGTGGCCGTGTCGCGGGGCCCGGGACGCCAGTGCGGCGCCCAGCAGCACCCGCTCGTGTCCGCTTCTCGGGGCGGTCCCAGGGGCGCGCTCGCGTGCGATGCGGTCCAGAGCCAGCGCCAATTCGACATCGACGGGTTCCAGGACGCCTGCCTGCTCTAGGGTCCCCAGCAGAGGGGCCGTCGGTGTCATTCCTCACCTCCGGGCAGGGGCTGGGCCTGGCGGAACAACTGGTCCAGTCGCTCGATGCGCGTCGTGGGCGGACGGTAACGGAACACGCCCGTATCGCCACCGTCCTGGTGTCCCCGCATGCCCCGCACGAACAGGTAGTAGGCGCCGCCCAGGTGGTGGTCGGGCCGGTAGGCATCCCCCAGTCGCAGGGCCAGGATCCGGTGCAGCGCCACCAGGTACAGGTGCGCCTGCAAGTGGTAGTGGGCCCGGTGCATCGGCACGGCCAGGCGATCGGCGGCGTAGTCCCGGAAGTCCGTTCCCAGGAAGTTGGACTTGTAGTCCACCACGTGCCACGTCGCGTCGGCGGGTCCCGGACCGGTCCGCACCCGGAACACCAGGTCGATCTTGCCGGTCAGAAAGCCCCGGAAGGCCGTCATCCGGATCCGTTCCACATGGTCGGCGTACCGCGCGCCCACCTGCGGGTCCGCCGTTTCGCGAAGGATTCGAACCAGATCCGACCGGGCGACCCGCCCGTCGCCGGGACGGGCGTCCAGTCCTCCGGACACGGGCAGGTGAAACTCCATTTCGTCCCAGCGGTCCTGGGGCTGGATGTCGCGCAGCCTGGGGCCTCCGGACGGAGCGCCGCCGATGTCGCCCAGCGGGGTCGCGACGATGCGGGACAACGCGTCGCGCAGGCCGCCTTGCAGGTCGTCGGCGAATCCCCGGGCACGCAGCCGTTCCGCCAGGATGGGATCCCAGTCCGTCGGATCGGGCGGCGCGAAGTCGATCCGTTCAAAGATGTCGTGCAGGCAGTTGCCGGCCTGGTCGCCCCTCGGAAACTCCGCCAGGGGCGATGTCCCCAGGGCGGCGACCGCCGGGGCGGGACCTGCGAGGCCGGCATCGTCCGGGGCCTCGGCGCCCTCGGGGTTGCGCGACTCGTCGTCCTCGTCGTCGGGGTCATGGGGGGCATCCGACTTCACCAGGTTCGTGAACGACGCCTTGCGCCACAGGGGGTCCAGCATCCGCCGACCCCACTGGCGCGTTTCGAGTTCCGCGCGAACCTGGGCGGGAGCCTGCCACCGGCCGCTACCGGACGGCGCGATCCGGACCCAGCCCATGGTGCCCTCGGAGGCATCGGTCAGTTCCTGGATGTCCGCCAGGCGGGCCTCGTCGGACAGCGTGTCGGTCCGTTCCGCGGGTGTGGTCGGGTGGAACAGGCGTCCGAGTGGGGTCGCGCCCAGTCCGTTGATGCCGCCGGTGACCACCGTGCATGCGTGGCGTGCTCGGGTCAGGGCCACGTACGCCAGACGCAGGTTTTCCGCGTACGCCTCGGCGACGGCGTCGGCATGGTGGGACTCCCAGGCCTCGCCCTCGGGGTCCATGTCCGCGGCCAGCCCGTCCGGGCCGTGGAACAGCACCAGGGACTCCCGATTGCCGGGAAGTCGCGCGTCCCACAGGAAGGGGCACCAGATCACCGGGTACTGCAACCCCTTGCTGCCGTGGATCGTCGCGATCTGGACCGCGTGGGCGTCGCTTTCCAGGCGCAGCACGAGTTCCCGGTTCTCGTCCGCGTCCGCGGTCTTGTCGGCATTCGCGCGCTGGCGCACCAGCCATGCCAGCAGCCCCTCGGGGCGCAGCGCCAGGCGGGCGGCCTCGCGGTGCAGGATTTCCGCCAGGTGCAGGTAGTTCGTCACACGGCGCTCACCGTCGTCCCAGCCCAGCATCCGGGGCACGACCGCGGCCTGGCTTGCCGCCTCGCGGAACATCCGCATGAACCCGTGGGTTCGCCAGGTGTCGGCCCACGCGGCGAACGTGCCGACCCAGGCATCCAGGCGACTGTCCTCGGCCTCCAGGCGCGCCAGGCCGTCCGCGGCCAGACCCAGGAACCGGGTGGCCAGGGCGGTTCGCACCGCCCGTCGGTCCGCGGGCTGGAGGATGGCGGCCAGCAGATCGATCAGTTCGTCGGCCTCGGAACTGCGCAGAATCTGGTCCTGTCCCTTCCGGATGGACGGGATGCCCAGGCGTCGCAGCGCCCGCTGGACGGCGGCGCCCTGCCGGTGCGTGCGGACCAGGACGGCCAGATCGCCGGGATGCGCCGGTCGCCACAGGTCCGCGTCCCGATCGAACAGTTCGGGGCCTCGATTCAGGAAGTCCGCGATGTCCGACGCGACCCAGGCGGAAACGGCGGCCGCCGCCACGTCCTTGGGCAGCGGCTTGTCCCGGTCGCCGCGTTCCAGAAAGGCGATGCGCAACGGCGGGGAAGGGGTCGCCTCGTGGGGGAACCGCAGGCGGTCCGTCCGATGCCGCTCGGGCACGTCCACCGTCACGTAGTCGATGTCGGTCGCGGCAAAGGCGTCCGGCAGTCGGACCGGGTCGTACAGCCGGTTCAGCGCGCGGACCAGGCGCTCGTCCGATCGCCAGTTGCGTGCCAGGGTTCGGCGCACGTCCGCGGCCCGCCCCGCGGTCAGGTACGTCGCGATGTCCGCCTGGCGAAACGCATAGATGGCCTGCTTGGGATCCCCGATCAGGAACAGCCGGCCCCCCTCGTGCCCCGGCCCGAAGACGGTCCGGAAGATGTCCCACTGGACCGAGTCGGTGTCCTGGAACTCGTCGATGATGGCGGCCTGGAACTGGGATGCGATGGCCTGGCGCAGCGCGGATCCCCCCGGGCCCGCCAGCGCGTTGCGCAGGTCGTGCAGCAGGTCGTCGAACGACAGGGTGTGGCGGCGGGCCTTTCGATCGGCAACCTCGCGTCGGGCCGCGGCGACCAGGTCGTGCTTGACGTCGTTCAACCAGGCCGACAGCTCCCGATTCCGGGCATCGACGAAGTCCTGGGCCGCATCCGCCAGGTGGTCGCAGGCCTCGTGGAACCCGGCGCATCGCTGGGGCGGCGCGTGCTTCTGCTTCGTCTTGCCGCCCATCTGCACGACGCAGTCGGCCAGCTTTCGGGCGCCCAGCAGGCGCAGGGCGTCGATGGGCACGCCATCCGGTGCCGGTTCCGCGACCCACCGGCCAACGATCTCGGAGGCCTCCTGGACGGCGGGGGCCTTGTACCGGCCCTTGTGCAGCTTGCCGTGGGCGATGTGATCCAGGATCTCGTCCACGGCATCCGCGGCCTCCCGGCGCCATCGGTCGGCGAACGCCACGGCCTGGGCGCGCAACGGCTCCGGGTCGGCGGGGGGCTCGACCCGCCGTTCGGGCAGGAAGGCCAGCTTCGGGTGCGCCACGGCTGTGGCGGCAATCGCCCGCAGCGCGTCCAGGCCCCAGGCCCGCAGGGCGGCCAGGCGCTCGGGCGGCAGGTCGTGCGCCCGGGTGGCCCAGAAGTCCAGCAGGACCTCGTCCAGCAGGTCGCCCGTCTCGGCCAGGGTGGCGCCGAACTCCGCGCCGCTCTCGAAGGCGTGGTGGTGCAGCATCCGCTGGCAGAACCCGTGGATGGTGGAAATCGTGACCTCGTCGAACGCGTCCAGCGCGGCCCGGACACCCGCCAGCCGCGCCGGCAGATCGCCCGCCAGTCGCCCCCGTTTGGCGATGTGGCGGACGACGGGATCGTCCGACTGGAACTCGGGACACGCCAGGGCCTGCTCCAACTGCGTCCGGGCATCCCGCAGGGCGGAACGGATCCGGTCTCGCAGTTCGGCCGTGGCTGCTTCGGTGAACGTCACTACCAGGACCGCGTTCGCGGGCAGGGGAGGGCGGCCGTCGGGGCCGGGTTCGGTGATCAGCCGCAGGAACAGCCAGGTGATGCTGTGGGTCTTGCCCGTGCCGGCGCTGGCCTCCAGCAACGTGATGCGCCCGGACAACGGTTCCGTGGGCACGAAGGGGGCCATGGGGCCGGTCGCGTTCAATCCGGGGTCCTCCCTCATGCGTCGCGCTCCCCCCGGCAGGCGGCCACCGGCGCCCAGATCCGGAGCGCCAGTTCCCCGAACGTCATTCCGGGCACGTCCTGGACTCCCGGGGTCGGAAAGTCCGGTCGAACCAAGTCCGCATCGCCGAACACCCGGGCGAACCAGGGATCTTCCCGCTCGCCCCGGGACTGAAAGCCGCCCTCCCATGCCGTGGTCACGGGGGCAGGGTCCAGGGGCTTGCCTTCCCGCTCGGCGCGCATGCATGCCTGGAAGTACGCGAACGACGTCCCGGGGAAGAACGCCAGCGGGGTTCGAAGCCCGATCGGGTACAGCGTCGCCAGGTCCGACAGCCAGGCGAGCGGGGTGGCGGTTCCGTCGGGGGGCAGGCGCAGCGTTTCGACGGGGCGAAACACGGAGCCGGACGCCCGTCGGCCGACCAGCACCGCGCGCGTCGGGACATCCGGACGCGTGGCGGCCGCGACCAGGAATCGCACCCACATGCCCAGCACGTGCCTGGGCTGGATCGTGCCGTACTGGACCCGCACCGGCCCGGAGTCGTCCAGGTCCGCCAGCGTCCCGACGATGCGGATGGGCCCGCATCGCAGGTCCACGCGGCCGGCCCCCAAGGGCCCCTCGCGCAGTCCGTCCAGGGTGGCGACAAGTTCCTGGGCGTTGCGGATCAGGTCGTCCGCCAGTTGCTTGCCCGGGGAGCCCGCCGGCAGGCGTCCCTCGCCCGCCAGGCGCCGATGGATGCGTCGAGGCGACATCCCCCGGGAAAGGTCGCGGACGATCTCCCCCCCCAGGCGTCCGACCTC
>JARKOL010000259.1 GCA_029975745.1 Myxococcota bacterium | reverse complement strand
CGGACGCCCCGGCACGCCGCGTCCTTGTCGTCGGGATGGTCCTGGCCGCCGCGGCGGTGCTGCGGGCCGTCTACGTGGTCCAGTACCTGGCCGTGACCCCGTTCGCCGATGCCGTGATCAGCGACTCGGCGTTCTACGATGCGTGGGCACGTCGGGTTCTGGCCGGCGAGGGCTACGGCCCGTCCCCCTACTACATGGCCCCCCTCTACCCGTACCTTCTGGCCGTCCTGTACGCCCTGTTGGGTCACAGCCTGGCCGCGGTGGCTTGGGTGCAGTCGGCGCTCGGCGTGGTCAACCTGGGCATGGTGTACGGGCTGGGACGCCGCATCGACGGTCACCCGACCGGACTGGTGGCCATGCTGCTGGCGATGCTTTACGGACCGCTCATGTTCCTGGAGGCGAAGCCCCTGACCGAGACCGTGGCCGTCACGCTGGCGCTGGGGTCGCTGCTGGCCCTGGCGGGGGCGTTGCGGCGTCCGGGCATCGCCGCATTCGCGGGCGTGGGCGCGTTGCTGGGGCTCGCATGTCTGGCGCGCCCGAACATGCTGCTGGCGGCGGCCGCGATCGGGGCCTACCTGGGCGTCCGCTGGCTGCGCCGCCGGCCCGGCCCCCGACGGGCCCACCTGGCCGCGATGGCGGCGGCGGCAGCGGCGGTGATCGCCCCCGTCACGGTGCGCAACGCGGTGATCGGCGGCGACCGGGCCCTGATCACGACGAACGCGGGCATCGTGTTCCGCCAGGGCAACCACGCGGACGCCGACGGCATCGCGACGGTCCTGCCCGGATTCACCACCCGGATCGAGGACCAGCAGACCGAGGAGCTGGCGCGGGCATCCCGCGCGGTGGGCCGCCCGGTCAAGCCTTCCGAGTCCTCCCGGTACTGGATGGGCCAGGGGTGGTCCTGGGCCGCGACGAACCCACTGGACTTCCTGGACCTGTGGGGACGGAAGTTGCTGTGGTCGCTGCACGCCCGCGAGGCGCGCGACGTCCACAACCCCGACTACGAGGCCCGCTTCATCCCGATGCTGCGCGCATTCGCCGTGCCCTTTCCCCTGCTGGCGGGACTGGGCCTGTTCGGACTGCTGGCGCTCCGGCGACGCGCCGGCCCCGAGGCGTGGGCGGCCGCGCTGTACGTGGCCTCGATCATGGCGGGGCTGGTGATCTTCTCGGTCAGCTTCCGCTACCGCGCCCCGGCGGCGCCCGTGCTGGCCGTGTTCGCCGCGGCCGGACTGGTCGCCCTGGTCCGGGATCTTCGGCATCGAGGCCCGCGGGCCCTGCTGACACCCCTGCTGTGCGTGGTGCCGATCGGGCTGGTCTCGGCCCTGCCCTACCCGATCCCGCGCATCACCGCCGAAACGCCCTCGAACTGGGGCGCGGCCCACCTGTCCGCCGGACGCGTCGATCGCGCGATCGCCCACAGCCTGGAGGCCCTGGAGCTGGACCCGAACCTGGCGTCGGCCCACTACAACCTGGGCCTGGCGTTCCACCGGCTGGGCGACCGGGACCAGGCCATCGCGGCGTTCCGACAGGTCGTCCGGATCCGCCCCGACGATGCCCAGGCGCGGCACAACCTGGCCACGATGCTGGACGAGTCCGGGCGAACGTCCGAGGCCATCGAGGCCTACCGGGCGGCCCTGGCGCTGCGACCCGACCTGCCCCAGACGCACTACAACCTGGCGCTGGCTCTGTACGCCGCCGGCCGCTACGGCGAGGCGCGGGAGTCCCTGGATGCGGCGACCACCCAGGGAGTCGCGCCGGATCCCGCGTTTGTCCGGGCACTGCGCCGCCGCCTCGAGCCGGACCCCCGGGAGCCCGCGCCTCCGGCCGCCTCGACGCCCCCGCCCACGCCGTAATCCGGAGGACAACGACATTGTTTCGCGGCGTTGCGACGCAGCCCCTCCCCGACGGGACCGCTTCGCGCTAGAATTCCGCAACCTTGGAGGCATTCCAGATGCTGAACATCGCGCTGTTCGGTCCGCCCGGGGCCGGGAAGGGGACCCAGGCCTCGCGCCTGGTCGAACGTTACGGCCTGTACTACATCTCGTCCGGCGATCTGCTGCGCGAGGAGATCCGCGAGGGCACCGAGATCGGCCGCGCCGTGAAGGACGTCATCGAAAAGGGCGGTCTGGCCTCGGACGAGCAGATCGTCAAGTTGCTGGAAAAGACGATCCGCAAGATCCGGATGCAGACCCGCGCCCGCGGCTTCCTGTTCGACGGCTTCCCACGAACGTTCGTTCAGGCGTACATCCTGGAAGGCCTGCTGCTGAAGATGCACACCTCGCTGATGAACCTGTTCAGCATCGAGGTGCCGCCCGAGGTCTGCGTCCAGCGCCTGCTGAGCCGCGCGAACATCGAGGACCGCGCGGACGACCGGCGGGACGTCATCGACGTCCGGCTGCGCGAATACCGCGACAAGACCGAGCCGGTGCTGGGCTTCTACCAGGAAAAGGGCATCCTGATCCCCATCGACGGCAAGGTGGCGCCCGACGCCGTGTTCGACCAGATCACGAAGGCCGTGGACCAGTCGCTGCGCCAGGTCCACCTGAACGTCGTCGTGCTGGGCGCCCCCGGATCCGGGCGCAGCACGCAGGCGAAGGAACTGGCCGAGCGGTACAACCTGCACTACATCTCGACCACGGAACTGCTGGCCGAAGCGGCCAAGCGCCCGGGGCCCCAGGGCGAGCAGATCGCCCAGATGATGGAGCAGGGCGCGCTGGTTCCCGACGAGATCGTCATCCGCGAGATCGAGGGCTACATCCGGACGCATCCTGGCAAGAATGGCATGATCTTCAAGGGTTTTCCACGAACCCTGGTCCAGGCGTATATCCTGGACGGGCTGCTGCGGAAGATCGGGCAGCGGGTGTCCTGCATCCTGAACCTCCACGTGCCGACGCTGGAACTGTTCCGGCGCCTGTCGCTGCGCGGCATCTCCGACCACGGCCAGCAGTACGACCAGTCCACCGACACGATCGTGCGCCGCATCGAGGACCACGAACGCTACGCCTGCGAGATCATCAACTACTACGAGAAGGCCCGGGGACTGCACACGATCGACGGAACCGGCACGCGCGAGGACGTCTACGAGCGGATGGCGGCGCAGGTCGAGGAAGCCTTCCGCCAGGCGCGCTAGCGCCGCTCGAACGGGCTACAATGCTCCCTGTCGAAACCTGTTCCCATCCGGGGAGCCCATGACGGACCGCCCGACATCTCCCGCTCCCCAAAGGCGCCCCCTGGGCCGCCGGTTGCTGACCGGGGCGCTCGCCGTCGCGGGCACCCTGTTCGTGCTGGCGGGGGCAGCGCTCTGGATCGCCATGGCCACCCTGGATTCCGTCCCCGTGCGGTCGTGGCTGTCGGAGCGGCTCCGTCAGGCGACCGGGCTGCAGGTGTCCTGGCAGACCACGGACGTCTCGCTGGCGGGGCGCGTCCGGATCCTGGGGCTTCGACTGGCCAATCCCCCCCCCTGGGACGCCCGGGAACCGGATCTGCTGTCGATCGAGACCCTGCACGTCGAAGGGTCCATCCCGGCGCTGCTGGCCGGGCGGATCCATCTGGAGCGCGTGGCCCTGAGAGGCATCCGCGGCACCTGGATGCGCGACGCGCAAGGGTCGAACCTGGACGGGTTCCTGGCGCCGGACACCCCGCACGCCGAGGCGCCCCAAGCCGACTCCCTGGTGATCCGGGGCCCCAAGGGACTGGCGGTCCGGGTCGATTCCCTGTCCGTCGAGGATGTCTCGGTAACGGTTATCGACGACACCGCCGGACCCGCGGCCGGACGCGCGACGCTGGCCGGCCTCGGCGCCTGGGGCGCGATCGAGCTGGCCCCCGATGGGGCGCTGACCGGAAGCCTGAAACTGGGAGGGCCCGAGGGCGGCACCCCCTTGAGCGTGCAGTTCGCACCGGCCGACGCGCCCCGGCGCACGGGGCGACTGGGCCTGGACGTCGGCATCGAGGTCCGGGACGAATCCGCCACCGCCCGCATCCGCCTGGACGTCGCCGACCAGACGTTCTGGGAGGGTCTGCCGGCCTCGTTCCAGGCGCTGGTGCTGGATGCCACCGCGGACACCCGGGATGGGAGCGCGCGGATCGAGGTCCGGGAACTGGACCTGATGTCGGGCACACTGACGGGCCGGTTCTCGGGGCGCCTGGGCCAAGGGGAAACGCTGTTGCACGTGGACGAGGCCCTGCTGCGCATGGATGCCGCGCCAATGCCCCAGCCGCTGCGCGCCCTGGTCCCGCTGGCGTGGGAGGGGCAGGCGACCCTGGACCTGGTGGCCCGGAATGTCGCGGTGACGACCACCGCGCCCCACCTCGGCCCGGGAGGTTCGCTGGTGCTGCGCGGAGCAGTCGATCGCCTGGTTGCCCAGGCCGGCGAACGCGTCGTGACCCTGGACACGTTCCGGCCCGAGCTGACGCTGGCCCCCCAGGGCGATGCGGCCGCCGTCACGGGGAGCGCCGACGTCGGGCGCATCACCGTGTCGAACCAGGGACGGCCCGAGGCGGACGCCGTGCGGCCGAGGGTTGGGCTGGAGGGCACGTTGCGCCTGGAGGGCTCCTCCGATCTGGCGCTACAGCTCGACCTCGACACCCTGGATGCCACCGTGGGGGACACGCGGCTGGCCCTGCGAGAGGGGGTGCTGCGACTGCGCCTCCCCCTGGATGGAGCGCTTCCGACGCGACTCGACGGGACCCTGACCCTGGGCCCTTCCCGGGCCTGGGTGGGCACCCGCGGCGTAACGCTTCCCGCCACGAGTCTGGATGCAACGCTGGATGACCTGGCCTGGAACCCGGCCGCGCCCGCGGCATCGACGGGGCGCCTGGGCCTGGTGGCTCGGGTGGGCGAATTGGCGCTGGACGCCCGGTTGATCCGGGACCTGGACGGGGCGGATGTGCGGCTGGCCCTGGATGCCCCGAGCCTGGGAATCCTGCGCCCCCTGATGCCCCCTGGGGCGCCGCGGATCCGCTGGGAACAGGCAGGCGCACGGGGCACCGCGTCGGGACGAATCACGCTGCCACGGCCCGAGGGCAAAGCGACGACGACCGAGGGCGGGACCACGTCCGGCTGGTCCGTGGACGTGTCGCTGGACGCGACACTGCGCCATCTGCACCTGCGCCATGCGGACCACCGGATTCAACTGGCCCAGGCGTCCGTGCGCGGCAGCGCCCGCGCGGGCGTCCAGCCCTTGCGACTTCAGGCGACCCTGGTGGTGACGCCGCCCGTGGTGGACGGTCGGCGCGCGGCGTACGGTCTGGCGGGGGACGTGCGCCTGGATGCGACGCCGGCACATCCGTCCCTGAAGGTCGCCGTCCGAACGACCGGCCTCGCCGACCCGATGCATCTCCGTCTGGACGCAGGGTGGCGCCGCTCGGATCGGTCCCTGGCCTGGCACCTGGACACGGCCCTCCGGGATCCCGGCCCCCTGGGGCGGCTGCTGGGACGTGGCGACGGCATGCTGCCCGACCTGTCCCAGGCCCGGCTGGTCGTCCGGTCCGACGGCACCCTGACGGGCGTCGTGCGGCGCGTGGAGGGCGGCGGGCCGATCCTGTTCCCCGACGCGATGGAGCGGGCACGCGGCACCGCCACGCTGGAGGCACTGCTGGACGTCCCGGGACGCGACGCCGTCCTGCACCAGGCACGGATTGCCACGACTCTGGACGCCACCACCCTCCAGCGCCGGCTGACAACGAAGCTGGACGTTCCCTCTGCCGAGATCCTGCTGAAGCAGGGCCGCTTCCAGGCGACCGCACTGACCGGGGACCTGACCTTCGTCGCCCAGGCGCCGCCGACCCAAGGCATGGTCAACCTGACCGGCACCGTGAACGTCGGCACGGTGACCCGGAACGGCGCGGACCTGGCCTGGCCCATCGGAACGATGTCCCTCGTGATTGGCGCGCGCCTGGACCGCCTGATCTCGCTGCGGGTCGATCGCCTGACGGTCGAGAACGCGCGCTCGGGCACCCGCCTGGAGGCCACGGCGGCCGTCGATCTGGCCGACCTGCCGGGCGTCCCGGGGGGAAGGAGCGAGGGGATCGAGCGAATCGTGGGGCGCCAGGCCATCGCCATCCAGGGGACGCTGGACCAGGATCTGGCACGCATCGTCGCGGACCCGAAGACCTTCGCGGGGACCGGAACGGTCCGGGTGCCCTTCCGTCTGGAGTCCGGCGACGGGACGGTGTACCGGGTCGATGCCACGGTGGCCAGCACGAACGTGACCCTTCGGCTGCCCTCGCTGCCGCTGGAACTGCACGGCGTCAATGGCCAGACGCCCATCACCGAGGTCGTCGCACTGGGGCCGGACGGCAGGATCTCGCTGGTGCGCGCGGGCGACACGGACGCCTGGTCCCGGGTGCGGTTCGCCGACCAGCACCCGTTCCTGGCCCGGGGCACCTACGTCTCCATGAGTCGGCTGGACGCGGGGCCGCTGTCCCTGGGACCGGTTGCGGGCAATCTGCGCATCACCGGAAACTCGCTGCGGCTGGACCAGATGGAGGCCGCGTGGCGGGGCGGCAAGGCGACCGGTCAACTGATCCTGGACCTGGTCCCCGGCGACCTCGGCGTGGGGTTTCGGGGCAATGTGACCGGAATCCGGGCCGGCCGCACGGACGAGGTGCTGGACGCCAACGCGGCACTGACGGCCTCGCTGGGACGCATGAGCATCGAGGGCCGACTGCACCTGAACCGCGTGGGTCGGGGCCACGTCCGCGACCTGCTGGACGCGTTCGACCCCTGGTCCGAACAGCCGGCCGCGAACCGGGTCCGGAAGTGGCTGGCGCTGGGGTATCCGAAGTCGGTGAGGGTCGAGTTCCGCCACAACGCGATGACCGCCGGGATCGAGCTGGGAGGCCTTGCCGGAATCGTCCGGATCGACGAGATCCGGGGCATCCCGATCGCGCCCCTGCTGCGGCGAACCGTGGGACCCTGGGTCCCGGGGAAGGGGGTACCATGACTCGAGCACGAATCGGTGAGGATGACGCTGCGATGCCCCCTGGATCGCGATGGCGAATCCCGGCAACGGCGCTGCCGATCCTGGCCCTGGCGGCCGGACTGGCGTTCGGAACGTCCGGTTGCATCCAGGCATCGGTCGCGGTGATCGACCGTGCCACCGCCCTGGAACAGCAGGCCGGCGGCGAATTCGGCCCGCTGGAACGCGACCTGCTGCAATCGGCATTGTCGCCCCGGGCGACGCCCCTGACCCGAGGCGCCATCGAGGCGTCCGGCACCGACACCTCGCGGACGACACTGGACCGCATCCTGCGCATCCACGCACTGGCGACGGATGACGCGGCGACGCTGGATGACCTGTTCGCCCGGCAATGCGTCGGCGAGGCCCGGGACGGGCAGGTCGTCGAGACCCCGGACACCTGCAAGGGCGGCTTCGACGCCGCCGGCGCCACGCCGATCCTCCAGCGAGCCAACCGCGACCGCCGCCAGTTGTGGGCCTACCTCCACGAACTGCGTCCCGGCGCGGTCCCCGCGGACATCCTGCGAACATGGCGGGCCGCGCACCGGACCACGGCGCCTTGCGGCGTGCGGTGGCAACGCGACGACCTGTCCTGGGAGGTGAAGACGTGCGCGGACTGAACGGGCATCGGGTCCCCCTCGCCCCCGTCGTGCCGCGGGTCGGTCTGATCGCCCTCCTGCTTCTGGGGCTCTGCATCTCGAACCCGGGTCGCGCCGACTCGCCGGACGCCCCGATCCAGCCCCGACGCGTCACCGCCGGCGGCGCCAACGCGTACCTGGGAGTGCCTTCGCCCGACGAGCGCCTGATCTACTTCGTCAGCGACGACCGATCGACGACCCGCATCCTGGCCCAGGCCCCAGACCAGGGGGGGCCCCGGGTCGTGCTGTCGGGCAACGCGGACGTCCTGGCACCCCGGCCCTCGCCCGACGGTCGAACGCTGCTCTACATCGGCTATGCCCAGGATGCGGGCGGCGACGCATGCCTGCTGGACCTGCGAACCGGCCAGTCGCGCTGCCTGACCGGACCGGACACCTCGGACGTGGCGGCCTTCTGGTTTCCCGACGGACGCACGATCGGCGTGGTCCAGCGCGAAGGATTGCACGGCGACTTCGTGCTGCGACGCCTGCCTCTGGATGGGGGCCCGGCATCGGATCTGGTTCGCGCCAACCTGGCAAGCCCGGCCGTCAGCGCGGACGGCGGCTACCTGGCCTGGGTGCCGCTGGATCGCGATTCGGAGCGCGTCGGCATCAACTTCGCCATGCGCCTGGGGCGCGGCATCGTGTTCCATCGACTGTCCGACGGCGTCCAGATGTCGTACTGGCCCGGCCTGCCCGGCTACAGTGGCTTTCCGGCCTTCTCGCCGGACGGACGGTACTTCGTGTTCGCCCAGTACCTGAACGACACCAATTTCGACGGGCGGATCGACGGCGGCGACCATGGCGTGCTGTTTCGCGTCCCGTTCGATGCCTCGGCGCCCTCGCCCTTCGTCGGCCCCCCCGAGCAGTTGACCAGCGCGCGTTTCAACTGCCTGTACCCTGCCCCGGGACGCGACCGGCTGGTGGCAACCTGCTCGGACGGCGACAACCTGGATGTGTACGTGCTGCCCCTCGAGGGATCGATCCCGAAGAACTGGTCGCTGGATCGCGTCGCCGAACAGATGGCCGCCTCGCGCGACCCCTGGGAACTCCTGCTGCTGATGGGACGCGCCCTGGTGCTGGAGACCCGGCCGGAATCGCGACTGGCGCGACTGCGCGCGATGGCCGACCTGCACACCCGGCTGCGGGAACACGAGTCCGCCGACTTCTACGCCCGACGGCTTGGGGATCTGGCGGGCAGCGACGCCCCCCTGGCGCGCTGGGCCGGCCTGCTGCGGGAGTTGATCGCCCACCGGGTGGCCGAGATCCGGCTGGTCCAGGGCCAGCTCAGCGAGGCGTTCCTGGCGGGCGAGCGACAACGTCTGGCCCGGCTGCCGGCGGCGGATCCGGACCCGGACACCGCGGCGCTGGCCCGGCTGGTCGAATGCGAGGTGCGCGACGTGGTCGGTGACGAGGCCGGCGCACGTCGAGCCTTCGCGGCGATCGACCCGGCACGGCTGGGTGACCCGGCGACGATCCGGATGGTGGCCGTGCGCGCGCGACGCCTGCTGGTCCTGCCCCAGGAACGCCCGCGTCTGCTGGAGGCCCTGCGGACCCTGTCGCAGCACCCGGCCCTGCCCGACGCCGACCGGCTGCACGTGGCTGACGCGTACGTCACGACCATGGTTCGGGGTGCCCCGCTCGCGGGACGCCTGAGCGCCGTTCGCGACGCGCTTGCGTCCGCCCCACCGGGATCCGAGTTGGCGTTCCGGCTGGACCTGGAACAACGCCTGATTCCCATGGGCCAGCGGGACGGCGAGGCCGTCCGGGCCGAGGTCTTCGAACTGTACCGGAACGAGAAGGACCCGAATCGACGCCGATTCCTGGCACTGATGACCGTGCGGCGGGCCGCCTCGCTGGATCAGGACCACGTCGTCTACCAGTTCGCAAACACCTGGGTCTCGGGGCTGCGTCCCGGTTCCGCCGAGCGCCCCTACGGCGAGGCGCTGTTCCGCGAAATCGTGCTGGACCGGGGCTATGGCGCCCAGGCCGCCGGGGACGTGAAGAACGCCCGCGGCTGGTTCTGGAGCGCGGCCATCCTGGGGGACTGGCCCCAGGCGCATTCCGCGTTCATCGAGGCCCGCATCGCCGAAGGCATCGACGACCTGGACACGACGTACCGGGACCGCTTCGCCTCGGCACCGGACGGCCCGGCCGCGGCATTCGTGCGGGCCTACCGAGCCGTCCGGACCCTGGGCGACCCGACGACCGACGTCGATCGCGTCGCGGCGGATGTGGATCGGGATCTTCGCACGGCGACCCACGCCTTCCCGCAGGCCTGGGAGCCCAGGTTGCTGCGCGCGTGGGTGGCTCACCAGCGGGTGCTGCGACGGGCCGACCCCAGCCTGGCCGCCGAGGCGCTGAACGAGTACGGACTGGCGCTGGACCTGGCCCGCGAGGATCCCCGGGGGACCGCGACGATCCTGCTGAACCTTGGCCTGCTGCAGGCGATGCTGGGCGATGACGCCGCGGCGCTGGAAACCCTGGCCCGACGCGATGCGCTGCCGTACCAGACCCCGTTCCAGGCCATCGCGATCCCGCTGGCCAGGGCGCGGGCGATGTTCCGCACCGACCGGCATGCCGAGGCGGCCGCCCTGGCCCGGTCCACGCTGGATACGGTGCGGTCGGATCCGAGCCTGGCCCCCCTGCTGCCGCTGGTGCTGGACCGGGCAGCGCTGTACGCGCTGCAGGCGGGCCAGCCGCTGGATGCCCTGGAACTGCTGGAGGAGCTGACTCCGCTGGCCAGGGCCCTGACGGGAGCCGAAGCCGCGATCACGCGCTTCAAGGTGGCCCTGAAGCGGGCATCGGCCGCCCTGGCGGCCGACAGGCACGAAACGGCGCTGGCGGCCGTGCAGCAGGCCCAGGGACTGCTGGAGGCGATCGACTCCTGGCCATCGACGGCCCCGGACCCCCTGGGCGGCCCCCCGACCCGACGGGTCTTCTCGCGCGAGGACACCGCGGGCTTGCTGCACGCGTACCAGGCGCACGCGCTGGCCGGGCTGGGGCGATTCCCGGAGGCGATCGAGGCCATGGAGCGGCGTCGAGACGGCCTGGTGGCCCGCCTGCGCCGCGCCGACCTCGACGAGGACGTGATCGAACTGGCGCGAGTGGAGTACCATGTCGGCCTGTGGTCGTGGGCCCAGGGCGACCGGGACCGGGCCGTCGCCGCATTCGAGAACGGTCTGGACCGGGCCGAGGCGTACCGCGATCGGACGGGCACGCCGGTCACCGTCGAGTGGCTGCGGCTGGTCCAGGCGCTGGCCCAGTCCCGACTGATCGAGGGGGTGCCAGCGGATCGGTTCCAGCGGGACGTTGGCGAGTCTGTGCGCCGGGCCCATGACGCGGTCGGCAAGAACCGCAACCCCCGGTGGGACGCGGATCGGTTTCTGCTGGAACAGTATCGCACCCTGGTCGAACAGGATGCGGCGGGGGAAGTGAGATGAACCGAGCAACGCAAGAAACGCAAGCGCTCCTTTCCCCAGGTTTGCGGGCTGCGGCGTGGCCGCAGCACTCCAGGGACGCTGCGCGTCAAGAGCCGAAGGCCGTGGAGTGCGCCGACCCTGGCGGCGCCCTGCCCCTGCCCCCGCCCCTGTCCCTGCCCCTGTCCCTGCCCCTGTCCCTGTCCCTGCCCCTGTCCCCGCCCCTGCCCCTGCCCCTGTCCCTGCTCCTGACCCTGTCCCTGTCCCTGCTCCTGACCGCCTCGGGCTGCGATTCCCTGCTGGAGTCGAGCGACGCGACCGCGACCGACACCCCGGGCGGTGTCACCCTGGCGTCCCTGCATGACCGCTACCTGAAGAATTGCGCCAACTGCCACGCCCCCGGAGCGCCCGGCCGGACCGACGCCACCGAACGCACGCTGGACTTCAGTTCGGTGGAAACGACCCGGACATCGCTGGCGGGCAAGGCTTCCGGGCTGTCCGGAAACCAGGAAGCGTGCAACGGCGTGTCGTTCCTGGGTGCCTCCTACGAAACCAGCCTGCTGGCGGCGGTCCTGGACTACGACGTCCGGATGTCCTTCACGGCGGGCGACGGATGCGATGCGGACGCGATCAGCGACATGACGGTTCGTTCGGGCCCCCCCCCCGGCGGCTTCCTGGCCGATCTGGCCGCCTGGATCGACGCCGGTGCCCGCTGACCCCGCGCATCACAGCCGGGCCACCCCCAGAAAGACGGCGTGGACGCTGACGACAACCACCAGGAACAGCGTCCGCGCGCGGTCGGCGGACAGCCCCGGAAAGCGGTATCCGATCACGCGCCTGGCGCAGGGCCGCACGCAGTCGCCGCACAGCGTGCATGAGGGCCCGGCGCGCCGCGCGGCGATGTCTTCGCGTGTCAGCGCCCCGAAGCGGCATGCGGTGGCGCAGGCCATGCAGTCGTCGCAGCCGGCCCGGATCCGGATGCGAAACGGGGACAGCCCGCGACCCAACCGGGTCGCGATCCAGCCCAGCGGGCAGAACAGCGTGCAATGCGCCATGAAACCCAGCCGGCGGGAGACCCAGACCATGACCCCGATGCCCGCCAGACCGAACGCGACCGCCACCAGCGCCGCCACGACACCCGACACGCCCAGGACCCGCATCCCCAGCGCCACCAGGACCACCAGCACCAGCACCGCCGGCTGGGCCCCCCAGCGCCACCAGGGAAGCGGCCCCGGGCGCCTGCGCGCGGCCGCCGCCAGGTTGTCCCAGGCGCCGATGTAGCAAAGATGGCTGCACCACGCCGGTCCCACCAGCAGCATGGTGGAGGCGAACAGGATCGGCATGAAGAAGCCCTCGCCGCGATACACCGGCCCGCCGACGATGACCGCGGGTACCGGGACGTGCAGCTTCCCGGTCATCAGCATCACGTCCAGCCCCAGGATCCCCAGGAGGAACTGCCCGAAGAACACCGTCGAGAACAGCAGCCACGCACGACGCCGCCAGAGCCCCGAGTGCCTGGGATCCCGCATGCGGGACATCAGGAACCCTGCGTACCCCGCCAGAAGGACCGCCTGTGCCCATCCCGCGCCCGACATCAGGCGCTCGGCCAGCAGCATCGGCCGCGCGACCTTCAGTTGGATGACGGCCAGCAACCCGAACGTCCCCAGCGTGGCGAACACGACCGGCAGGGGAATCGCACGAAGGATTGGGGGAATTCGCATGCGGCGCTCGCAGTGGTGACGACGCGAACCGGCCGCCGGCGGGAC
>JARKOL010000243.1 GCA_029975745.1 Myxococcota bacterium | reverse complement strand
TCGGCAACCAGCTTCCAGGGCGTCAGGGCCTGTCCCAGCGGGTCGTCCAGCATGAGCAACGACCATCCATGCAGCGCGAAGAGGCGTCCCTGGGCATCGAACGCCCACGCGTTGTCGCTGGGCCACAGCGGGCGGACGTTGGGGTCGAACGGCACGGTGGCCAGCACCTTCCCGCTTCCGGGATCGACGCGGCGCAGCGTGTCGGTCTTGCCGTCGTCCCGGCACTGGACCCACAGCGCCCCGTCCATGGGGTTCACCTGGATGTGGTGAACCTTGACGGACGCTTCCCCGCCCGACGGGGGGTACACCAGCGACCACGACTTGTCCTGCCCGATGCGGAAGACCTGTTCGTTGCGCATCAGGAATACCTCGCCCGTCCGGTCGGACACGGCGATCCGGTTCAGGTACAGCCAGGTCCCCGAATAGGCGTCCGCCGCGTTGAAGAAGATCTCGACATCCCCGCGTCCGCCGCCCGCCGGCAACCGATAGATGTACGGACCATTGGGGTGCATGAAGTACAGGTTGCCCTGCCCGTCCATGCCCATCGACGAGATCGGCTGGGCGTCGGAGATCGCAGTCCGGCAACCGCCGCCGGGCTTGCACCCCAGGTACCCGGTCAGCGCCGGCGCGTACAGCCCGAACCCCGAAAAGTGGTCGGTCCGCGCCATCGACGTACCGCCGTCGTCGGACAGCCGCGTGGCCAGGACGTGCCAGGCCGATTCGTCCGCGTCGCCATCGTGCGCGTACACCGTCAGTTCCGCCGCCGGCGCCGGCAGGAAGTCCAGCGCGTCGTGCAGGAAGTACAGGTACGCGAATCCCGCCAGTTGGGTGACCGGCTGGCCCTCCGGGTCGCGAGCGTCCACGTCGATCGCCAGTCCCAGGTCCGAGGCGCCCGCGGGCCCGGGAACGCCCAGCGCGCCCAGCGTCACCGTCGTCGGCACGGCCACGGTCCCCGGCGGGAACGACACCATCACGCGACCGTCATCGCTGATCACGGTGCCGCCGACATCGGGCTGGATCACGCTTCCGGACGGCACCAGTTCGCCATGCGGCTCGCGCCAGTCCGGCGGCTGGAAGGCATCGGGGTCCGTCGGGGTGTCGGTCCATGCATCCCCAACCCCATCCGGCGCCACGCTGCCGTCCCCACCCACGTCCCGCGCATCGCCCGCCACGTCCAGTCCGTCGATGTCCGCCGGGTCCGAGCACCCCCCGAAGGCCGCCACCGCCCCAAGCATCGCCAGCAGGAACCACGTCAGAAGAGGTCGCCGCATCCCTTGCCCCGAATCCTGCCGTCGCATCGCTCCCTCCTGGCCGACCCTCGCGCCCCCGCCCATTCAGCCCACCTCGACCATCGTCACGCCGTCGCCCCCTTCGCCGCTCGCCCCGGCACGGAAGCGGCTGGCGTAGCGGCACTTCTTCAGGTAGTCCCGCACCGCCTTGCGCAACGCCGAGGTCCCCATGCCGTGAATCACCATCACGACCGGCACCTCGTTCAGGTACGCCTGGTCCAGGTGGCGGTCCACCTCGCCCAGCGCCTCGTCCACCCGCATCCCCCGGACGTCGCAAGTGTTTTCGGGGGTGCGAATGAACGGCAGGTCCTCTTCGTCCTGGCCCAGCGTCGCGATCGGGGGCGCCGCCACCGTCGAGGGCGCCGGGTCCGCGTACCGACTGGCCGACTTCTTCGGGACGGTAGGCGCCCCCTTCTTGCCGCCCGCCTTCGGCACCCGCAGATCCGCCAGCTTCACGTTCGAGCGCATCAGCCCGACCTGGACCACCGCGCGCTTGCCGTCGCCGGCCACGTCCACGACCTTGCCCTCGGCCCCCAGGCCCACCACCCAGACCACGGCACCGACCTTCAGCGCCGCCGCCGGCAGCGGCTCGGTGGGATGACCCTCGACCAGCGCCGCCTCGGCAGCCATGTCCCGACGCACCTCGTCCTTCTTCTGGCGCACCTCGATCCGCCGCCCCGTCGCCGCACGCTCGGTCGCCGGCGTCGCGGGCCGGCTGCGTTCCTCGCGCGCCTGCTTCGCGATCGCGTCCAGTTCCTCTTCCAGCCGCTTCATCTTCTGCAAGACCTCCCGCCGCGCCTCGTACACCAGGCGGTCCGATTCCGACCGCAGGCGCACCAGCTCCTTTTCGTAGCGCTTCTTGTCCTCGGCCGCATGGCGGCGCAGTTCCTCGGTTTCGGCCTTCTCGCGCAGCAGTTCGGCGTTCAGCCGCCGAGCCTGGGACAGGGCCTCCTCCAACTGTCGTTCCCGCTCGCCCACCAGGGCCTTCGCCCGCTCGAGGATCGCCTTCCGGAACCCCACCGACGCCGCGACATCAAAGGGATTGGATTCGCCCACCGCCCCCAGTTCCAGCCGATAGCTGGGCCGCCCCGTCGCATCCAGCCCCACCCGGGCGTTGTGGACACGGACGTCCTCGTCGGCCAGCCGCTTCAACTGGTCGAAATGGGTGGCTACCACGCACTCGGCGCCCTCGGACACCAGGGCCTCGACCACCGCGGTCGCCAGGGCCTCGCCCTTCCGGGGCTCGGTGCCCGTCGCCAGTTCGTCCAGCAGCACCAGCGTCCGACCGCGCCCGCAGCGTTCCAGCGCCTGGTCCAGCCGCGCCAACTGGCCCGTGAAGGTCGATACCGCCCGCTCCATGTTGGTCGGGTCGCCGATCACCGTGAACACCTGGTCGTACCACGGCACCACCGAGCCCTGCATCGCCGGCGGCACCAGCCCGTGGCGCACCATGGCCACCGACAGCCCGATCGTGGACAGCGTCACCGACTTGCCGCCGGCGTTGGGCCCCGACACGACCAGCGCCCGCCCGCCTTGCCCGGACAGTTCCACCGTCACCGGCACGACATCGCGCCCCAGCAGCAGCAGGATCGGGTTCTTGGCCGACGACAGGACCAGCGATTCGTCGGCCCCGCCGACTCGTGGGCGGTGGGCATCCATCCGGCGCGCCAGGTCGGCCCGCCCCAGGATCGAATCCAGGCCCCACAGGTCATCGGCCAGCAGGCGCGCGTCATCGCGAACCTTGCCCAGCAGCCGGCTACGGTCGGCCCGGATGGCGTGCTCCTCGACCTCGATCGATTCCAGCACGACCTTCAACTGGTTGTTGTCCTCGACGATCTGGGACGGTTCGATGAACAGCGTCGCGCCCGTCTGGGAACTGCCGTGAATGATGCCGGGGACGAAGCGGTGGTCTTCGGCCTTCACCGGCAGGACGTAGCGTCCCTCGCGAATCGTGTAGTAGTCGTCCTGCAGGATGGGCTGCATGCGCGGGTCGCGCACCAGGTCCTCGACCAGCGCCTTGACCCGCCGCCCCAGTTGCACCGCCTTGGCCCGCAACTCGGCCAGGCGCGGCGAGGCGTCATCGCGAATCCGGCCCTCGTCGTCGAACGTGTCGGCCACCCGTTCGGCGACGGGCGTCAGATCCTTCAGTTCCAGGAACGGTGCCGCCAGTCCGGGCACCCGCAGCCGCGCCTCCTTCAGCGAATGCTGGACCTGGGCGCCCGCCGACAGCATCCGGGCACAGGCCACCAGCTCGGGGACGGCAAGGACGGCGCCCTTCGCGGCGGCGGCGAACGCATGGCCCATGTCCTCGACCCCGTCCAGGACGGGCCGCTCGGGCAGCTCGAAGGCCAGCATGCCTTCCTCGACCAGGGCCATTTCGTCATCGCACGCCTGGGCATCGGGCAACGGGGGGGACAGGCGGACCAGGTCTCGCCCGCGCGCCGTTCGACAACACGCGGCGGCGGCGTCCAGGATCCGCGGAAACTGCAAATCGACCAGGGTCCGGTCATCCATGATGCGGCAGGCCTCCAGAAAGGCGGGGCTGCCCCATTATCACGAATCCGTGCCGCGAAGGAATCGTCAGATTCGGTTTGTGCACCTGTTGACACCGGTCGCTCATTCCTGTGGGATATGTCCTGAATCTCCGAAGACTGCACGACGAAAAGGCAGGTGAATGTCCATGAGACCATCGCGACTTCCGGGAAGATGCGTAGGAGGGTTGCTTGTGGCGACCGCCATGCTCGCCTCGGCGTGTTCAGCCAGCCTTCGATACGTTCCCATGAAATCGTCGGCAGCACCTCCTGACCTGTTCGCACGGTTGGAGGTCGTGGATGCGCGACCTCCGGAAGAGGGTGGCTCCGACCCACGGCGGGTAGGTACCGTGAGGGGCGGCTTCGGAAACCCCGTGGCGCTTCGAGAAGAAGAGCCCAGCGACCCGACGCGGCTGGTTCGCGAGGCCACGGAAGACGCGCTTCGGTGTGCCGGAGTCGGGGTGCGATCGGAGGCTGGGCACCAGCTGGTCGCGAGGATCCTGTGGTTCTGGATGGACGGCTACATCGGGTATTCGGCCAGGATCGAGGTCGAGTACACCCTCGCCGACTCGAATGGCGCCACGGTGTGGAGTCAACGAGTGAAGGGTCAGCTTGGAAGGACGGTTCTGACCACCAGCGCGTGGTCCCGCCTGCTGAGTGACACCTTGGCTTATCTGGCCCGCGAAGCTGCGAAGCAGTTCCAGGACGAGGCATTCCAGACCGCACTCCGTTGAGCCACGAGCATTCGCAATCTTGCGTTGGCCCCGCCTGGCCTGTGGCCACCCGGCTCCGACCACCGCGCGAATCAAAGGCGTTTCGCCACCGGGGTCACGCCGCGCTGTTCGCAGCGCGTGTCATGCCGCGCTGTCATGCCGCGCTTGACCTGAGGGGGCCGCGACGGTAGATTCGCGACGCTTTGGCAGGTCGCCCCCGCAGCTCAGTTGGATAGAGCTGGGGATTCCTAATCCCTGTAAGCCGGCAGTTCGAATCTGCCCGGGGGCACCTAAGGCATTGGAATCCTTGACGGATGCGGCGACTTCGACCGCTCGCAGAAGGGCGGTAGATTGCCCTGGATTACCCTGTATTGCGGTCCTTTTGCCTTCAGAAATGACAAAATTGGGACACGTCGGATCGGACTGGACGACAGCAGCTCCTGCCTGACTTCCACCCCTGATGTCCGCGGAATCGGTTGACTTCGGACGGTTCCAGCGCCCCCCGCCCGAATCTTCACCGGGTTGCCCGTCCCGCGCGAATGCGGATACGCTTGTGTCCACGGAGGTGACGCATGACACGGCGAGCGACTGGCCTGGCGGTCCTTTGCGGGGTCGGCGTGTGGCTTTCGACCTGGGGCACGGCGCTGGCCGGAACCGCCCAGTCGGCCGAGGATTGCAAGCGGTCCGGACAGTGCGGCGAGTACGGGCGCTGCACCTGGAGGGACGGCCTCTGCATCGCCGGCTCCAGCGCCGAGTGCAAGCAGTCCGAGTGGATCTGCAAGCGCCAGGGCCAGTGTACGGCCGTGGACGGCGAGTGCGTCGCCGGGTCCAACGCCGAATGCGCCGCATCCCTTGGCTGCAAGGCCACCGGCAAGTGTACGAACGCCGAGGGGGTCTGTGTGGTCGGATCCGACGCCGACTGCGCCCAGGCGACCGTGTGCAAGGACGACGGCCAGTGCGCCGCGTCGGACAGGCGCTGCGTCGCCCGGGACGCGGACGGCTGCAGGAAGTCCGGGGAGTGCCGGCGGATCGGCAAGTGCAGCCCGGTCAACGAGACGTGTCGGGTCGGCGGCGACGACGACTGCCGCCAGGCCAAGGTGTGCGACACCAGCGGCCAGTGTACCGCCCGCGATGGACTTTGCGTCGTGGGCTCCGAGGACGACTGCAAGCGTTCCAGCGGCTGCAAGCGCGGCAAGGCCTGCCGCTACGTCGATGGCGAGTGCGTGCGGTAGGCTCTGTCTGTCGCGCGAATCGATAGAGGGGCTCCCGCCTGGAGCCCGACATGGCGCGTATCCGATCTCCAGCCCCTTCAGAGTCTGAACGCCGATCCACGGGGTGCCAGGCGGGCGGGCGCTTGACGACATGTCAGAGAAGACATAGACTCTTGATGGAACGGCGCGACAGGCCATTGGTCTGGCTGCACGGGGTTGCAACTCGGCGATGACCTGGCAATGCCCCATTCCAGACCGATGCCGTCGATCGGTGGGCGCTGCCACGACGCCCAGGCCCCCCAGGCCGTGATCGAAAGGTGCCGTGATCGTCTGAAGGAGTACGACGATGCGTGAAGCCAAGAAGGAGAGACTGGAGGCCAAGGGCTGGCGAGTCGCTTCCGCGGCCGACTTCCTGGAACTTTCGACCGTCGAGCAGGCCTACATCGAGATTCGTCTGGCCCTCGCCACGGCGCTCAGACGCCAGCGGACTCGGAAGCG
>JARKOL010000242.1 GCA_029975745.1 Myxococcota bacterium | reverse complement strand
GTCATCACCTCGGCGACGCGGCTTCGCTTCAGGTTGATCACGTTGGTGACGACCTGCCACTCCTCGTCGTCCAGGCTGCCGTCCCTTCGTCCCAGGTCCGCCATGATCTTGATCTCGGCCCGACTGACCGCATGCATCGTGCCCTCGCGACGGGGCGAGATCAGGCGGTTGAACCAGGCCAGCGGGACCAGCACCGGCTTCAGCACGATCATCAGCAGGCGAATGAACTGGGCCGCGCCTGGGGCCAGTGCCTGCCAGTAGGTCGCGCCGATCGTCTTGGGAAGGATCTCGGAAAGCACCAGGATCGCCAGCGTCAGCAGCGCCGAGAACAGTGCCATCCACCGGCTGCCGAACAGTTCCAGCGCCATCGCTCCCGATACGGCAGCGCCGATGGTGTGCGCGATCGTGTTCAGCGTCAGGACCGCGGCAATCGGCCCGTCGATGTCCTCGCGCATCCGGGCCAGCAGGCGGCCGGAGGAAGGGTGTCGCTGCTGCAGCATGCCGACGTACGCAGGCGTGACCGACAGCAGGACGGACTCGAGGATCGAGCAGGTGAACGAAATGGCCAGGGCGCCGGCGACGACCAGCAGCAGCGCGATCATCGGGGGGCTCCGGGGCGGGCTCGCATGGGTTCCTCGCAAGGGGCCGTGAATCGAATCCTAGCACATCCGGGAACGGGACCTGGAAGGCGCCGACCCAGGCGGGGCCTCCGGGGAAGGTGCGGCCGGCTCAGAATCCCTTGCGGCCTTCCTCCATCAGGCGCCGGTACAGGAATTCGGGCAGGAAGGCGCTGCGGTGGATGTCGCCGCAGTAGTAGCGCGTCGGGGTGACGGTCTCGCGTGCCGGGACGCGCAGGTCCAGGCCGTTGGTGCCGACCGCGAAGCACCACCAGTTGCCGCCGTACGTGGCCAGCGGAGCGGTGTACAGATCGACCCGCGGAAACACCGAGGCCAGCGTCTTCTGGACGTCCCGGACCATCTCGAAGTGGAAGTGCAGCGATTCGGACAGCGTGACGAACGCGCCGTTCGGGCCCAGGATTGCCCGTGCGCGGTCGAAGAAATCCGCGGTGAACAGGCTGGTCGCGAAGCCGATGATGTCCGTGGAATCGACCAGGATCGCGTCGGCGTGACCCTCGAACTGGCGCATGAACAGCGCGCCGTCCATCGGGGCGTGGATCACCCGGGGATCGTCCAGTCCGGCGGCGACGGCCGGGAAGAACTCGCGGCTGATGCGCGTGACCTCGGGGTCGATATCCACCAGGTAGGCCTGCTCGATGCTGGGGTGCTTCAGAACTTCGCGGATGACCCCGCCGTCGCCGCCGCCGATCACGATCACCCGCCGGGGCGAGGGCATCGCGTGCAGCGCCACGTGGGCCATCATTTCGTGGTAGTAGAACTCGTCGCGGTCGGTGAACTGCACCACGCCGTCCAGCAGCAGCATCCTTCCGAAGAACGGGTTCGTGACGACCGCGAACTCCTGGTAGGGCGACTTCCCGGTGTACAGGACGTCCTCGACCGCATACTGGTAGCGGATCGGGGCGTGGGGGTCCTGCTCGGTCAACTTCAGGTCGATCATGGCTTCCTCCCGGTTGAAGAGGGCGCCGGTCGGGCCAGGGTCGCCACCAGAAGCACGATCACGCCCAGCGTAATCGCGATGTCGGCGACGTTGTATCGCGGCCAGTGCAGGCGCCCCCAGTACATATGCACGAAATCCACGACGTAGTGCAGCGTGAGGCGGTCGAACAGGTTGCCCAGCGCGCCTCCCAGGACCAGGGCCAGCGCGGGGCGAACGGCGGGGTGGAAGGAGGGCGGGCGCAGGGCCAGTCCCAGGATGGCGAGGATCGCCAGAGCGGCCAGCAGCCGGAACAGCCAGACCCGCAGCCCGTCGTCCACCTGGCCGAAAAGGCCCCAGGCGCCGGCGGGGTTTTCCGCGTACGAAAGGTCCAGGTGTCCCGGAATCCAGACGACCGACCGATCCCCGACCAGGTAGGTGGCGCCGGCATCGGCGGGGTCGCCCGGATCGATGTCGAGTCCGGTGCCCGGGATCGGGTGCAGGCCCTCGGCCAGCG
>JARKOL010000235.1 GCA_029975745.1 Myxococcota bacterium | reverse complement strand
TGGACGCGGACGGAAATCTGATCGTCCGGCCTGACGGGCGGCTGGTTCGCACCGGCGACGGTCACGGCGGCGTGTTCCGGGCCCTGCTGGCTTCGGACGCCGGGGGGGCGGCCCTGGACCGGCTGCGTGCGACGGGGGTCCAGTCGCTGGTCCTGCACAATGTGGACAATGCCGCGGCCCGTCCGTTCGAGGCTGCGCGCCTGGGGTGGTTCGACCGTGCCGGTTGCGACTTCGCGATGACGGTGGTCATTCGGACCAGGCCGGACGAGAAGGTCGGTCTGGTCGCCCGAAACGACGCGACGGATCGGATCGAGGTCGTCGAGTACTCCGTCTGTCCCCCCGAGCTGTCACGGGCCTCGGACATCGACGGGTTGCCCCGCTTTCGCCTGGCCCACATCAACACGAACCTGGTCCGGCTGGACGCGGTCCGGGCGGACCTGCCCCCGACGCTGTACACCGGCAAGCGGGTCCCGGTCGGCGAGCGGATGATCCCGGCCAGCTCGCACGAGATGCTGAATCAGCACTTGTCCGGACTGTTGCCCCGAGACCGGGTCGGGGTCGTTCTGATGGACCGGGACGCCTGCTTCCTGCCCACGAAGAGCGTCATCGGCGAGGACTCGCTGGAAACGACCCTGGCCGCGATGACGCGCCGCGCGGCCGAGCGGTTGCGCCATGCCGGCGCGCACGTCGCGGCGGACGCGGTCATCGAACTGGACCCCTGCCTGGGATCCGACGAGGAGGCACCGCGGGGCAGCGCCCGTGGCTGGCGGATCGAGTCGGGCGGGACCTTGTGCCTGGGGATTCGCCACGGGATCGAGGGGCCGCCCTGGTCCGACGGGCTGATCCTGGAGCCGGGTGCCACGCTGACGGTCGTGGCCGACGCGCCGTACGGCCGGATTGCGTTCGATGCGGCATCGCGGCGCGTGGCCGAGGATCCCGCCACGGCGGGGCGCGTGACGTTCGGCTCGGGCGTGCGCGTGCGGGCCGGGGTCTCGGTGCGGGTCCGCATCGCGGGCGACGGCATTCTGTGCGTCGCCGCGGGACACTCGTTCTCCGATTCGCAGGAACATGACATCCGGGCGGGCGAAGTTCGCCGGATCGGGTAGGATCGAATTCCGCGGGAATCGGATCCCTTCGGGGTCCGAATATTTCGCGGGGGCTTGTCGTCAACAACCGGGTTTTCGCGTGGACGGTCTGGAACGCGATCTCGTGCTGGCAGCGAAGAACGGCGATCGTGCCGCCTTCAAGACGCTGGTCGAGCGCTATTACGGGAGGATTCACCGGATGTTGACGGCGGTGACACGCAGCGAGGACGTCGCCCTGGACCTGACCCAGGAAACGTTCGTTCGCGCAATCGAGGCGCTGCCCGACTTCAACATGACGTCCTCGTTCTACACGTGGATCTACCGGATCGCGCGCAACCTGGCGTTCGATCGGTTCCGCCGCAAGAAGACGGCGGGTTGGCAGAAGGAGTATGACGACGGCATCGACCTGAAGGTGGTGCCCGGCGTCGGTCAGACCGTGCCGCTGGAGCCCTCGCGGGCCGTGGCGGCGCAGCAGTCCTTGGACGTGGTGCGCGCGGCGCTGGACGAACTGCGGCCGGAGTACCGCGAGATCATCCTGCTGCGCGAGGTCGAGGACATGAGCTACGAGGAGATCTCGGAAACGCTGGGCCTGAAGATGGGCACGGTGATGTCGCGATTGTTTCAGGCGCGCATGAGGCTGCGGGAGATCCTGGAGCCGCGACTGGGGCGGCGGCTTTGACGCGAAGCGGTGGGGGTGATGCCTTCGCCGGCGACGCGGGGACGGGTGCTGCGATGTTCGGGAAGAAGCGGGGAATGCAGGCGATGCTGGCGGCCGATCGGCCGGGGGCGTCGCGGGATGCCACGCCCGAGGTTGCGGCCTTCGTGGCGCTGCGGGAGCAGGTGCGTGCCGCCGAGGCCGCCGCCGCGCCGACACCGCCGCCGTTCGAACTGATGTGGACCGGCGTCGAGGCCAGGCTGGCGGCGAATGCCCGGGAGCGCGTCGAGACGGTCGCGAAGCCGACCGGATGGCGCGCGTTGCTGGGACACCGTCCCGTTTGGGTCCTGGCGCCCGTGGGCGCCCTGGTGATGGCGGTTGTGCTGGGGTACTTCGTATCGACCGCGGGAAGCGGCGATGTCGATAATCGGTGCTACGTTGATTCCTACGACGCGGCGTCCGGGACGATCCTGGTCGAGCAGGATCTGGACGACCGCTCGGGCGTGACGGTCATCTGGCATCTGGACGAGGGGTAGGGCCATGAGAAAACGTCTCGTTCCCGTTCCCGACGTGCCGATGGCCCTGGCGGCGGTGGCGCTGGCGGTCGCGGTTCTGGGCGCGGCCTGCGAGGCCGGGGCCGAGCCCGCGGCGCGCCTGGAGATCACGGTCATCCAGGCCAAGTCCGGACCGCCGTACCTGAATCCGGAACTGAAGCCGCTGTGGACCACGCTTCGCAAGACGTTCGGGGACAAGTACGCGCACTACCAGAAGATCGCCTCCCGGGAGGGGGTGGTCGAGAACGGCCAGACCGTGTCGGTCCCGCTGCCGGACGGCACCGTGTTCCAGGCGACCTACAGCGGCCTGACCGAGACCCGGGGGCTGCTGCGGGTCCATCTGGCGTTCGGGGAGTTCCGGACGAAGGTTCGCATTCACAACGGCGGCGTGTTCTTCCAGGCCGGTCGCAAGTTTGACGGAGGCACGCTGATCATTGCCGTCAATGCGTCCCTGGTCGGTCGCTGACGCGCGTCACGGGTTCAGCCCACATTCTCCCTGTGCGATGCGTCGCGCCAGCCTTCGGGCGTCGGGGAAGTCCGGGATGCGTTCCAGGTGTCGGCTCGCCTCGGCGCAGCGGCCGCCGCATGCCTGGGCGATGGCCAGGAAGTAGCGATACATCGGGACGTCGGGGCGTCGGGTGACCAGGAGGGCCAGGCGGGATTCGGCCTGCTCGCAGGCCGCCGGGTCGGCGTTCCGGGACAGTGCCGCCATGGGTTCCCAGCCCAGTCCGGCCCCGCGCAGATCCAGCAGTCCTTGCGCTAGCCACGCCAGTTCCCGGCCTTGCGGCGTGGACTCGACCCGGGATGCCTCGGCACGCGCCGCCTGGGCTGTGGCCGGGTCCAGGTCGAAGAGGTACAGGGGGCTGGCCTCGGGGCGCAGGGCCGTGAAGGCCTTGACGCGTTCCTGGGACGCGATGACGGCCCGAGTGGGCAGGAACACGGCGAATCGACTGTCCAGCCAGCCAAGCGTCCAGGCCGGGTCCGTCCGCAGCGCCTCGACCAGTCGCGGGAACGCGGGATCGTGATAGTCGGCGAGCACCGCGTCGAAAGCCAGGGTTCGGTGCATTCGCCGGAAGGCATCCGGGTCGGCCAGGGCTCCGACGTAGGCCAGGATGCGATCGACGCCATGCACGTAGGTTCGACCATCCACGATGGGGCGCGTGTCGGTTCCTGCCCAGGCCAGGAACCCGCCCTGGTCGATCGGCTGGAACCAGCGGCCGTGCAGGCCGACGTCGGCGGCCCAGGCCAGGGCATCCGCGGGCGTCTGGTCCCGATCGAACCCCGGTCCCAGGCGGGGGCCGGGCGGGATGGCGGACGACAGTGTGACTGCAATCCCGAGGGCGGCTGCCGACAGGCCCAGGCCGAGTCGTCCCGCCCACCGGGGGTTGCCGGCCAGGGCGCGCGTTCCATTCGCGGCCAGGACCGGTCCCAGACCGACCGCCAGCCCCAGGGTGAACTTCTGGGAGGTCGCGGCGGGAATCAGGAAGAGCAGCACCAGGGCCAGATCGGCCAGGCGAGTCCGGTTCGCGCGCGACAGGAACGACAACAGCGTACCGCCGATCAGGGCCAGGAACAGGGCGTCGAATGCCGGCAGATCCCCCCACGAAACCGGCCACCACTCCGGAACCAGATCCAGGATCCGGCGGTCGGTGTGATGCAGCACCGTCTCGATCAGGCCGATGCCCCACGGATTGACCAGCGTGGCCAGGGCGACGACGCCGGTGACACCCAGGCGGCGCAGGCGCTCGGGACCGGGCGTCGAGTCGCCTGTCGATGGCATCAGGACCCACAGACCCGCGATGGCGACCGCCAGGGGGAACGAGCCGTGGGTGTTTGCCCAGAGGACGGTCAGCGCCGCGAGGCCCAGGGTTCGCGCCCAGGTCACGGGGCGATTGATGATCACCAGCAGACAGGCCGCCGCCAACGCATAGGCCGCCAGGTGGGGACGGACCTCCAGGGACATCCGGTAGATCGGCAGGAACGTGACGGCGGCGGCGAACGCCATCGAGGGCGCCGCGCCCAGTCGCAGGGCCAGCATCCCGGCCAGGGCGAAGAGCAGCCCGGAAAGCAGGGCCCGAAGGACGGACACGCCGATTTCACCGCCCACGTCGTACGCCCACCAGGCGGCCAGATCGAACAGCCATTCGTGGTTGACGAACGGTTCGCCTTCGGCCCAGAAGCAGAGCGACTCGGTGCGGGGTACCCACCCGGCGGACGCGATGTCCCGACCGATGGCCAGGTGGAAGTAGGTGTCCGGGTCCATGGCGGGGAACACGGATGCGGCCGCGGCCAGGAGTGCCATCAATGCCAGGCTGGTGGCGCGGCTCGTTCGGTTCGCCCCCTGCCCTTCGAACGTTCCCATCCCGTCCCCACGCTGCCGCCTGCGGGCGTCGTATGATACCATCACGGCGACGCGGCCCCGCGGTCGCTGAAAGGGGATGGCCTCATGTCTCGAGCACCGCTGGATGCCGCATCCGCACCGCCGGAGCGGCCCTTGCGCTTCCTGGGGCCCGGGAGGCGCTCGGTTCTTTCGATGCTGCTGCTGATCGCCCTGGTGGTGGCCGCGTTCGGGTGGACCCGGGTGGCTCAGGTCTCGCTGCAGTGGTCGGGGACGCGGCCGCTGCGGGACGTGATGACGGTCGCCGGGGACGGGACGCCGTTGCTGGATGTGGAGGCCGCGCGGGAGGCGGCGTGGGGCTCGGCGCTGGCGGCCGAGACGCTGTACCTGCCGCCGGTGGTCGTGTTGCGGATCCTGTCCCTGGGCTATCAGTCCGCGTGGGCCGACCTGCTGTTCGTCCGGGCTCATGCGTACTTTCTGTCCCACTTCTTCTCGGATCGGCGGTTCGTCTGGCTGGACCAGTACTACGAGGCGATTCGGGGGTTGGACCCCGACAATCCGCGTCTGTATTTGTGGGCCGCGCAGGTCCTGAAGTTCGGCCAGCACATCGACGACGGGATTGTTCAGCGGTCCAACCGCTATCTGGAACAGGGCCTGGAGCGGTTCCCCAGGGATTGGCGACTGCACATGGACCTGGGCTTCAATCTGTATTTCGAGATGGCGGGGGCGGATGACGCCGAGCGGGCCGCCAACCGGCTGCGTGCGCGGGACCATTTCGCGACCGCGGCGGGCCTGCCCGGGGCGCCCATCGACCCGAACTTCGTCGCGGAGCTCTTCGAGCGCAGCGAGGAGGGCGGCCTGGCCATCGCCTACGCGCTCCAGAAGTACTACGAGTCCAGCGAGGAGCAGCGCCATCAGTTGATCCGGCGAATCGGGTCGATCTCGCGGGCGCTGGCGGAGGGGATCCAGGAGGAGGAGCGTCATTGGCGGGAGCGGTATGCGTTCCTGCCCGTGGCGCTGTACGCGCTGCTGGCGGAGCGACAGGTCTCCGAGGGCGGCTTGGAAGAGGCGCATGACTGACGGCGGTCGGATCCTGATCACGGGCGGGGCGGGCTTCATCGGGTCGTCGCTGGCGCTGCGGCTGCTGGACGATCACGAGGTCGTGCTGCTGGACAACCTGCACCGCAATGCGTTCCGCGAGACCGCGTTGGCGGGACATCCCCGCGTCACGTTGATCGAGGGCGACGTGATGGATCGCGAGACGGTCCGCCGGGCCGTCAGGGGCTGTCGCACCATCATCCACATGGCGTCCATCGCCGGCGTGGACACGGTCATGAAGGCGCCGGTCACGACGATGCGGGTGGCCCTCCAGGGCACGATGACTGTGATCGAGGCGGCGTTTGAGGAGGGGCACCTTGATCGCTTCATCGACTTCTCGACCTCCGAGGTGTTCGGCCAGTACGCGTACAAGGTGACCGAGGGCGACCTGTCCCACCTGGGTGCGGTGGGGGAGGCGCGCTGGACCTACGCGGTCAGCAAGCTGGCCACCGAGCACCTAGCCCTGTCCTACCACCGCCAGCATGGATTTCCGGCGGTGTCGATCCGGCCCTTCAACATCTACGGCCCGCGTCAGGTCGGCGAGGGAGCCGTGCATCACTTCATCGTGCGGGCCTTGTCCGGCGAGCCGATCAAGGTCCACAACGACGGGGCCCAGATCCGGTCGTGGTGCTACATCGACGATATCGTCGAGGGCATCCTGCTGGTGATGCACCGGCCCGAGGCCGTCGGCGAGGCGTTCAACATCGGCAACCCCCGAGCCACGCTGACGATCTACAACCTGGCACGCGAGGTGGTGCGACTGGCGGGCTCGGCCTCGCCCATCGTGTTCCAGCCCTGGCCCTTCGCCGACGTCGAACTGCGGATTCCCGACGTGTCGAAGGCCAGACGGCTGCTGGGTTTCGAGCCGCGGATCGACCTGGAGGAGGGCCTGGTCAGCACGATTGCGTGGTATCGAGGGCGTCGTCCATGAGCGAGCGGTCCTTCCTGCCGCTGGCCCGTCCGTGCGTAGGGGCGGCCGAGGTGGACGCGGTGGCCCGGGTGATCGCGTCGCGGCACCTGGCGATGGGGCCCGAAACGGCGGCTCTGGAGCGCGAGGTGTCGGATCTTCTGGGCGGTGCCGAGGTCGCAGCGGTGTCCAGTGGCGGGACCGCCCTGTTGTGTGCGCTGGCGGCGCTGGAGGTGGGACCGGGCGACGAGGTCGTGGTGCCGGCCTTCGCGTTCCCGGCGGCGGCCCAGGCGGCGGCGTGGCTGGGCGCGGTTCCGGTGGCCGCCGATGTCGATCCGGTGACGATGGCGGTGACCCCCTCCACTGTTGCCCTGGTGTGTGGGCCGCGGACGCGCGCGGTAGTCGTGGTGCATCCGTTCGGGGTTTCGGCGCCGGTCGAGGCGGTCCAGGATGCGGTGGGGGTCTTGCCGGTCGTCGAGGACGCGGCGTGCTCCCTGGGGGGGGCGACGCCTGGAGGGGGGCCCTCCGGCACCGTGGGCCCGCTGGGGTGCTTCTCGTTGCACCCGCGGAAGCTTGCCACGGCCGGCGAGGGCGGGCTGGTCACGGGGCGTCCGGAGTTCCTGGCTCGGGTTCGGCGCCTTCGGGACTACGGGCGCACGGGGACGGGGCCTGGGGACGCGTTCGGCGAGGTCGGGCTCAACTTTCGGATGTCCGACCTTGCGGCGTCGGTCGCGCGGGTTCAGGTGGGGGCGTTGGCGAATTCGCTGGCGCGGCGGGCGCACCTGGCGGGCCGGTATCGGGAGGCCCTGTCCAGGGTCCCCGGCGTGCGGTTGCAGGGGGATGGCGGGGCTTCGGGGCGGGTGTGGCAGTCCCTGGTGGTCTGCCTGGACCGGGACGCGGCGCCGGTGCGTGTCGCCCTGAACGCGGCGGGCGTCGGGGCCGGGATCGCGGCCCATGCGCTGACGCAGCAGTCGTTCATGCAACGTCTGGGCGCGGGCGTGGGGGGCTGTGTGGTGGCCGAGACGCTGGCGCGATGCACGCTTGCCCTGCCCCTGTTCGACGAGATGGACGACCGCGATGTCGAGGTCGTCGCTGACGTGCTGGACTCGGTGATGCGCTCGTAGCCGAGTGCCGGAGAGGAGGCGCCTTGGAGAACGTCATCGAGGTCGAGGGCCTGCGGAAGCACTTTCGGACCGCGATGCGCCAGCGGCGCGTCGAGGCGGTCCGGTCGGTGTCCTTTCAGGTCGCCAGGGGCGAGATCTTCGGGTTCCTGGGGCCGAATGGGGCCGGGAAGACGACGACCATCAAGACGATGGTCGGACTGATTCGCCCGACGGCCGGACGCATTCGCATCCAGGGCGGAGAACCGGGCAAGTTGTCGGTGATGGCGCGGATCGGATTCCTGCCAGAGCAGCCGTACTTCTACGACTATCTGAAGCCGCAGGAACTGCTGGATACGTTCGGGCGCGTGTTCGGGCTGCCGGCGGCGCTTCGGCGCAAGCGCATCGACGCGCTTCTGGCCCAGGTCGGGCTGGACCATGCGCGCGGCCGGACGTTGCGCAAGTTCTCGAAGGGGATGCTGCAGCGGGTCGGGATTGCCCAGGCATTGTTGAACGACCCGGATCTGGTGATCCTGGACGAGCCGCTATCCGGCCTGGATCCGATCGGGCGCAAGGAGGTGATCGATTTGATCGCCTCGCTGAAGGCCCGGGGAAAGACGGTGTTCTTTTCGTCCCATATCCTGGCGGATATCGAAAGGTTGTGCGATCGGGTGGTCATCATCGATCGCGGGGTGGTTCGGGCCGAAGGCACGCTGGGAGACCTGCTGGGCGCCGGGCGCAGCGACAAGGAAATCCTGGTGGAGGGCGCGGGCACAGGCGACGAACTGGCTGCCCTGCCGGGGGTTCGGCGCGTCGATCAGATCGGGGCGGGGGTTCACCGGGTCGTGGCGGCGGGCGACCGTTCGGACGAACTGCTCCGGTACGTCCTGGACCGCGGGGCGCGCGTCACCGGCGTCACCGAACAGCGCATGAGCCTTGAGGCCCTGTTCCTGGACCGCGCGTTCGAGGGGCCGCAGGCGAGGGAGGCGGAATGACCGGGGCATTCGGCGGAACCTTTCGGCGGATTGGCGCGATTGCGCGGAACACCTTCATCGAGGCGTCGCGGAATCGGGCGTTCATTGGGCTGGGGATCGCCGCGGTCGCGCTGGTGGTCTCGTCGATGGCGATCTCGGGGCTGGCCTTGTCGGACCAGCGCGCAAGAGTTCTGGTGGACTTCGGACTGTTCTCGATCGCGCTGCTCGAGGTTGTCATTGCCATCACGATGGGCGTGATCCTGGTGTTCAAGGAGGTTGATCGCAAGACCTTCTACGTCGTGTTGACGAAGCCGATCCTCCGGGTCGAGGTACTGGCCGGCAAGCTTCTGGGCCTGCTTGCGATTCTGGCACTCAGCCTGGTCGCCATGGGGCTCGCCTGGGTCCTGGTGTTGTGGTTGCGCGACGTACCCTTGCCGAGCGATCTGGTCCAGGCGCTGGTGCTGTCCTGGTTCCAGGCGGCGCTGATGACCGCGATTGCACTGTTCTTCTCGGCGTTCGCCAGCCCGATTCTTTCGGGGGTGTTCACCTTTGGGGCCTTTCTGGTGGGCTCGATGGTTCCGGTGCTCGAGGAGCTGTTGACGCTGAAGAAGGGGCCGCTGGCCACGAATCCGGCCGCGCGATTCCTGGCCGAGAGCACGGTGAGCCTGACGCCGGATCTGTCCGTGTTCAACGTCGGCAAGGAGTTGATCCTGGGAATTCCGGTCGGCTGGGGGTACGTGGGCGCCGCCGGCGGCTACTGCCTTGCCTGGTGCGTCCTGTTCTTCGGGCTCGCAGCCCTGGTGTTCGAGCGGAGGGACTTCAATTGACGGCGCGTCGGTCGCTGTGGCTTGCCTGCGTCCTGGCCGGGGTGGTTCTGGTCGCCGCCGCCGTTCGTGTTGGGTGCAGTGGGGCCGCGGCGCTTCGGCAGGGCCGGGAGGCGATCGATTCCGGGCGCCTGGATGAGGGCATCGATCGGCTCGGGCAGGCCGCACGATGGTACCTGCCCGTCCTTGGCGCGCATCGCGTCGCACGGGAGGAGCTGCTGGCGGTTGCGGCCCGGTTCGAGGAGCAGGGCGATGCTTCCCGGGCCCTGGCGTCGCTGCGTCACGTTCGCGGCGCCATTCTGGGCAGTCGCTGGCTGACCGTGCCCGACGCCGACCTGCTGGCGCAAGCGGAGGGCAGGATCGCCCCGCTGATGGCGCGTCAGGACGCGGCGCTGCGGGGCGGGGAGGCCCTGGATGCAGCCGGGCATCTGGCATTGCTGCGGCGGGATGCGACTCCGTCGGCCGGGCGGTCCGCGGGAGTCGTTCTGCTCTTCCTTGCCTGGGTTGGCGTTCTGATGGGGACGGCGTGGCGCGCGGTGGGCGCAGACGGGCGGGTTCGCTGGAACCGGCTTGCGCTGTGGGGCCCCGTGTCGCTGGTGCTGCTGGCCTCGTGGCTGCTGGTGCTGGCGCGGTTGTAGCCCTGCCCTGGGGCGCCGGTCGTTCGGTGCTCCTGGCCCCGGAGCCTACGCGCTCAGGAATCCATCCGCGGGCGCCTTCTTCCCTTGGGCTCTGCAGTGAGCGCGTCCGCCAGTCCCCGCAGCTCGGACAGGCTGCGGAAGGCAAAGGTCAGGCGGCCTCGGTTTCCACGGGACGTCAACGTCGTGGGGAGGCCGGTCCGCTGCTCCAGCTGCTCCCGCACGGTCTCGAAGTATCCGGCCATGGCCGAATCTGCGGGCTTTCGCTTCGGGCTTGGGGCCTTGCGGGCACGTGCCAGTTTCTCGACATCACGCGCGGTCAGGTCGCGTTCCAGGATCGGAGCCAGCAGGGATTCCTGGGTAGGGCGGTCCAGCGGGAGCAGCGCGCGCGCCGTGCCCTCAGCCAGGCGGCCCGAGGCGACGGCCTCCAGGACGGGCGGAGCGAGTCGCAGCAGGCGCAGGCTGTTCGCGACCGTCGATCGCTGCTTGCCAACGCGACGCGCCACCGCCTCCTGGGTCAACCCGTGTTCCTCGGTCAGTCGTCGGTAGGCCTGGGCCTGCTCGACGGGGTTCAGATCCTCCCGCTGGACGTTCTCGATGAGGGCCAGCAGGAAGGCATCCTCCGGGGTCACCTGACGGACGATGGCGGGGACCGTGGCCAGGCCGGCCAGGCGGGCCGCGCGCAGGCGTCGTTCCCCGGCGATGACGTGGTAGCGGTCGCCCTCGCGAGTGACCAGCAGGGGCTGGAGCACGCCGGACTCCCGGATCGACGCCGCCAGCTCGTCGAGAGCCGCCGTGGCGAAGGCCTGTCTGGGCTGGGTCGGCACGGCCTCGATCCGGTCGAGCGGCAGTTCGTGGACGCCGCCTCCGTCGGGGGAGGTGGCCGCGGCGGGAAACAGGGCGGAAAGACCCTTGCCAAGCGCGGGACGATTCGGTTTCATGGTTACCCCTGATTGAACTGCAACCGTTCCAGAACTTCCTGGGCGAGGTCGAGATGCGCCTGGGCCCCGGTGGACAACACGTCGAACAACAGGACCGGCTTTCCGTGAGACGGACTCTCGGCCAGGCGGACGTTGCGGGGGACGCGGGTGCGCATCAGGTGGTTCGGGAAGTGCCGCGCCACCTCCTCGGCGACCTGATGGGAGAGGCGGTTACGCCGGTCGAACATGGTCAGCACCAGCCCGAGGATGTCCAGTTCGGGATTATAGCTTCTTCGGGTCAGATCGACAGTGTTCATCAACCGGGCCAGGCCGTCCAGGGCGTAGAACTCGCATTGCAGGGGGACCAGGAGGTGGCGGCAGGACGCCAGGGCATTCAGGGTCAGAAAGCCCAGGGCCGGCGGACAATCGACGAGGATCACCTTCGGAGGCTGGGCCAGGGAGTTCAGCGCGCTGGCCAACAGGGACGCGCGTTCCGGGTGGTCCACCAGCTCGATCTCGGCCGCGACGACGTCGGGGTGGGAGGGCGCCACCTGGAGATGAGGCAGCTCGGTGGGGCGGAGGACCGCGTCGAGCGGCAGTCGACCGATCATTGCGTCGTACACATGGGGCCCGCCCGCTCGGTAGTCGAGGCCGAAGGCGAGGCTGGCGTTGGCCTGGGGGTCCAGATCCACCAGGAGAGTCGGAACATCGAGTGCGGCAAGAGATGCAGCCAGATTGACGGCCGTCGTGGTCTTGCCGACACCCCCCTTCTGGTTGGCAACGGCGATTCGAAACGGCGGGTCCAACGGCGAATGTTTCACGTGAAACAGTCTAGTCCGTTTCGCCGGCGGGTGCCACTGGCGCGCTGACGGGGGCGGCCGCTTCGGTCGGGGCGTCGCTGGTGACGCTGCGCTCGGACCCGGTCATCGCGATGGCGATGGAGAGCACGAAGAACAGTGCCGCCAGAATGCCCGTCCCCTTGCTGAGGATCGTGGTCGCTCCGCGTCCGCCGAAGACGGACGTCGAGGAGCCGCCGCCGAACACCGCGCCCATGCCGCCGCTCTTGCCGGGCTGGAGCAGGATCAGTACGACCAGCAGCGCCGAAACGATCACGTGAAAAGCCACCAGGAAGCCAAACAACAGGCCCATGTCATCACCCCGCGCTCTCGGCGATGGCCGCGAAGTCCTCGCCGGAAAGGCTGGCGCCGCCGACCAGCGCGCCGTCCACGTCCTTCTGGGACATCAGTTCCCGGGCGTTCCCGGGCTTGACGCTGCCGCCATAGAGGATCCGGGTGGCGGAAGCGATCTCGCTACCGTACATCGTCGTCAGCAGGTTCCGGATGTACTCGTGGACTTCCTCGGCCTGGGCCGGCGAGGCCGTGCGGCCGGTGCCAATGGCCCAGACCGGTTCGTACGCAATCACGACACGCGCCATCTCGGCCGGGGTCAGACCACCGAGGCCCACTGTGACCTGGCGTTCGATTCGGGAGAAGGTCTCGCCGGCATCCCGCTCGGCCAACTTCTCCCCGACACAGGCGATCGGGATGAGTCCGGCATCCAGCGCGCGCCCGACCTTCCGGCGGACCAGTTCGTCCGACTCGAGATGATACTCGCGGCGCTCCGAGTGGCCGGCCAGCACGTACCCGCAACCGAGACTGGTCAGCATCGACGCCGAGGTCTCCCCGGTGTAGGCACCCGCGAGCTCGGCGCTGACGTCCTGGCCGCCGACGCCGATCGGGCTGCCATCCAGGACCCGCAGCACGGCGGGAATCAGGGGGAACGGGGGCATCACCGCAATATCGACGTTCCGCAGTCGGCTGGTGCGCTGAAGCACGTCCCGGGCCAGCGTCACCGCGGACGCCGCGTCACAGTTCATCTTCCAGTTACCGGCAATCAGGGGCTTTCTGCTCATCGTGCTACGCGTCCTCCATCAGCGCCTTCAACGCGGGCAAGGACTCACCCTCGAGGTAGCGCAGGGTGGCATCACCACCCGAAGAAACATGGGCAAGAAACGGGGTCAGCATCAGTCGCCCCATCGCGGCGCCCAGGGACGGACCCACGACGACGGCGGTGGCTCGACATCGGGAAAGCGCCTTGCCAACGGCCTCGGTCGCAGCCAGTTGCGGCGCCTCGCTCCAACGTCCGAGGACGCCGGTCCAAAGCACCATCCGGGCGGAAGCGAAGGACTCGCCAAGCGCCTCGACGGCACGGGGGCCCAGATCCACGATGCGCGCATCGTCGGGGATGGCCTCCACGGGGACGGTCTCGAAGGGGCCTTCGGTTCCCATGCCGCGCGTCACGACCACATCGGACGGCAGCACGACATCCACGCCGCGCAGCTTGGCCCGGCCCACCAGACCCGAGATCACATCGAACTTGTCCGCCTCGACTGGCGACAAGCCGACGCGCACGCCCTTCGCGGCCAGCCGCCCCGCGACGGCGTTTGCGGCGCTCTCCGTGTTGCCGTACATCGATGCACAGGCGATCACCACGCCGCGCTTTTCAGGCGCGTAGCGGCTCCACGCGTCGTATTTGCCGACGATGTAGGGAATGTCCCTGCGCCAGATTGGCCCGTGCAGCGGGCATATCATGTTGATGCAGAGGCCGTCCAGCTTCCTGAAAACCG
>JARKOL010000229.1 GCA_029975745.1 Myxococcota bacterium | reverse complement strand
CGTCATCGACGACCAGGACGTGCAGGGGCTGGAGCCGCGGGGCGGCGGGGACGCGCGTCATGCGCCAAGGGTTGGGCGGGAGCCGCTCGGACGCAATGAGACATTTCGCCACGATCGTGGTATATGGCCCCGGTTGTTACGGAGTCCGCACGCGCATGCAATCCGATCCGAACGTTTCCAAGGGCTCGATCCTGGTCGTCGATGACGAGCGGGAGATGTGCGACCTGCTGGTGGACATGCTGGGGGGCATCGGCTACGAGGCCGAGGGCGCCTACAGCGGTCGCGAGGGCCTGGATCTGTTCCGGCGCGGCGACCTCGACCTGGTGATCTCGGACCTGCGGATGCGCGACATCGACGGCATGGCGTTGCTGCGCACCATCAAGGAAGAGCGCCACGACGTCCCCGTGATCATCATCACGGCGTTCGGGTCGATCGATCGCGCGATCGAGGCGATGCAGGCCGGCGCCTACTACTTCGTGACCAAGCCGTTCAAGATGCGCGAGATGGAGGCGCTGGTCGGCAAGGCACTGGAGCAGCGGGTGCTGGTCCAGGAGAACCTGCGGCTGCGCAAGGAGGTCCAGGGGCGTCACGACAGCAGTCGGATCATCGGCCAGTCCAAGGCGATCCGCGAGGTGTACCGTCTGGTCGAGCTGGTGGCCGACTCGGCCAGCAACGTGCTGATCCTGGGCGACTCCGGCACGGGTAAGGAACTGGTCGCGCGGGCGGTCCACTTCAGCGGGCGCCGGTCTCACGGACCGTTCGTGCCGGTCAACTGCTCGGCGATTCCCGAGGGACTGCTGGAAAGCGAACTGTTCGGGCACACCCGCGGGGCGTTCACGGGGGCGTACCAGGCGCGCAAGGGGCTGTTCGTCGAGGCGTCGGGCGGGTCGTTGTTCCTGGACGAGATCGGGGACATGGGGCTGGCGCTCCAGGCCAAACTGCTGCGCGTGCTGCAGGACCGCGTGGTCCGTCCCATCGGCAGCAGCAAGACGATGCCGGTCGATACCCGGATCATCGCCGCGACGCATCGTGACCTGAGGGCGGCCGTCAAGGAGGGCTCGTTCCGCGAGGATCTGTACTACCGCCTGAGCGTCATCCCGATCCGCATTCCGTCGCTGTCCGAGCGGGCCGAGGACATTCCGCTGCTGGCGGACCATTTCCTGGGCAAGTGCGCCGCCCAGACCGGGCGTCCGCCGAAGCGCCTGACGGCCCGGGCGATGGACGCCCTGCAGCGACGTCCCTGGGAAGGCAACGTCCGCGAACTGGAAAACATCATCGAGCGCCTGGTGGTGCTGACCCCGGGGGATACGATCGATATCGGCGACCTGCCGCAGGGGGCCGGTGGGGAGTCCGGGGCTCCCTGGCCGCCGCTGGGCGAGATGCCGCCGCGGCTCTACATCGAACGGCGCTACATCGAGCACGTGCTGCGCGAGGTCGGGGGCAACAAGGACCGTGCGGCCCGGATCCTGGGCATCAATCGACGGACGCTGTATCGCATGAAGGATCGCTGGGACGGTCGCGAAGTGGACGAAACGGGCCTGGAGTGAAGCGTCGGGCTACTGGGCCTGGAGGGGGGCACCGGTCGGGGGCTGCTGGGGCGCGCCCTCCGCGGTGGCCGTCAGCATCTCGGCCAGCTTGCGCAGCGGCAGGGACACCTGGGCACCCAGCACCGTGTCGCCGTGCGCGCCGATGGTCAGCGCCAGTCCCTCGTTCCGCGTCGCCGCGTCCAGGTGGGCCGCCATGTCGGCCAGTTCGGGGCGGATTAGCGCGGCCGCCTTGATCAGCGGCGCCACGGCGACATGCGCGGCGAACGCGACCTGGAACTTCGCCTGCTCCAGCGCGGTGGCCAGCGGCTGGCCGGAACCCGCCGCACCCTTGGCCGCGGCCTCGATGTCCGCCGCCGCGTCCTTGCCGAACGCGCCGTAGATGTACCGATCGTCGAAGCCCAGCGCCCCGCCGACCTTGCCGCCCATCACGCGCGAGAACGTCTGGACCGTCGGATCCGCGGCGCCCAGGGGCACCTTCGTGTAGTCCACGGTCAGGTCCAGCGTGTCGATGCGGACGTTGCCGGCCTGGCGATCGCCCAGGGCCAGCGTGATGCCGGATTCGGCCAGCGTCGGCCGCAGGCTGCCGATCATCCCGGAGAACGACGACCAATCAACCTTCGGCATCTCCTTGACCTGGGAACCCAGGGCCGCGTCGATCATCGCGCCCAGCTTGCTCATGACCATCGTGTAGGTGGCGTAGGTCGCCTCGCGGGCCTTGGCGCCGTCGGACACGCCCGTGATCGAGACCACCCGCCACGGGAATTCGCCATCGAACAGGATGGCGAACGCGGTGTCGCCGGTCTGCAGGGCGGCGGCCTCCTGGAGCTGCTTCGCGAGGGCGTTGCGCGCCTCGGCATCCAGGTTCAGGAAGTTCGCGTAGAAATCGATGCCCAGCGACGTCACGCCCGCGAACAGGGTCGGATCCACGTTGGACGCCACGACCAGCCAGCCCCCCTCGGGCAGATGGCGGAACGCCTCGACCTTCCGGGTCCGTGTCGATGCGGCGAAGCGCGACAGCAACTGGTCGCCGGTGACCTTGGCCTCGAGGCGCAGGGCCAGATCCTGGCCGTTCCATACCGGGATGACCCGCAGCACTTCGGTCTGGGCCAGCAGGTCCCGCAGCATCTTGACCTGGGACTCGATCAACTGGCGCAGGCTATCGACCGGGTTTCCGGCCGGATCGACCGCCTGGGCCAGCGCCTGCTTCTGCAGCGCATCAATGTCCTCGGCCATGATGCGCTGGACGTTGACCGTCGAGATCTGGGCGTCGATCAGCTCGGTGACCTGGTAGCCCGCGAAGTCGCCCCGCAGGAAGTCGCGCGTCGCCGGGAACGTTTCCGGGGCCATCGTGAAGACCGCGAAGTCCCCCAGCCGATTCATGAACACCGGGCGTCCGGCGGCCGTCGTCCAGGTCAGGCCGGTCTCGCCCTCGGTGCGCTGGGCGGGCAGCGCCGTTTCCAGGCCCTTCGCATCGGCCACCGGCAGCATGATGACGTAGGGCTGCGCGTACTTCTTGAAATCCAGAACGACCACGCGCACGGGCTTGCGGCCGTCCATCCAGGACAGCGTGCCCAGGCCCAGCAACTGGGTGCGCAGCAGCTCGGGAAGCTGCTGTCCGACCAGGGTGCCCAACTGCGGGTTGAACACCGACGCGATGCCGCCGACCGCGGCCGACAGGTCGTCCATCGATCGGATACCCGCGAATCCCATGACGTCCGTCGGGAAGGCCACGGCGCCGACCTCGGCCGCGACCACCTTGGTGGACACCGCGTCGCCGCTCTTCTTGCAGCCAACCACCCCGGCCGCGCAGATCACCAGCACCAGCAATCCGCGACCCGCCCAATGCATCGATTTCATCAGCAACCTCCCTGATTTCCCGGAATGCCGGGAACGCGCAAGTGTAGTCCGGACGGTGCGGGGGGTCAATCGGCGGGCAGGATCACGCGCTCCAGCGAACCGACCATTCTGGAGTAGGACATGGGGACGCCGTCGCAGTCCTCGCCGATGTAGTCCAGGAAGTCGAAGCCGTGGGGGCTGGTGACGTAGCGCCGGGCTCGCGGCACCGCACCGAAGTGCTCGGTCGCCAGGAATTCGCGGAAGCCGAACGGCTTGTTGCGCAGCGCGGACAGGCCGCCCAGCAGGCCCAGCATCGCCTGGAACCCCCGGACGATCCGGTCCTGGGTGGGGTAGCACGCGGCCATCCGCAGCTTGGCATCCAGCTCCGTCGGGGTCAGTCGAATCTCGTGGACGGGGTCCTTGTGCCACGGCCCGAACCGCAGGGGCACGACGTTCAGCAGTTCGTATTCGGGCAGTTCGAACATCCGGCAGTTCGGCAGTGGCGCGATGGCCGCGCGGACCATCATGTGGACCAGGTCGTGCTCCGGGTTGCCGCCCTGCCAGGCCAGCGTGAAGACGTTGTCGGGGCGGAAGGCGCGAACCTCGGCGGCGATCTGGGAGGCGATCGTCCGCACCAGCGCGTGGACCTCGTGGTCGGCGTTGGACTGGGTCACCTGGCGGATCAGCGTCCGGTAGATCGTCTGTTCGGAATTGCCCAGGAAGCGCAGGCGGTCCTCGCCGACGCCCAGCACCGACATGGCGACGACCGTCTCCATGCGGCGGGCGGCCGCGTACTCGCGCGGCACCATGTCCAGTTCATGGGCCAGGCCGTCCCCGTTGGTGACCCACAGGAACCGCGAGGTGGCCGACGGGGCGCGCTGGATCAGGCCGGCGTACCCCAGTTCGTCGTCCTGGTGGGCGAACACGAACAGGTTGCGGGTGCCCGGCGCGAACAGATCGCCGGGAGCGGGGGTCGGTCGCATGGGGACTCCTGGGCGCGGTGCGCCTGCCTCGGACGGGCCAAGCGTATTCGGGCCCGTTCGCGCGGTCAACTGGCCCGGCCGAGCCCAGCCCGGGTCGCGAATCGGATACAATGCGGCCCGGCTCTTGGCAAGGAGGTTCCCCGATGGCGATCCACGATGTGCGATGCAATCCCTGGCTGGCGGCCGGGTGCGCGCTGGCGGCCGGGCTGATGGCGCCCGCCGACGCGGCGGCCCAGGATTGGCCGGTGTACAGTCCCCGGGGGGACGCGAAGCGTTCCGACGTTCCCGAGGCCTACCGCTGGGACCTGGGGCACCTGTTCGGCTCGATCGAGGCGTGGGAGGAGTCCTTCGCCCAGGTCGAGGGGCGGCTGCCCGAGGTCGGCCCGTGCCGCGGGACGCTGGCGAGCGGCGCCGAGGCGGTCCAGCGATGCCTGGACCTGGTGTACGGCATTCGGCAGTCGCTGTATCGACTGGCCGTGTTCGCGGACGCGGACTACTCGACGGACCGGACGCTGCCGGCGGCCAAGGTGCGCACCGACCGCGTCCAGGCGCTGATGACCCGATTCGGCGAGGCGGCCGCGTTCATCGAGCCGGAACTGCTGGCCATGGACCCCGAGGTGCTGCGCGGCTTCGTGAAGGCCACCCCGGGCCTGGCCCAGTACGCCCACACGATCGAGGATCTGATCCGGCGCCGGCCGCACGTGCTGTCCCCGGACCAGGAGCGGATCCTGGCGCTGACCGGCGACCTGCGTGCCGCGCCGTCGTTCGTCCACGCCGCGATCGAAGAGGACGTCAAGTTCCCCCCCGTGATCGACGAGGATGGGAAGGAGGTCGCGCTGACGATGTCCTCGTTCCCGCGCTTCCGGGGGTCCGGGAACCGGGACGTGCGTCGCGATGCGGTCGCGAAGTTCTTCGGGACGCTGCGGTCGTTCGGCCGCTCGTTCGCCGCCTCGCTGGACATGGCCGTCAAGAGCGACATCCTGGAGGCACGGGCGCGCGGCTACGGGTCGGCCCTGGAGGCCAGCGTCGATGCGAACGCCGTCCCGGTGTCGGTGTTCGAAAGCCTGATCGCGGCCACCCGCGCGAATCTGCCGCGGACGCTGCACCGCTACGTCGAACTGCGCCAGCGGTTGATGGGGATCGACCAGGTCCACTACTACGACCTGTACACGCCGATGTTCCCTTCGGCCACGCGCGAGGCGCCCTACGGCGAGGCGGTCAAGCTGGTCCAGGCGTCCCTGAAGCCGCTGGGCAAGGAATACGGGCGCGTGCTGGCCGAGGGGCTGGATCCCCGCAACGGATGGGTGGATGCCTACCCGAACGCCGGCAAGCGGAGCGGCGCCTACTGCAACGCAGCCTACCGCCTGCACCCCATCGTGTTCCTGAACCACATGGATCGCCTGGAGGACGTGTTCACGTTGACCCACGAATTCGGGCACGCGCTGCACTTCCATCTGGCCGCCCAGGCCCAGGCGTTCCCGAACGCGGATGCCCCGATCTTCCTGGCCGAGATCGCATCGACGTTCAACGAGGAACTGCTGCTGGACATGCTGCTGAAGCAGGCCAAGGGGAAGGAGGCGCGCCTGGCCCTGCTGAACAAGCGCGTCGAGAACATCCGGACGACGGTGTTCCGCCAGGTGCTGTTCGCCGAGTTCGAGCGGGCGATCCACGCCGAGGTCGAGGGTGGCGGCGCGCTGACCGCCGAGCGTCTGGCCGAGATCTACGAGGGGCTGGTTCGCGACTACTACGGACCGGGCTTCGTGGTCGGGCCGGATGACGGCTACGAGTGGGCGTACATTCCCCACTTCTACTACAACTTCTACGTGTACCAGTACGCGACCGGCCTGATTTCGTCCATCGCGCTGTCCCGCAAGGTGCTGTCGGGCGAAAAGGGGGCAACCCAGCGCTACCTGGACTTCCTGGCCGCGGGCGGCTCGGACTGGCCCATCGACACGCTGAAGCGGGCCGGCGTGGATCTGACGACCCCCGAGGCCATGCAGGCCACCTTCGACCTCTTCGCGGCGACCCTGGACGAGATCGACCGCCTGACGCGGTAGGCGGCGGCCTGTCAGGCTGGGGGCTGCCCAAGGCCGGCCACCACTCAGTTCGATACCCCGGGCCGACGACCAGACTGTCAGATTGTCAGACTTGACTGAGCGACCAGGCGAGGCGAGACTTGGCTCAAATGGGTTATTGGGTGGCGGCTTCCTTCCCCATGGAAGGTGTGGGATGACGAGACGATTAGGGGCAGGCATCTTGGCTATCGCCATCTGCGCGGTGCTGCTGATCTCTGGTTGCGGTCTCGCTGTGTGGATGGCCGCCGGTACTGTCGGTGGGGCGGATTGTGCGAAGGATTGCGAGGTTCAGGCAACCCGTGCTCTGAAGGAACAATGTATCCGCCGTTGTCATGGGGCCGGAGACACTACGGCAGAAAGTCGGATGCCGGTCGTGAACTGACTTCTTTCGGCGCCGTCGGCAAGTCCGACATCCGATGATAGCGAGGAGATCTTGTCGCAACCACAAGATGCATCGTTTACCATCCGGGTTCGGATTGGGTTATGACGCAGCGAACTGCCTCGAGTGGAGGCGCGTGCAAGGAGGTTGAATCATGCCCCGACATGGAAAGTCGCACACACTGCTTGCATTGCTGGTGGCGACATCGTCTTTCCTCGGCTGCGCGAAGGTGGACTTCGTGAAGTCCATCGACAAGACTCTTCAGTTCGAAGTCGCCGAAGAGAGGCCATCTCCGCTTCGGCTCGACACACAGGCATCGTTCATCCAGATCTACAACGATCATTTTCTGTCCATGCAACCGGCTCGTTACCAGAGGACGGAACTCCTCGAGGCGATTCGTGCGGCATGGAACGGGCCGTCCCCTACCGCTGGGAAGGCTCTGACCGCCCGGGTCGCTCTGATTGCAGAAATCCAGAGTTCTGCGCATACCTGGACCGCGGCAATCCTGCATGCATTCATCGGACTCCACGCGCTGACGCTTCTGGGAATTCCGGAACGATGCGCCTCCTCGCGTTTGACCCTGGTCATCCAGTTGCAGGATGGGCGGACGTTCGTCGGAAAGGGTAAGGGCAGCGGCTGTGCGGGAGTCTACTACCCCGGAGATCCCCAGCAGAAGGCGTTGCTGGCCGCAATCGAGGACTCGCTGTCCAGGATCCGGGAGACTCCGAAGAAGGCTCTGATCGACCAGATCCCAGTTCTCTCGGAGATCCCCAACATTCGTGGTCACCATGAGGGGACAAGCAGCCGGGTGGTCTGGGATGCGAAGCGTTCTGAGGCATTTCCACGAGTGTGGGGCGATTGATCGTGGTCACGAACCCCGTCGCCTTCAGATCCGATGTGTCCGGGTAGCGTCCTTGCACACGGAACTCGATCGTCCAGCACGAAAGGCGTAGTGTCGGGTCGCCGTCAGGCGCCTTGCCATGCGAAGCGACCGGCCGCGGGTCCCTCCTGGACCGGCCCAATCCGTCGCGGTACAATACGCCCGTCCCATCGGGAGCGGACGGGTGTCCCGCATCGTCCCGGCAAGCCTGCTGGTGTTCGCCGTCCTGCTGGGGGGCGCGCCGGGGTACGCCCAGAAGGCCT
>JARKOL010000220.1 GCA_029975745.1 Myxococcota bacterium | reverse complement strand
CGGGCTGCGCGGGCCGTTCGCCGCCGCCGGGCTGACCTACCTGGCGATGGGCCTGGTGGCCTTCCTGCTCCTCCCCCGCCGGGCGACCCTGTCCGCTGCCGGCCTCGCCCCGGACGAAGCGCCGATTCTCCCCGCTGCCTCCCCGGAAACCGACGCCCTCCCACCGCCTGCCGGACGCTGATCCACCGTCCGCTTGGTCGGGCCTCCACAGTCGTTTATGATGAAGACGGTTCGTGGTGCGTGGTTATTGGTTTTTGGTCAAGCTTTAGCATGCGGTGTTGATGGAGTTGTCGCCTGTTTTTACCAATAACCACGAACCAATCACCAATCACCGCCTTTCGGAGGCCCCATGTCGATCCCAACCCGTCTGAGCCTGGACGCGCTGAGTGTGTCGCTGCTTGTGGGACTGCTGCTGATCGCCGGGCTGACCCCGGCCGCCGCCGATCCGCTCGTGCGCGGGCGGGCGGGGGTGACTCCCACCCCGGCCGAGCCGCCCGGCTGCCAGCGCCCGCCCGACGATTACACCCGCGTCACGATCGGCTACGCCACCCTCAATGCCCGCACCCTGGCCATGCTCGACCACGCCGAGGCGCTGTATCACGCCGCCGGGGGCACGATCGAGGACTTGCGGGTGATGATCACCCAGGGCAGCTACTACAGCGGGGAGACGGCCAGCTTTGGCACGCACGACGGCGGCGGCGCGGTCGATCTTTCCGTGCGCAGCCGGGTGGACTGGTCGGTGCTGGAGGATCAGATCGACCCGCTGCTCCGCGCCCTGCGCGTGGCGGGCTTCGCCGCCTGGCTGCGCGAGCAGGACGCGCTCTACCCCGGCTCGCCGATCCACATCCACGCCATCGCCATCGGGGACGCGGAGCTTTCCCCCGCCGCCCAGGGCCAGATCGACGGGCCGTTCGGTTACCTGCGCGGCTACGACGGCCTGCCCCGCGAGGACGGCATCCCGGTGGCCGATCCGCACGGCGGCCCCGTGATCTGCGCCTGGATGCGGGGGTAGGGGCCATGCGGAACCTCCGGTTGCGCCGGGGTCAGGAGACCAGAG
>JARKOL010000211.1 GCA_029975745.1 Myxococcota bacterium | reverse complement strand
CCGTCCAAATTCGCCCCTGCCAGGCCGAAAATCGGCGTTTCTGACCGCGTTGATGCGAGCACGAGAGTGCCTGGAACCCGAATTCAACCCGTCGCGGGCTCCATCAGCCCGCCCAAAACCCTTGCAGCGCGGATTGCTCCGCCAGCACCAGCGCCAGGGTGCCGACGCACCACGACGGGACGGACCGTGAGCGCAGGTAGGCCGCCAGTCCGGCCATCCCGACCACCATGAAATGCAGCGCCGGAACGAACAACACCTCGGAGGACGAAAACCGCAGGTGCTGGGGCAGAAGGCCCACGACCCAGGCGGCCAGCAGGCCGACAAGCCAGCGCCCCGACAGCTCGCGCCCCAGCCACGCCATCGCGGGCACCGTCAACGTCGCCAGGAGCCAGTGCGTGCCGAAGAGGGCATCCGCCCCGGCCCCGGTCAGGCGATCCACCATGCCGGCCAGGGCCGGACCGGCCTCGCCGTACAGCAGCGGCTGCCCGCATTGCAGGGCAGCCAGGTGGTCGGCGCTGCGGAAGAACTCCTGGACGAAGTTCCAGGGAGACAGGGCCCACCGGGTCCAGCCTGCGACCAGCGTCAGCACCCCCAGGTGCGCCAGCAGCGAGGGGGACAGGACGCCGACCCGCGCGGCGCGAACCACGGACACGGCCAGAATGCCGAACAGGAGCACCGCCAGGGCGACCAGCGCCAGGCGCACCCCGGCGACACCCCGGTTCGCGGGAAACCGGCAGGGGTCGTCCCGGTCCTGCAGCCAGGCCCCCAGTTGCTGGAGGTCCCTCGCGGGGACCGGCGCGTGCCGCGCGCCGATCTCGGGCGCCTGCCACAGGCAGAAACTGCGCGTCCGCAGCAGGCAGCCGACGCCCGGCCAGGCCGTCCAGCCCACTCCGAACCCGGGGGCATCCTCCCGAGGGCCCCACCGCAGCGCCAGATCGGCCCCCTCGCCACGCCCCTGGGGAACCCGCCCGGCGACGCGCCACGGGTCGGGTGGAGGCGGCTGGTCCAGCAGCCAGGAACCGGGACCGGAAGCGGGTGTGGCCTGCTGGAAATCCAGGGGACGGGACGGACCGGCCACGCCCCAGACGCGACTGGCGTCCACATCGGCGAGGGCATCGTCCAGCCCGGCAAGCCCCGGATCCTGGGCCGAGCCCTCGGGTTCGATCACGCACCAGGGACCCGCCACGCGACCGCCGCAGGGATCGCCACGGTGGCGCAACGCAACGTCACGACAGGCGGATTCGGAACCCCCTGGGCACAGGCGCACGACAACGGCGTCGGCCTCGGCGCGCACGCCCTCGACCCGCCAGGATGCCGACGCCCCCCCCAGAGCCGCCAGGACGGCCTCGGGAGCGGAGGGCAGCAGCACGCGCCCACGGGGAGCACGGTCCCCCTGGGCAAGCACGGAGGAGCCGGTCAGGCAGGCCGCGGCCACCAGGACCAGGACGCACGCCGCACCAGGAACGCGGCGCGGCCGTTCTGGGAACCTCCAGTTCGCCATCCGGACTCCGGGAAGGCAGCCATTCCTGCCGTTCGACTGTGCGATTGTAGCGGAAGTCAGGTGACGGGGTCCCCGGGCTGGACGGGGCCGTCGAAGGTCGCAACGAACACGGCGTCCCCGCCGCCGCCCGCCAGCACCATGCCCTCGCTGGTACCGAACTTCATCTCGCGGGGCTTCAGGTTCGCCACGACGATCACGGGGCGCCCCACCAGGACGGACGGCTCGGGGTAGAACGCGCGGATGCCGGCGAACACCGTGCGCAGGCGCCCCTCGCCCAGATCGACGGCCAGGCGCAGCAGCTTCTTGGCGCCATCGACCAGCCCGGCCTCGCGGACGATCGCGACCCGAAGATCGACCTTCGCGAACTCGTCGATCGTGATCTCGGGCGCCAGCGGCTTCAGGTCGGCGCGCGCGGGGATCGCGACCGCGGCCTGGGGGACCGACGGGTCGGGTTGGGGCGCCGGGGCCTGGGCGGCCGGGGCGGGCGGGACGTCCTGCTTCGCCTCGATCTTGGCCCAGGTGTCCTTCAGGGTGACCGTCCGGTTGAACACGGGGGCGCCGGGCCGCGAGTCCGGATCCACGCAGAAGTAGCCCAGCCGCTCGAACTGCACGCGCGACCCGGCCGGCAGGTCGGCGATGGCGGGCTCGACCTTGCAGCCGGGCAGCGCTTCCAGGCTGTCGGGATTCAGGTACGCCAGGAAATCCTTGCCGGGCTCGACGTCGTTGGGGTTCTCCTTGGCGAACAGCCGGTCGTACAGCCGGACCTCGGCATTGACGGCCTGGTCCGCGGACACCCAGTGCAGGGTGCCGGGCACCTTGCGCCCGTCGGGCGACGTGCCGCCGCGCGACTCCGGGTCCCAGACGCCGTGCAGTTCGACGACCTGGCCGCCGGCGTCCTTGATGACGTCCGTACACTTGAACAGGCACGCGTAGCGCAGCCGGACCTCGCGCCCTGGGGCCAGCCGGAACCACTTCTTCGGCGGGTCCTCGCGGAAGTCGTCCTGTTCGACGTACAGCACCTTGGAAAACGGCACCTTGCGGCTGCCGGCGGCCGGATCCTCGGGGTGGTACGGCGCGTCCAGCCATTCCACCTGGCCCTCGGGGTAGTTGTCGATGACCAGTTTCAGGGGCTTCAGCACGCCCATCACGCGCGGCGACGAGGCGTTCAGGTCCTCGCGGACCGCGTGTTCCAGCAGCGCGACATCGACCAGGCTGTCGTTCTTGGCGATGCCGACGCGCTCGACGAAGTTCCGGATCGACGCGGGCGAGTAGCCACGCCGACGCATGCCGGCCAGCGTGGGCATCCGGGGGTCGTCCCAGCCCTTGACGTGACCCTCGTTGACCAGGCGCAGCAGCCGCCGCTTGGACAGCACGGTGTACGTGATGTTCAGGCGGGCGAACTCGATCTGGCGCGACGGGAACGCGTCGCATTCGCGGATGAACCAGTCGTACACGGGACGGTGGGCCTCGAACTCCAGCGTACACAGGCTGTAGGTGATGCGCTCGATGGCGTCCGACAACGGGTGCGCGAAGTCGTACATCGGGTAGATGCACCAGGCGTCGCCGGTGCGATGATGGTGCGCGTGCTTGATCCGGTACAGGACCGGGTCGCGCAGGTTCATGTTCTGGCTGTTCAGGTCGATCTTGGCGCGCAGCACGTGGGCGCCGTCGGGGAACTCGCCGGCGCGCATCCGGCGGAACAGGTCCAGGTTCTCGGCGACGGTGCGATCGCGATAGGGGCTTTCGACGCCCTTCTTGTAGAAGTTGCCGCGGTACTCGCGGATCTCGGCCTCGGACAGGCTGTCGACGTAGGCCAGCCCCTTCTGGATCAGGTGCTCGGCGAACGCGTAGATCTGCTCGAAGTAGTCGGAGGCGTAGTACTTGGCGTCCCACTGGAAGCCCAGCCAGCGGATGTCCTGCTCGATGGCATCGACGAACTCGACGTCCTCGACGACGGGATTGGTGTCGTCGTAGCGCAGGTTGCAGGTGCCGCCGTACTGGGACGCGACGCCGAAGTCGATGCAGATGGCCTTGGCGTGGCCGATGTGCAGGTAGCCGTTGGGTTCCGGCGGGAAGCGGGTCGCGACGCGGCCGCCGTTCTTGCCGGTGCGCAGGTCGTCCTCGACGATGGCGCGGATGAAGTCGCGCCCCTCGCCGTCGGTGACCGGCTCGGGGACCTCGTGCAGGACCGAAGCCCCCTGCCCGGCGCCCTCCGCCGCCCCGTCCCAGGTATCCTCGTTGCTTTCCCAATCGCTCATCTGCGCCTCCCGGGAAGGATTCAAGATCCTGTGGCCTCGCCGGGCGGAAATGTACAGCCGATCGCGTCCGGCGGCAACCGGCAGGGGCGTGTTCGTGTCCTGAACAAACCGACTGGACGGACAACTGACCCTGTGATAAGCAGGGACCGTCATCTTCAGGAGAGGGTCCATGTCATTGCGTGGCCCGGTAGCATTCGGCATCTGCACAGCGTTCTTGATGTGCTTCGCGTCGTGCGGCGGGGGGACCGCACCTGCAGACAACTTCGTCCCGAACACTTCCGACCTTCCCCTTCTCGATTCCCAGAGTACCTCTGATCTCAATCTCAACGATATCGCGCCCTCGGATCTGCCAACAGATCTCCCGTCGGACCTCCCAACGAACGACTCGGAAGGGACTCCTGATACGGGAGACCGTGATGCAGACGCCGAGAACACGCCGGATGATGCAGCACTTGTGGAGACATGCGTCGCCGAGTGTGGCGACAATGAATGCGGTGGGGATGGTTGCGCAGGTGAATGCGGAACCTGCGTCCCGGGCAGTCATTGCGAGTCCAATCGATGCGTGTTCCCCATGACCCTCTGCGAGCAGGTCGTCGCGTACAGCCAGTGGCCGCAGGACCTCCTGTGCATCATGTGCTCCACCGGCTTCTGGGATTCCTTCACGCCGGACATTGATTCCGAATGTTTGTTGTCGTGCCTGGCCGGCAAGAGTGCCGCGTCGGTCTGCGGAACCACGGGTTTCCCCGAACTGTGTCCCCACTGCGTCAAGACTTGCGGCCCCTACCCATGCGGTTGCATCCCGAACTTCACCGTTTCCGCCGGAGCGACCCTGGAGTGTTCCGAGTTCGACCACACCACAGCCTGCCAGACGATCTGCGCATACCAAAGTGGGGACATCTGCGAGGATTCCGGGACCGCCGAGGTTGCCGTCTGTCCAGGGCGCGCCGTTGTCTCCACAACATTGCTGGTCAGTGGCCGCGGATTTTCCGCAAGTGAAGTCGTGAGGATCAACGTGGAGGCAGGCAGCCGCGGCTCGTCCATTTCAGGGCCCACTGCAACAGCCGCCGCAAGTGGCACCTTCAAGGTGAACTTGCCAATCGGCCCCGAAATCGTCCCCGGACTCTACCGACTTCGGGGCGAGTATGGCACGAACGCGAAGGCGACCGACTGGCACTATTTCCGCATCGACAAACCGAACTGAGCCGTGCTTCAACGCGATATTGACGGAAGCCTCGGGCGCGGTCGCGTAGGGCCGGGGTCCCGGGGCAGCACGATCCGTCTTGGACTCCGGGGGGATTGATGCCAGGATCGGGCCGGTCGGACGCAAGGAGGCGTTCATGCGAATCCTGGTTCTGTCGGCCCTGGCCGCCGCCCCCGAGGCCGGGCGCCCGTTGGAGGCCCTGCTCCAGGCCGAGGCGAACCGCCGCGGCTGGGCGCTGGATTCGGTCGATGTGACCGCGTTGAACATCCGCCACTGCCTGGGATGCGCGGCCTGTTCGAAACGGACGCCGGGCATCTGCGCGATCCCGGACGACATGCAGCACGTGCTGCCGCGGATCGTCACCAGCGACTGCGTGGTCCTGGCCACCCCGATCCGGTTCGGCGGCCACCACCACACGTTGAAGCGCGTTCTGGACCGCGTGCTGCCTCTGGCCTCCCCCGTCTGGGTGCGACGCGCCCGCGAGTTGCACAATCGGATGCGCTATTCGCCGATGCCCTCGCTGCTGGGGCTGGGGTGGCAAACGGACGACGCCCCTGGCCCGGCCGACACCTTCCGCTTCCTGATCCAGCGTCACGCCGTGAACCTGGACCTGCCACGCCATGCCAGCGTCGTCTGTGGCCCGTCCGCCCTGAACGACGGTCATCGGGCCAGCCTGGCCGAGGCACTCGACACCCTGGAGGTGCTGCCATGAACGTCCTGCTGGTGTCCGGGTCGTGCCGACCTCCGCGAGCCAATACCCAGGCCATGACCGCTTTCCTGAAGCAGCAGTTGGAGCTTCGCGGCGCCGCGACCCAGGTGCTGGAGGTCCTGCCGTGGCGCGACGCGGACCCCGAACTGACGCACGAGGCGATCGCCGCGGCACGATCCTGCCAGACCATGGTCATCCTGGCACCCGTGTACGTGGACACGCTGCCCGCACCCACGCTGCGGCTGCTGGAACGGCTGTGTCCCGTCCTTCGCGACGCGGCCGACGGCGACTCCCCAGGATCACCGCAGGTTGCCGCGTACGCCGTCCTGCATTCGGGCTATCCCGAGCCGGCCCACCAGGAGGCCGGGCTGCGCCAGTGCGGCCATTTCGCCTCGCAGGCCGGCATGCAATGGCGCGGCGGGCTTGGCTTTGGGGGCGCCTCCCCCATCGACGGCAGGCCGCTGGAACAGGCGGGCCGTTTCGCCAGCCACCTCAGGCAGGGACTGACGCTGCTGGCCGACTCGATCGTGGCGGGCGAGGACGTCTCGCAGGCGGCGACGCGCGCCTCCAGGCGGATTCCCTTCCCGTTGCCGGGCTTTCTGCTGGTGCGCCTGATGAATGCCATGACACGCCGGGAACTGAAGAACCTGGGCGTCGCCGAACCCCTGGCCCACCCGTACCGGGATGCTCCCTAGCCAACCCCTCGGTTCCCCACCCGCTTCACCCCGGTGCAACCTGTGGTAAGGTTTGCCTTCGCCCGGCGGGCGCCGACCGCGGACGCCCGGGAATGCCGGCCAACAAGGAGGAATGCATGAAGCGCGTGTTCGCAGCAGCGATGATCCTGGCAACGGCCCTGGCCGCTTGCGGAGCGACCCAGGTCCGCGACGGAGGAAGCCCCGTGGAACCCGGCAAGACCGCCCAGTCCGACAATCCGTTCTTCCAGGAATGGACGACCCCGTTCGGCCTTCCACCGTTCGACCGGATCCAGGAGGCCCACTTCCTGCCCGCGATCCAGGCGGGAATCGACACCCAGCGGGCCCAGGTGCGGACCATCGCGAACAACCCCGAGCCCCCGACATTCGCCAACACCATCGTGGCACTGGATGCCACCGGCGACCTGCTGGAAAAGGTGCTGCTGGTGTTCTACAACCTGCAGTCGGCCGAAACGACGCCCGGCATCCAGGCCATCGCCCGTGACGCCGCCCCGTTGACGGCGGCGCTGAACGACGACATCTACCTGGACCGCACCCTGTTCGCCCGGGTCGAGGCCGTGTTCGCCGCCCGGGAATCGCTGGGCCTGGACCCCGTGCGGGCGCGGCTGCTGGACGAAACCCGGAAGGCGTTCGTCCGGGCGGGCGCGCGGCTGGACGCGGCGGCCCAGGAACGCCTGCGCGCCATCAACCAGGAACTGGCCGGCCTGGGCGTGCAGTTCGGGGACAACCTGCTGGCCGAAACCAATGCCTTCCGGCTGGTACTGCAGTCGCCCGAGGATCTGGCGGGCCTGACGCCGGCGACCATCGCCGCCGCAGCCGACGCCGCGGCCAAGGCGAACCTGCCCGGCAAGTGGCTGGTGACCCTGTCCTTCCCCAGCATGTGGCCCTTCGTCCAGCAGTCCACGCGACGCGATCTGCGCCAGCAGGTCATCGAGGCCTACGCCCAGCGGTGCGACCGGGGCAACGAGTACGACAACAACGCCATCGTGGCCCGCATCGTGGCCCTGCGCGTCGAGAAGGCCAACCTGCTGGGCTACAAGACCTGGTCCGACTTCGTGCTGGAAGAACGGATGGCCAAGAACGGCGCCAGCGTCCGCGACCTGCTGGACCGCCTGTGGCCGCCGGCTCTGGCCGTGGCCAGGCGCGAGGCCGCCGAGTACGAAGCCCTGGCACGCAAGGACGGTCTGACCGGGCCGTTCCAGCCCTGGGACTGGCACTACTACGCCGAGCAGGTGCGCGCCCAGCGGTTCGGGATTGACACCTCGGCACTGCGCGAATACTTCCAGCTGGATGACGTGCTGAAGGGCGCGTTCGACCTGTCCAACCGCCTGTACGGCATCACGTTCACGCCGGTGAAGGGCCTGAAGCTGTACCACCCCGAGGTTCTGGCATGGGAGGTCAAGGACGCCGACGGGTCCCACCTGGGCCTGTTCCTGGGCGACTACCACCCCCGGCCCGGCAAGCGGGTCGGCGCCTGGGCCAGCCGGTACAAGTCCCAGCGCGTCATCGAAGGCCGGGACATCCGCCCGATCGTCGTCAACGTCGGCAACTTCACGCGCCCCACCGGCGACACCCCCGCGCTGCTGTCCCTGGAGGAGGCCGAGACGCTGTTCCACGAACTGGGGCACGGCCTGCACGCGCTGATGGCCCGGGTGCCCTACCGCTCGCTGGGGGGCGTGCCGCGCGATTTCGTCGAACTGCCCTCCCAGGTGCTGGAAAACTGGGTGCTGGAACCCAAGATGCTGGCCCTGTACGCCCGCCACTACAAGACCGGCGCCCCGATCCCCGCGGACCTGGTCGAGAAGATCCAGGCGGCGCTGCGCCACAACCAGGGGTTCGCCACGGTCGAGTACCTGGCCGCATCCTACCTGGACATGGCATGGCACGAGGCGACCACGCCCGACCTGCCGGCGCCCGCCGAATTCGAGAAGGCCGCGCTGGCCGCGATCGGCCTGCCGCCCCAGATCCTGCCCCGCTACCGCACGACCTACTTCAACCACATCTTCGGCGGGTCGGGCAGCTACTCCGCGGGCTACTACAGCTACATCTGGTCCGAGGTGCTGGACGCGGACGCCTTCGCCGCGTTCACCGAGGCCGGCGACCTGTTCCACCCCGAGACGGCCCAGCGGTTCCGGGCCCACATCCTGGAGCGCGGCGGCACCCTCGACGCCACCCAGATGTACCGCAACTTCCGGGGACGGGACCCCGAGGTCGGGCCGCTGCTGGAGCGGCGCGGCCTGGTGACGCCGAACTGACGGGCCATCCCGCCGCATCCGCGCCACGATCCCGCGCCCTCTCTCGGGCCCGCCAGCCCCGGGGCGCTACTTGCACGTCTTGCTCTGGGGGGCGCAGGTCAGCCCCTCGGCGCCACAGTCGCGATCGATCATCCAGTATCCGATGGGCGCGCACTTCAACAGCAGGTTGTTGCTGCACGTCGCCGGCGGCGGCAGGGCGTCGGGCCGGCAGGTTCCGTGGGCCGTTTCGGCCAGGACGCACATGGCCTCGCCGATGTCCTGGGGCGTGTCGCGGAACCCCTCACGACACACGTCGCCCCCCCGGGACAAGTCGCACGCGCCACCGTCGTCCCACCACATGAAGCCGTCATCCGTGCATGTCCCCGGCCGCCGGTTGGCCAGGTCGCAGCGACGGCCGTCCTGGGGAACATCCTTCTTGCAGGCCTCCAGCGGCTCCGGGTAGCAGCGCGTCCCCTGGCACCCCGTCCCCGCAGGGCACAGGTTGCCGATTCTTTCGCCACCATCGGCCGGGCACGCGAACAGGATCTGGCCATCGCAGTAGTTGCCGGACGGATCACAGTCGTCCCCGCCGCACGCCACCAGCAGCACCGTTCCAACCAGCAACGCGAATCCCAGCCTTGGCACGGCCGCCTCCATCCCCAGAGGCGGGCATTCTATCCCGAATCGTCGCGAAATCCCGTCTTCCCATAATCCGCCGAGATCCCTGGTTCCGATCCGATTTCCGTTGATCCAGCCGACGAAGTCCGATACAGGAATACATGATGCATCGTTTGTATCAGCACCAGCCACGACTCGCACACAGAGGTGTCTTATGCGCATGGCTATCCGGCTCGCTTCGTGTCTTGCCGCACTGGTCCTGGTGCTCGCCGGCGGCGTCGGCAGGGCGCAGGCCGAGGTGACCGCCACCATCGACTGGACCCAGCGGCTTGCCCTGACATCCCTCTACAAGGCGATGAACGGCGACCAGTGGAAGCCGGAGTGTCGCGCGGGCTTCAAGACCCCCCCGCTGGACTCCGACGGCTTCGCGATGCCCGGAACCGAGGCGACCTGGGGCGGCGAGGGGCGCACGAAGTGGCTGCCCATCCGCGTGGACAACACCGAGTGGCGCAGGTTCTTGAACATCGTGGACTTCTCGGATTGCGGCCTGATGGGCTCGTTCCTTGATGGCATCGGCGGCCCCATCCCGTTCCTGGTCAACATCCCGTACGTCTGGCAACTGAGCCTTTCGAAGAACGAGATCGGCGGCCGGATTCCCGACGAAATCGTGATGGCGACATCCCTGCAGTTCCTGGGACTCAGCAAGAACAAGTTCTCGGGCAATGTGCCCCGGGCATTCTTCGAGCATCCGGAGCTGCGGGCCCTGTTCCTGGACGGCAACGAGTTCACGGGTTTCGAGACTCCGACCACCGTGAACCCGAAACTGGAAAGCATGACGCTGGGCAACAACCGGTTCGACTGCCCGATCCCCGAGTTCTTCGGGTCACTGGTCCAGATGAAGCACTTGAACCTGGCCGGCCACGGCTTCACCGGACCGATCCCTTCCAGCCTGGGCGGCATGACCAGCCTCGAAAGGCTGGACCTGAAGAGCAACCGACTGACCGGACCGATCCCCGTCGAACTCCTGGCTCTGCCGAAGGTCGCCCTGATCGATCTGTCGGACAACCAACTGACCGGGCCGCTGCCCACACCGAACCTAGGCGCGATGCCGGCCCTACCCAGTCGCCAGATCCGCCTGAACCACAACCAGATCGACGGCACGCTGCCGGCCGAGTGGCTTTCCCTGCCCGGCGTGTACCAGTTGGACCTGGCCAACAACCTGCTGTCCGGCGCCCTGCCGGCCCCGGCGGCCCAGAACGAATGGCTGACCGGCCTGAACCTTCAGCGGAATGCCCTGTCCGGCTCGCTGCCGGCGGCATGGGACCAGTTCCTCGTGCTGCGTTCGCTGGACCTGTCCGAGAACCGGTTCGAGGGGACGGTTCCCCAGGGGATCTGCGCCCTGTCCTCGGTGCTGAAGACGCTGAACCTGCACGGGAATGCCCTGACCGCCGTGTCCGACGCTCCGGGTTGCCTGGGAACCGGCGTCAGCCTCGGTTTGTCCCGGAACGCCATCGCCCACGAGATGCCCGCCAACCTGGCCGAGTACGTGATCGACAAGCTCCAGGCCGCTCCGTCTTCGTGGACCCCAGTGGACTGGAACGGGCTGTTCCCTGGCCCCGCCCAGGCCGATGCGTTCCAGACGGTCATCCCGAACTGGCGGGAAAAGCAGACGCTGTCGCCGGACGGCCCCTCGGTCCAGGTGCTGGGGTCCAGAGCCGTCCGCGTCTCGTGGACGCCGGTCCAGTGGCCCGAACTGCCCGGACAGTACCGGATTTCCCTGACCAGCAAAGGCGGCATCGGGAACGCCGAGCGCATCACGGTCAACACGGTCGATCTGGAGAACGCCACCTGGCTGGTGTCCGGCCTGACCCCGGAACGAACCTACGAGGTGCGCGTCCGGACCGTCACCCTGCCCCACGCACTGAACACGAACGCGGTGGTCAGCTTCGGAGGGCCAACCCTCGAGGTGACGATGCCCGAGGCATCGGACGAGGCCGGGATGGCGGCGAACCCCGACCGCCTGACCTTCGTGGCGTATCCCAGCCTTCCCCAGCCCCCGGCGCAGGAGGTGGCCATCCTCGGCACCAGCGGCGGCGAGCCTCGTTGGCGCGTCACGCCCCAGTCGGAGTGGGTGACGGTGTCTCCCGAGTTCGGCCGCGGCGACGCGTTGCTGACCGTGTCGGTCTCCCCGGACGAAAAGCCGGGCATCCTCACGACCACGATCCAGATCGGGCCCGACCTCGGGCTCCCCGGCGACACGTTCCAGATCCCCGTGACGGTGATCGTTCTGGACGAGGACCCGACAGCCCTGACGCCCCAGCCGGCGACCCTGTCGTTCCAGGGCCTTGCGGGAGGTCACGCCCCGCAGGCACAGCCGATCGCCCTGGTTGCCGGCCGCAAGGGCCTGGAATGGAACGTGATTGTCGAGGAGGACTGGCTGCGTGCCGACCCCGTCGAGGGCAGCGAACACGGCCTGGTCTTTGTCGATGTCAATCCGATGGGCCGCACCGCCGGAACCTACGAGGGAACCGTGGTGTTCGTGCGGGACGGCATTGTCGCGAAGGAGTTGGCGAGGGTGCCGGTGACGATGACCCTGGCCGCGCCACAGGTCGCCGCAACCCCCACCTCCCTGCACCTGACCGTCGGCACCGAGGACCAAGTCCCGGCGACCGCCAATCTGGCAATCTCGTTCGCCGGCGAACAGGGGATCCCCTGGCGCCTGGAGCCCGCCGGCAGCATCGCGTTGGCGTTGTCCCTGCCCACGGGAATCGGGGACGGGAACTGCGTCGTTGGGGTGGAGTCCGGCGAACTGCCTCCAGGGGACCACACGGGCGAGCTGCGCCTGTTCGCGCCGCCGGACGAGACCGAACCGACGGTCGTGGTCCCGGTGACGGTGACGGTGCAGGAGGGCATCGTGGTCGTCCCGGACACGTCCGAGGAGGTCTCGGAAGGCGTCGGCGGGGATGAGGGCGGTTCGGTTTCCGAGGACGTCGCGGACAGCGGCCCCCGGCCGGATGCGTGGCAGGAGGATCCCGGCACGGGCAGCGCGGATGTCGTGGGCCTGGATCAAGGCCACGCCACGGCTGATGTCCCCGCACAGGGCAAATCCAAGGGCGGCTGCACGACCGGAAGCACCGCCGCAACGGTCTGGGCCCCCATGCTGCTGCTGGCCCTGCTGCCCGCCCTGCGGCGCCGCACCTCCCGTTCGAACCGACCGATCGCTTGATTTGACTTCCCCGGAACCCGCCGGGATACTGGCGCGACGGGGAAGACAATGGTCCCGAGCACCCCAACGCATCCGCGAGTCCGACGCCTTGCCTGGCCGCTGCTGGCCGTCGCGGCCGCCGCGCAGACCGCCCTCGTCGCCTCGGGGCCACTGCGCTCCTATGACCTGTGGTGGCACCTGGCCTACGGCGAGAACGTGCTGGACGGCCTGGGACTGGCCCGCGTGGACTCCTTCTCGTACACGATCCCCGGGACCCCGGTCACCAACTTCCAGTGGCTGTCCCAGGTGGTGTTCGCCTTCGTGTTCCGGCATGGCGGCGTGGCCGGCCTGGTTGCCCTGAGGGCCGGCGTGCTGGGACTGGTCCCGGTGTTCCTGGTGCTTGCGGCGCGAGCACGCGGCGCCTCGGCGACGGCGGCGGCGCTCGCCCTGGTGCCCGCCGTGCTGGTGATGCTGTTCCGCAACCTGGTTCGTCCCGAGATCTTCTCGCTGCTGCTGCTGTCGTTCAGTCTGTGGGTCATCGCGTCCTGGATGGCCGGACGACGCGGCATGCGCTGGCTGTTGATTCCGACGATGGTCCTGTGGGTGAACCTGCACGCCGGACTCGCGATCACCGGCCTGATGCTGGCATTCCTTGCCCTTGCCTCGGACGTGTTCGTGCCCCCGCGCACCCTGCGCACCGATCGCCTGGGACAGGGCGTCCTGCTGGGCGTCCTGCTGACTCTCTCGTGTCTGGCGTCGCCTCTGGGGCTGGACATCGGCCGCGTGATCCTGCGGGCCACGCACTACGACAACACGCTGGTGCAGAATCGGGACTGGATGCCGTTCTCCCTGGACCTGCTGTCCGGCGCCCACCCGGCCCCCTGGATCGCCTTCCTGGGCCTGGCCCTGGTCCTTGCGCTCCTGGCACTGCTCCGCGGGTGGCGCCGCATGACGCTCTTCGACATCGCCGCCACCCTCCTCCTGTTCCTGATGGCCCTGCGCCTGCGCCGGAGCGCGGTCAGTTTCGCGCTGGTCGCCATGCCGGTCGTGGCGCTCCTGCTCACTCCCTGGGTGCAGCGCATGCCTGGCCGCCTCGCGTCCCTGGCACGCCCCGCAATCGCCGTCGCCGCGCTGGTCGCACTGCCGCTGCTGGCACCGCTCGCCACCATGCAAAGGCCTCGCCTGGCGCTGATGCCCGAACGCTTCCCCTTCGACGCCACCGCCTGGATACGCACCCATCAGCCGGCGGGCCACGTCTTCCACCCCTACCACTTCGGGGGGGTCTTTGTTCATGAGCTGCGGCCCGACTACCCGGTCTATCTGGATGGACGAGACCACATCTTCCAGGAGGCGGGGGTCACCGGGCGCTACTACCAGGTGTTCCGTGAACTCGAGTCCTGGCGCGAGGAGGTTGCCCAAAGGGGCATCGGCATCGTGGTCTGGGAGAACGCCCACAACGCCTGGCCGCCGGACGAACCGCGTCCGCTCCAGCACATGATGGACCGCGAAACCTGGGCGCTGGTGTTCCACGGCCCGGTCTCGACGATCTGGCTGCGGCGCACCCCGGAGAACGCGGCACTGATCGCGCGCCACGAATACCGACGCGTCCGTCCGGGCGTTCTGGTGAACTACGTGGACATGCCGGACGATCCCTCGGTACACGGACCGGCACTGGAGGACGAGGTCGATCGCCTGCTGGCCGAGTCACCGAACTTCGCCGAACCCTACCTGCTGAGGGGTCGGATGCTGCACGTGCGCCACGGGCGTCTGGCCGGCGCCTGCACCGCCTACCGCAAGGCATTCGAACTGGCCCCTTGGCGTGCCGATGTGTATCACCTGATCGGCTCGCTGGGCGATCGCTGCGTGGACGACGACCTCCGCCAGCGTCTGACAGCCCGGATTCACCAGCATTTCTCGGGGCAGGATCGTCGGGAGCTACTGGAACGAATCGGGAAGCGCGGAAACTGACCCGGCCCCTCAGAACCGATAGGTCACGCCCAGATTGATCGCCGCGGAGTGGTAGGAAATCCGCGTCTTTCGACCACCGATCTTCTGGTTGAAGCCGTTGCCCGACCAGCCGACCTCGACGAAGGCCCCCAGCCCGAAGTCGGTGTTGTACTGGAACCCCGGCAGCACCTTGATCACCCATCCGTGTTCGTGGTCCGGATCCCCCGGCATCGAACGCGGCGGCACGAACAGGCCGTACCCCAGGGCAAAGCGCAGGAACGGCTCGAAGGCGCCCCCCTTGCCGAGCGGGTAGCCGGCCTTGGCCATGCCCAGGAAGCCGATGACCGGAATGATGTCGTCGGCCTTGGTGTGGCTCTTCGGCGCCACCGCCGTGATGTCCAGCATCCCGCCGACGGACAGGAAGTCCAGGACGTAGTATTCGGCGAACAGGGAGACGCCGCCCGAGAAGTCCTGATCCGCGCTGTTCGTCGTCTTGTTCGCCGTCACCGCGCAGGTGCTTTCCAGCCAGAAGCTGCCCGAGGCACCCACCTGGATCGCCCCCTGGCGCGCCTGGGCCGGCAGTGCCAGCAGCATCCCCGCGCAGACCAGACAGAAACTCCACGATATCAAGGTCTTCATCACAGCCTCCCTCTGTTTGGTGAGCCGGACGCACCCCGTCCGGGTCGCGCCTACTTCTTCAGCGCCTTCAGCGAACTGGAGATCAGGTACACGGCCAGCGCCACGATGACCAGGGCGCCCACCCACTTCATGCCGAACCAGCCGGGCACGTCGGCAATCAGCTTGATCTCGGCCGTCACCAGGATCGCCAGGAGGATGCCCAACAGGGCCTCGCCGGCGACGAAGCCCGACGCGACCAGCAGGCCGCGATTGGATACGTCCTCCAGGTCCTTGTCGTCCTTCGCGCCCATGCGCTTCGCCACCTTGGAGCCGATCCACTGGATGACGCCGCCGGCGAAGATCGCCATGATCGTCGCGAACGGCAGGTACATGCCGACGGCCACCAGCATGGGGCTGGGCACGCCGACGAAAATCAGCGCCAGCGCGAACATCACGCCCATCAGGATCAGTTCCCACGGCAACTGGCCGGAGATGATGCCCTTGGCCGTCGTCGCCATCAGGCCCGCCTGGGGCGCGGGCAGCAGATCGCCACCGATCCCGCCCGGAGTCGTTTCGTGCAGCAACGTGATGACCGACACCAGGAACAGCGCCGCCGCGACGACACCGACGAAACCGCCGATCTCCATCCGCCACGGGGTGCCGCCCAGCATGTGACCGACCTTCCAGTCCTGCGCCATGTCGCCGGCCACGCCCGCGACGCAGCAGACCACCGTCGCGACGCCCAGCACCGCCAGCACGCCGGTCTTCATCGCCTCGGACATCGTCACGCCGTCGTCCAGGTAGCCGCCGCCCATGCCCAGCAGCACCAGCAGGCCGGCCGCAATCAGCAGCGTGGACAGCGTCAGGCCCGAGATGGGGTTCGACGACGAGCCGATGATCGACACCAGGAAGCCCGCCACCGCGGCGAACAGGAACGCCATGACCCCCATCACGATCGTCACGATCAGCGACACGACGAACGAGTCGCAGAGGATCAGGTACAGACCCAGCATCGCCAGCATCATCAGGCCGACGGCCACCATGACCAGCCGGAAGTCCAGGTCCTTCTCGGTCCGGACCTCGGCCGCGCCGCCCGCCGACGCACCCCCCAGCGACTTGACCGATCGACCGATGCCCGCCGCCAGGTTGTTGCGCATCTTGAACAGGGTGTAGAAGGCGCCGACGATCATGGCGCCGATGGCGATCATCTTGATGTTCGCGTTGTACAGGGCGTTCAGGCCCGTGAACTCGCCCGAACCGCCGAACAGGACGGCCCAGTCCCCGTTTGCGACGATCTGGTTCATCTGCGTCCCCAGGGCCGGATCGCGAAGCGCCAGAACGTACAGCAGCACCGGCATCAGGAACATCCAGCCGAAGATGCCGCCGGCAGCGGTGATCGCGCCGTACTTCGGGCCGATGATGTAGCCGACCGCCAGGAACGCGGGGGACGGCTCGGGGCTGAAGTACGGGAACACGCCGTGGGAGGAGTCCCCCAGCTTGAATGCGCCGCGCGCCGAGCCGCCGATGAACGGGATGCCGTTGGGATTCTTCAGGAACTCGATCAGGCCCGCGACGCCCATCGCCGCGAACACCGAACCGGCGCCCGTCTGGCCGCCCTGACCGGCCTTGACGATCTCGGTACAGGCCACCGACTCGGGGAACGGCAGGCTGGTGTCTTCCATGAACGTCCGGCGCAGCAGGATCATCAGCAGCACGCCCAGCAGGCCGCCGACCAGCAGCAGCCCGGTCGCCATGAACCAGTTGGTCGAGAACAGGGACAGGTCGTCCCAGGCACCCACGATGACGAAGGCCGGAATCGTGAAGATTGCACCGGCGGCCAGCGCCTCGCCGACCGCGCCGGTGGTACGAGCGATGTTCTCTTCCAGGATGTTGCCGCGGAACGCCCGCAGGACGGCCATCGAGATGACCGCCGCCGGGAACGTGGCCGCGACCGTCATGCCGGCCTTCAGGCCCAGGTAGGTGTTGGCCGCGCCCAGCACGACCGCCATGATCGCGCCCAGGATCAGCGGCGGCAGGGTCAGCTCCTTCATGTCGGTCTTCGGATCGACGTAGGGCTTGTACTCGTGGGCCATGATCCCTCCTTGGCTCGGCCGGGGCCGGCCGGTTTCACACGCGCGAGGCGCTCCCCGCGATTACGGGCGCATCGTGGTGCCGATCGCCAGCAACACCATCAGGAACGCGAACACGACGCCCAGCCCGATCCACACGGGCTTGTCGTTTTCCGGGTCGTTCTTCCAGGTCTTGACCTCGGGCGTCGAACTCGAAGACTGCTTGGCCACGCTGATCCTCCACAGGCTCGGAAACGGTCAGGGCAAACCTATCCGGGCAGCGCCGACACGTCAAGATCGCGGGCCGGTCGAATCGAACGCGTTTCGATCGGGCGGGGCCGAGGGCATCGTTGCCTCCCCCGGACCCCCTTGACGACGAAAAAGTCGGCCCCATAGTTTCACCGTGGCGGACGGAAGGGCAACAAAGGCCCGCCGTTCCGCAACGTTATAAAAACACAACAACCGTTCAAGGGAGGTGGACATGTCTATTCAGAGGTGGGATCCGATGCGTGAGTTCGAGCGCCTGCACGACGAGGTGGACCGGCTGTTCCGCATGTCGGCGCCGGCCCGGACCATGACCCAGGAGAGTTGCGCCGTGGCCGTGGACATCCTGGAGAACGCCGAGGAAGTGGTGCTGCGAGCCGAGGTGCCGGGGGTCAAGCCCGGGGACGTGACGGTGCGTGTCGAGGACAACGTGCTGACCGTCGAGGGCGAAAAGAAGCTGCCCGACGCCGAGGCGAAGGACGCCTACCTGCGCATCGAGCGCTTCTACGGGAAGTTCCAGCGGTCGTTCAGCCTGCCGCACTACGTGGACTCGGGCCGCATCTCGGCCGAGCACCGGGACGGCATCCTGACCCTGCGCCTGCCGAAGCGGGCCGAAACGAAGCCCCGCACCATCGAGATCAAGGCGGGCTGACGCGGACAGCCGTGGGGAGCCCCGGTCGGGCGCGTTCCCGGCCGGGGACTCACAGCGGACGAAAGTCGTCGCGCGACATCCGATCGGACAGGACGCGAACCAGCGACTGCGCGCCGGACGCCGGGCGGTCGCGACCCGCCTCGCGCAGACGTCGCGCCGCTTCCCGCAGCAGGACCACTGCGCGGGCCGCCAGGTCGGGATCCGTGGCCACGCTCTGGTCGTTGCGATTCCCGATCTGCAACAGGAAGCGGGCATCAACCTGGTCGCGCAGCGTCAGGTCCACGAACTCGGGCACCTCTTCCAGATTGCGGCGCAGCACCACCATGCTGTACGTCAGCCCCCCCAGGTAGCGGCCCTGGGCCCGCAGGCGCAGCACATGGTCCAGATGGGCCCGTACGCGCGGCCAGGGAATGCCGCGATTGACATCCAGGTACGTCCCGGGCGTGGCGGCGTTCAGGCTGAACACGATCCCCCGCAGGATCGAGGCCCAGCGATCCATCCGATCGGGGGTCAACAAGGCGCCGTTGGTCACGATCCCGACGGACGGACGCGGCGAGGGTTCGGCGGCCAGGCGGTCCAGGAATGCCAGGAAGCGGGGTGCGGCCAGGGGTTCGCCGCCGTTGGTTTCCAGTTCCAGGTCGCCCAGGGCCCAGGCCGCCATCTGCTCGTAGAACGCCGGGTCGGGCTGGTCGTCCAGGGTGCCCCGCTCGCCGCAGTCGCACATCAGGCAGTCGTAATTGCACCAGGAGGTCGCCGAGAAGCAGATCGTCGCCGGCGGGGTGCGGGGCTCCTCGCGCACGGCAACCAGGTCGCGCACGCGCTGGATCCGCGTCAGCACCGCCGTCGAGGGCCCGCCGCGCAACACCAGATCACCCGGCAGGTCCGTCCCGCCCGTCCAGATTGGACAGGTCGGCCGGCACGTCCGGCCGGGCTCGCCGTCGGCCATGGCCCGCCGAACCGCGCGCATCAGGGTCCCCTGCCACAGATCCGCCGGGCGGGCATCGGCCGGAGCGCGACCGGGTTCGTGCAGGTAGTCGGCGCAACAGGGACCGTGACTGCCGCCTTCGTGCAGTTCCAGCCGGGTCCACGGCAGGACGCAGGCCAGATCGGGAATCTGGTCCAGGGGAATCACGTCCCGCAACGCCACCGCCACATCGGGGCGATCGGCCAGCAGCCACCACAGTTTGTGGTCCCAGGGCGCCTGCCGGGGGGCCGTCGCCGCCTGGGACGTCCAGGGCGGCTGCGAGAACGGCCGCAATACATCCAGGCCGAAGACCCGGGCCGCCGCGGTGGTGGTGCCGCCGCACGTGGGACGCAGGGCGCAGGTCTGGCACGCGGGCCCGAACACCCCTTCGCCTCGCGACCGGGAGGCCCGGGGCGAGGCGCGCAGCAGCACGTCCTGCAGCACGCGGCTGAACCGGCACAACGGTTCACCCACGGCGCTTCGAACCGGGATGCGATCCCCCAGCAGCGCCCGAATGGACGGGGGAAACGAGGCCTCGGCCTCCAGCGGCACCGGCACGCCCCCCGAGTCCCCGGGGTCGGGCCATGCGAACACCAGCGAGTGCTCGGCGCGATGGCGCACCTCCAGCCGCTCGACCAGTTCCAGTACGGGCCGCCAGTCGGCGATCCGATCCGCCGTCAGGGGCAGCACCAGGACGACCGGGGTTCCCGCGGCGCGACACGCGGCGACCCAGGCGGCCAGCGCCGCGGGCCTGGGCGCGCCAGGCTCGGACAGGGCCGGAAGCACGGCCGGGGGCGGCCCGCCTTCATCAGGCGCCGGCCCCACGACGACGCCCTCCGGGGGCGAGGGCATGGCGTTGGCGGGCAAGGCGGGCGCGTAGCGGACCGGGACCGGCCCCCAGTCGGCGGGCAGCCGGTCCTCCAGGCGGACCAGGATGTTGCGCAGCAGCTCGACGCGGGCCCTTTCGGCCCTGGACAGATCCGCGGGTTCGAACCGATAGGCGCGCAGTGCCGTGTGGAATCCCGCCGGGCGCCCCGGCATGACCGGAGTCACGAGAACGCGAAGGGATCGCCCCCCGTCCCCTGCCAGGGCCACGACCAGCTCGGCGCCGGAGGCCGTCAGGTGCAGAACCGGCAGTCCCGCCTTGCCCAGCAGCACCGCCAGTCGCTGAAGGCGACCGTCCCTCGACTCGTCGGCACCGTCGCCTGCCACAGCCGCCTCATCCGACCCGCACGTCGGGCCCGCCCGGTGCGCCCTGCGAAACGATTTCGCGGCGCCGGATCTGGTCCGCCAGCGAGTCCACCAGCGCCAGGAATCCCTGGAACCCCAGGAACGGACGCGCGTACAGCCGGTGCGAAAAACTGGACGGGAAGCCCAGGCCCACCCAGGGCCCGTCCACCAGTCCAATCCCCGCGTCATTCAGCACGACCACGTCGGGACGCGCCTCCGGGGGCAGTTCGTCCAGGAACGTCCGCAGTTCCCGGGCACGAGGCCACACCTTGACCCGGGTGGTTGCCCCCAGGGCCGCCGCGGTCGGGCCGCTGTGGCTTGCCGGATTCGTCAACACCGCGTAGGTCAGTCGCGCTCCCAGCAGCCGGGCGATGTCCGCGATGCCGGGAGCCAGCCACGGATCGCCCATGTAGCCCACGCGACGCCCCTGGAACACGAACGGCGCCACCCACTCCAGGGGGGGAATGCAGCGCGCCAGTTCCTGCTCGATGACGGTCTGGGCGGCGGCCTCGCGACCCGTTTCCGCCCCGATCCGACGCAGCCATTCCTGGGTCGCCTGGAGCCCGAACGGCAGATCGCAAGTGATGACACGCGCCCCGGTGCGCCGGGCAATCCAGGTCGCCGCCTTGCGCGCGTACGGCAACGAGATCAACGTCCCCGCCTCCGACACGGCCGCCAGATCGGCGAACGACCCGCCGTCCAGCCAGATCGACACGGTGCGCAGCCCCATCCGATCCAGGAGGTCCCGCAGGTGACGGACATTCGCCTGGTGGTCCGCCTCGTTCCGGTCGTACAGGTATCCGATGATGGCGACCTGGGTCGGGTCGCGACGCCCCTCGGGCAGTTGGATCTGGCGCGCCAGGGCCAGCAGCGTCTCGGCATATCCGTCGATCCAGTCGCCGCTGAGGGACTTGCCCGGGACGTTGACCACCTGGCGACCGGTGCGCGCATGGACGTCGCGGCACAGCCGCTCGTAGTCGGCCCCGGTGATGTAGGCCATCGGCATGGACGTCAGCAGCACGCCGCCGGCGTCCGGATGGGACGCGATGCGCAGCAGGATGTCCCGGATGGCCTCCTCGCGGGAACGCGTCATGAACGACGGGTGGATCCCGGTGTTCGCGACCCGGTGGAAGCCCGAAACACTGGTCAGCGTGGACCGCCAGTCGTGATTGCCCTGGACGAACTGGGTCTTCATGTGCGCGCAGTCCGGGCCTTCGACCAGCAGGTACAGGTCCCGGATCGCGTTGACGGCCAGGTAGACCCCCAGCAGGTAGGACCAGGTGACGCGCTGGGAGAAGTCGGCATCGGCAGCTTGGTGCGCCGTCGCCTGAAGGGCCCCGTCCTTCATCAGCGGTGTTCCTCCTGGACCAGGGGCGTCCCGCCCTCGGTCCGCGCGAAGAACCGGCGGTACTCGCGAACCAGAGGCGTGTCGCAAAGGTCGCACAGCCGATGCATCGTCCGGATCGCCCCGGGGACGCCCAGCTCGAAGTGCTGGATCGAGAAGCGGTTCTTGCCGGCCTCGGTCAGCCGCCAATCGAATACGTGCGTCGAGAAGAACGCCTGGGCCGGCGAACTCGCCAGGCGTTCACGCAGCATCGACAGGGTCTGGAACCCCTTCAGGGAGTGGCGGGCCGGATCGGCGAACAGCGCGTGGACCTGGCCGGCCCGGGTCCGGGCATCCTGGGCGTCGCGCAGCAGCAGCAGGACATCCAGCCCGAACCCGGCCTCCTCGATCTGGGCGACCATGGAGTAGCCCCAGGTGTAGGACGGGTCGGTCAACACATGCACGTCGCGGCCCCGAAGCGCGAACCCCAGACGATGGCCTTGGCACCGACCGGTGGCCTGGTCCCAGGCCGGCTGGAAGGCCCGCAGGTATTCGGCCCAACCGGCCTCGAAGTCGGAGGCGTCGCGCCGCAGCGCGTCGAGGATCTGGCGCACCCACGCGCGCGTGCCCGCCAATCCCCACGGGGCGGTGGGCGCGATGTGAGGAATGCGCGAGTCCTGGAACACCTGAACGTACAGATTGTCCCAGAGTCGATTGGGCAGCACGACGTTCAGGGCGGCCCCGGGCAGTTGCGCCACCCGCTGCGTCGAGATGTCCGGAATCAACTGGACGTTGACGCGCACGCCGAACGTCGCAAGCATCGCCACCAGTTCGTGCGTCGTCCTGTTGTCCGGGTAGCCAATCAGGTTGATCGCGTCGGGCGCGGGCGGGCCGGCGGTCGCCTCGGCCTCCAGGCGCTGCGTGACCAGCAGTTGCTGGAACACGTTCAGCATGGACCGCGGCGTGACCGTCAGGAACAGCATCGGGACCGGGCTCCTGTCGGCATAGCGGCGCACCACCGACTCGACATCCTCGCCGGTGACGACCGGAACGCACGTATTGCTGAACAGGATGGTCCGGCCCTGGGGGTCGGGACGATGGATGGCGTGTTCCAGGATGTCCTGCAACTTCTTCGGGTTGCCACAGACGACATCCGCCTCGGTCAGGTCGGTCGTGATCAGCGGTTCATCGTCCTCGGGCAGCCCCGAGCGGATGTGCGACCAGGGCGCCTCGTCCCGGTCGCGGAACCGATCCTCCCAGGGGTAATCGACCATTGACACGGTCGGCCCCGGCCCCTTGGGCAGGACCTGCGAACACTCGGACTCGCCGTGCTGGATGAACCGGAACAGCCGGGTCGGCTCGACCGAGTCCAGACGGGCGCGCGACACCTCGCCGGCGGCCACGAAGTCCGCCCACGAGTCGCCGACGCACCAGGTGTCCAACTTTCCGGTCGGCTGGCCCTGACCCGGCGCCGTCACCACCGGCGGGGGCTCCGGGACCACCCGCTCCGGGTCCGCCAGCAGGACCGCCGCCAGGTCGTCCATCGCCAGTTCGGCCAGGCGCGGGGCCGCCACCTGATGCAGTCGGTCGGCCACCCCGGACGGCAACGACTTGCCCGAATAGGAGACCGCCAGCCGACCCGCAACCAGCAGGGCCGGAGTGCCGGCGACCGCTGGGCGGATCTGGACGCGGACGTCGCTGGATTCCGGTGCTGCCAGGATCAATTCGACGTGGTCCCGTTCCCAGGCGACCTGCTGGAGGAAGCAGGACGGGCCCGACTCCGCCGCCAAGCCCAGCAGGTCGGCGAAGTGCGCCCTACTGGCGGCGCCGCCGAAGAAGCGCTGGTGGGTCGATTCCTGGGAGGGGGGCGCTGCCATGGGTCTCGTGTCCCTTGCGACAGGATGGGTCGCTCGACTCCCCGGCATGGTAGCGACACGCGAAGCGCGTTGTCAATCCAGGCGCGGCGCTGCGCAATGGACAGGCTCGGGGCAGGGGGCAAGGGCGCCGGCGTGGCCGGCGCACTCCAAGGCCTTCGGCCCTCGGCACGGAACGTCGGTGCCCGACGCGCAGCCCTGATGCCCGACGCGCAGCGTCCGTGGAGTGCTGCGCCCACGGCGCAGCCCTGGTGCCCGACGCGCAGCGTCCGTGGAGTGCTGCGCCCACGGCGCAGCCCTGATGCCCCCCGCGCAGCGTCCG
>JARKOL010000062.1 GCA_029975745.1 Myxococcota bacterium | reverse complement strand
ACGATCCTGGGCGAAAAGAAGCACATCATCCGCAAGTCCGGCATCCTTGAGTTCTTCGAGACCGAAACCCGCTGGTCCGACATCGGGGGCCTGGAGGTGCTGAAGGACTGGCTGAACAAGCGCCAGTTGGCCTTCACGGATCCGGCGCGGGCGTTCGGGCTGCCGATTCCGCGGGGCATCCTGCTGATCGGCGTTCCGGGGTGCGGCAAGTCCCTGACCGCGAAGGCCGTCTCGGGCCTTTGGCAGATGCCGCTGCTGCGCCTTGACGTGGGCAAGGTGTTCAGCTCGCTCGTCGGGTCGTCCGAGGAGAACATCCGGCGGGCCATCCGGACGGCCGAGGCCGTGGCGCCGTCAATCCTGTGGCTGGATGAGATCGAGAAGGGGTTCTCGGGCACCCGGTCTTCGGGCGAGTCCGACGCCGGGACCACCGCCCGGGTGTTCGCCTCGTTCATCACGTGGCTGCAGGAAAAGTCGTCGCCGGTCTTCGTGATCGCGACGGCGAACGACGTGTCGCTGCTGCCGCCCGAACTGCTTCGCAAGGGACGCTTCGACGAGATCTTCTTCGTCGATCTGCCCGGCCCCGACGAGCGGGCCCAGATCTTCCGCATCCAGATCGACAAGGTGAACCGGCGCAGCCAGGTCCCGCGCGATCCCGCGGCGTTTGATGTCGATGCGGTCGTGGCCGGCAGCCAGGGCTATTCGGGCGCCGAAATCGAGCAGGCGGTGACCTCGGCCTTGTACGATGCCTTCGAGCGGGGCGAGGACCTGACGACCGAACGCATCCTGCGCAGCCTGGCCGAGCAGGTTCCGCTGTCGTTCACGATGAAGGAGCGGATCGATGCGATGCGTTCCTGGGCGGACGGTCGGGCGCGACGGGCCTCGGCCGAATCGGGTGGCGCGGACTCGCGGCGCGTCGAGCGCATCGAGATGACCTGACCCCGCGCGGACCTTCCGGAGGGGGGATGTCTCATTTCACCACGGTCCAGACGCAGATTCGCGACCTTGTCTGCCTGAAGGAGGCGCTGGACGACCTGGGTTACGCGTTCAGCGAGGCGGAGGCGGGCCAGTCCGTCCTGGTGCGGGGCTACCTGGAGCAGCAGACCCCGGCGGACCTCGTGATCCGGGCCAGTCGGACCTACGACGTGGGCGTGCGCGTCACGCGGAACGGCGTCGAGTTCATCGCCGACTGGTGGGGCGTCGAGACGACCCGCGGCGTGACCGAGGCCCAGTTCGTCCAGGCGGTCACCCAGCGATACGCCTACCGGAAGGTGCGGCGGGAACTGGCGGCCCGGGGCTTCACCCTGGCCACCGAGGAGACCACGGCCGACGGCGCGATTCACCTGAAGGTCCGCCGGTACTAGGAGCGCGGCACCCGGAGGAGTCATGGCGTTCGAGATCGACATCGAGGTCCGGCCCGACGGCACCCTGGCCTTCGGGGTCAAGGGGGTCCGGGGGCGCAAGTGCCGGGAGGTGACGTCCTTCCTGGAGGAGCTGGGCCGGACGGTCGCGTCCGAGGCGACCGCGGAGTACTGGGTGGTCGAGGAGGAAGCCGTCGATGGCGAGCAGGTCCGGATCGAGCGGAAGTGATCCCGGACGGGCAGGCTCCTGGCGCCTGACGGTCGAGGCCTGCTGGCCGCGGATGGCGGCGCGCTACCATCGGCCGGGGGTCGCCGAGGCGTTCCAGGGGCTGCGGACGATGGACGATCTGCCGCTGTACCGGATGGCCCGCGCGCTGCTGCGAGCCTCGAAGGGACGTCGGGGGCGCGAGTTTCCCGTCCGCCTGATCGAGCCGGCGTCGGAGATCGCCTCGGGCCTGGAACACAAGGTGCCGCAGTTCTTCCTGCGCAACGTGGGTCGGGTCGAGCGTGCCGAGGAGGACGTCCTGCCCCTGACCGTGCAGGCCCTGCCCCGGATGGACCTGACCGTTCTGCGCGCCCAGGTGCGCCGCTACCGTCCCCCCGAACTGCTGCGACGGTGGAACCTGGACGAGGTGCTGTGGCTGCGGGCGCTGATTCGTCGGGTGGTGTTCCGGGAGGACTGGCGCCGGCGGTTCGGTCGGGAACTGAAGCGCCACGTGAAGGGCCCGCTGTTTCGCTACGACCCGGACGCGCCCCCCCGCGAGTAGGTCCGGCGGGGCGTCGCGGCGTTACGCCTTGCGGTTGTTGTTGATGACCAGGGCGCCGATGACGCCGGGGACCCACCCTGCCAATGTCAGCAGCGTGACGATCACGATCGAGCCGCATCCGCGGTCCAGAACCGCCAGCGGGGGAAACAGCACGCACAGGATCACGCGTCCGCAGCCCATCGTCGCCCCATCAAGCTACTTGCACGTCCTCTTCAGGGAGGCCAGCGTCTGCTTGGCCTTCTCGGCCTCGGGCGACTTCTTGTTGTACTCGATGACGTACTGGTAGACCGCGGTGGCCTTCTTGCAGTCGCCCTGCTTCAACAATGCCTCGGCAATCCGCATCATGGCCTTTTCGACGGGCGCGCCCGAGCGGGTCCGATAGCGGTCATGAACGACCTGGAACTCCCGAACCGCCTGTCCGAACTGGCCTGCCCGGAAGAAGGTTTCGGCAATCAGGAACTGGGCCTCGGGCGCCCGGGGTTCGTCGGGGAAGGTCTCCAGGAATCGTCGCAGCGCTCCGCGGGCCGTGGGATCATTCCCCTTGTCGAACGCCTCGCGCCCGGCCTTGAACAGGGCGTCCTTGTCGTCGGCGACGCCCTGGGGCAACTGGACCACCGGTGCGCCCAGACGCTCGTCCAGCGTCTTCTTGATCGCGTCGATGTCCTGGCGGTTCCGGGTGACCCCGAACTGCAGCTCCTCGTCGGCCCCACGCATCCGGGCCACGCTCGCCTTCAGTTCGTCCACGTCCGCGCCCAGGTTGGCGCCGCCCCGGCGCAGCGCGTCGGTCGCGTCCACCAGATCCTGGCGGATGCGCTCCCGTTCCTCGCGGTCCCGTGCCTGCTGGGCCTCCAGCTCGGTCTTCTGGGTCTCCAGGTCGGCGACACGCTTTTCCAGGTCGTTGTGATGCCAGATGGAGACGCATCCGGGGGTCCAGGCCAGGACGAACAGCAGGGTGAGGATTCGTCGCGTCATGGGTCACCGACCGGCTCAAGGAAACCAGGAGCGGTGCGACCTAGCGGAAGCGGAACTCGTCGCGCCGGTTCTGGGACCAGCAGCTCTCGTAGGCGCCCGTGCAGACCGGCTGCTCTTCGCCCTTGGAGGTGATGCTGACTTCGTTCTTCTTGGCACCCAGGTTCAGCAGGAACTTCTGGGCCGCCTTGGCGCGCCGGGTTCCCAGGGCCAGGTTGTACTCGTCGGAGCCGCGCTCATCGCAATGGCCCTCGACCAGCACGGGACGGCCCTTTTCCTTCATGCACTCGAAGTTCGCGTTCAGCGTCGTCCGGGCGTCCGCGCGGATGGCCGACTCGTCGAAGTCGAAGTAGATGGGGGCCAGCTGGCACTCCTGGACGATGCACATGCCGTTCTGGCAGACCTTGCCGGCGGGGCAGGGGGGCATGCCGTCGCCGCACTCGCCCTTGGGCACGCAGTTGCCGCCGACGCACTTCATGCCGGCGCCGCAGTCGCCTTCGCCCGCGCACTGGGCGCACACGCCGGAACGGCCGCCGGTCTTGTAGCACTTGCCCTGCTGGCAGTCGGCGTTGTCGGTGCAGCAGTCACCCGCGTAGCCGGCCGGCTTCACACAGGTGTTGTTCGTGCCGCACGTCATGCAGGGGCCCTTGCCCGCGCAGTGCGTGTCCATGGCGCACTCGACGCACATCTGGTTCACGCAGTATTCGCCCTTTTCCTTGCAGTTTTCATCCGTATTGCATTTCGGGTACTTGGGCCCGCAGCCCGTCAACAGCATGGCCCCGAAAGCCAAACCTGCAATCACGCCGAACGTCCTGGCACGCGACATGGAAGCACCTCCTCACGATGACGTTGCACGAAAAACGCCAAACACCGGGCTAATCTAGGTTGGAACGGGGGGAGTTGTCAAGAGAAAGCGGCAGCGTCGGGCGCCGGATGCGGCTGCTACCTTCCCGGATATACAGGCAGCTTTCCGGGAAGCAATCCGGCGGCTTCTCAAGGTTCTTGTTTCCGCGACCGTGTCGGCCCTAGAATCAGACCTGGTTGTCGAATGCCTCCGAAGGGGATGCGGATGCGTCGGGTTGCGTGTTGCGTCGTGGCGCTGCTGATGGCGTCGGGCTGCACCAGCGGGCTTGCGAACCTCGAACGCGAGGTTGCGGGCCTGCGGCAGCGCGTCGATGACGCCCAGCGCGGCAGTCTGGCGATGCGGGCCCGCGTCGATGACCTCGAGAACCGGGCGCTGTTGCTGCAGGACGAACTGGATACCTTGCGGCTGACGGGCATGAGGGATGCCGCGCGCTTCCAGGCGCCGTCGTCCTTGCCGGTCGTGCGGGTCGGGCCGGACCGGGCGGCCGCCGTGGCACCGGCTCCCGTGCCGCAGCCCGCGCCCCCGACCGCGCCCCCGACCGCGTCCCGCCCGGTGCGCGAGTCGGCGCCGGT
>JARKOL010000202.1 GCA_029975745.1 Myxococcota bacterium | reverse complement strand
GGCCGCGATGAGCAGGTGATTCGAGAGTACATCAGGAAGCAGGAAGTCGAAGATCGGCGTCTGGAGCAACTGGAGATGTTGAAGTAGCCACCTTCAGGTGGCCCGCCGGGCCGCTCGCGAGCGGCCACGGCCAAGCCGCCTTGGGCGGCTCACATTTGAAACCCCCCGGCTTTGCCGGGGGATCGGTTAGTCCGGAGGCGGCGCATGTTCCTGGATTCCCATGCCCACCTGGAACCCCATCGGTACGCAGATTCCGTGGATGACGTGCTGGCCCGGGCCTTCGCGGCCGGGGTGACCGGGATCATCCACGTCGGCAGCGGTGCCGACCCGGCGGTGTTTTCCGACGCCGTGGCGCTGGCGGTTCGTGAGCCCCGGGTGCGCGTGGCGATTGGCTGTCATCCTCACGAGGCGGACCAGGCGGGGCCTGCGACGTACGAGGCGCTGGAACGGCTGGTCGGGCGTCCCGAGGTCGTGGCGATCGGCGAGATCGGGCTGGACTTCCACTATGACTTCTCGTCCCCGGAGGGGCAGCGCCGGGCGTTCGAGAGACAACTGGCCATCGCCTGCGATGCCGGCCTGCCTGTCGTGATTCATTGCCGCGAGGCGCACGCCCAGTGCCTGGACATCCTGTCCGGCGTGGCGTTTGGGCAACGACCCGGGGTCATCCACTGCTACACCGGGGACATCGAGACGGCCCGGCGGTACGTCGATCTGGGCTTTCTGATCTCGATTCCTGGGGTGGTCACGTTCCCGGGTGCCGGCCCCCTGATCGAGACGGTCAGGGAACTGCCGGTCGATCGGATGCTGATCGAAACCGATTCCCCCTACCTGGCGCCCGTCCCGATGCGGGGGCGTCGGAACGAGCCCGCGTTCCTGCCCTACACCGCCGAGGCGGTCGCTCGGATCAAGGGACTCCAGACGGCCGATGTGGCGCGGGTGACGACGTTGAACGCTCGACGCCTGTTCGCGCTGGACGTGGCCGACGCGATGGCGCCGCGGCTGGTCTATCCCATCCGCAACGCGCTGTACATCAATCTGACCAATCGCTGCACGTTGCGCTGCACGTTCTGTCGGAAGTTCCAGGACTGGGTGGTCAAGGGACACAATCTGCGGCTGGCCGAGGACCCGTCCGTGCAGGCCATCCGCGATGCGCTGGAGGCCGAGGGGCTGGAAGGCTACGACGAGGTCGTGTTCTGCGGGTACGGGGAGCCCTTGCGTCGGGTCGATGCGGTGATCGAGTTGGCTCGCTGGCTGAAGGGGCGCGGTCTGAAGGTCCGGATCAACACCGATGGTCTGGCCAGTCGCGTTCACGGCCGGGACATTCCTGCCGAACTGGCCGGACTCGTGGATTCCATCAGCGTTTCCCTGAACGCGCCGGATGCCGCCACCTACGCGCGACTCTGTCTTTCGGCCTACGGCGAGAGCGCGTACGAGGACGTCTGCGCGTTCCTCCGTCGGGCGCGCGACTTCATCCCGGAGGTCACGGCCACGGTCGTCGGACTGCCCGACCTGGACGTCGAGGCGTGCAGGCGCAAGGCCGAGGACGAGCTGGGCGTTCGCTTTCGGCTTCGACCCTACGACGATCTGGGGTAGGGGCTGACGTCCATGGATTGGACATCGGTTGGACCGTCCAAAGGACCGTGCAACGCGCGTCCGGTGCCGGGTCTTGTGACGATGTCGTTCCTTGCCGGATTTGCAGCACCTTTTCCCCCCGCGATCCCCTGGTGGCGGCGGCACGATTCCTGGAATGGCCCTCCGCGTCTCGCTGTGGGAGTGGCGCATGACGTCCTCGCTGTTGCTGATGGCCGTGCTGGCCTCGCTGTCCCTGACCGGAGGTCTGGGATCCTCCTGTCCCGAGCCTTCGGATGCGGTCGCGTCGGGGGCAGGAGGCTCGCCACGGCCAGGACTCGCCCAGGAGCCCGTCGCTTCCGGGAAATCTTCGGACGCGCTGGTCCAGGTCAACCTGGCTGGCGTCCGGGAACTGTGTACGTTGCCGGGAATCGGCCCGGCCCGAGCGCAGGCGATCCTCCAGGCACGCGAGCGGCGGCCCTTCACCCGGCTGTCCGATCTGGGGCGAGTGAAGGGCCTGGGCGCCAAGCGCCTGAAGCAGTTGGCGGGTCGCGTCGGTTTTGAGCCTGCCGCGCGGGCCGGGGTGCAGACCGCAGGGAAGGGCGGGGCGCCCTGACCGAGGCCCCGTGTCGGGCGGCAGGCGCGGCGCTCAGGGCAGCGGGGCGCGCTTCAGAACCACCACGCGTGCGTTGCTGGCATCCGCGATCAGCAGGCGATCCCGCGCGGGGTCGCGTGCGATGCCCAGCGGATAGGCGAACTGCCCGATGCCGGCACCGAAGGCCCCGAACCGCGCCAGCAGGGTGCCGTCCG
>JARKOL010000194.1 GCA_029975745.1 Myxococcota bacterium | reverse complement strand
GCACTGGCGGTCCGAGCGTTCGATGCCATGGGACCGGATCTTGTAGCCGCCAGCGGCCACCGGGCCCTGGAGCGTGTCGATCTGGCCGTTGCGCAGCACCAGCCCTGTCTTGATGGTGCATGGCTGGCAGGCCGCGTCGTCCGACACCCGCACCGTGGAACACGTGAATTCGTTGCAGGTCGCGTCGAGCCGGTGTCCTTGACACCGTTCCGGGGAATCACACACGGCGGCAACCCAGAAGGAAGGCGGGCAATCGGCGGGCCTGTGGCAGCATTCGCCCGCGTCGCAGCAGAACCCGTTCCCGCAGTGCCGCGTATGGCATTGGCCGGAATCGACGCAGGGTTCGCCGGCGTTCCTGCAAGGCGATCCCGTACTGCATTCAGGCAGTTCCACCAGATCGGCGCCGGCGCCTCCAGGCTCGCGCCCTGGATCCCCCGCGTCGCTCAGGCTCGGCCCCTCGGCACCGCCACAGGCGGACAGCCAGGTCGCGGCGAGTCCTGCCACCAGAAGGGCGCGCCGCCATGGCGGACTGCCGGCGTGGGGCAGGGGGCCCCGCGTTCGTTCATGAGCGATTCGCACCTTGGCACCTCCCATGTCAAGAATCGGGGCATGGCCCCGCCGCCCCCGAATGCGGACGTATCTCGTCCTAGGGGATCGTCAGCACGGGACGAATCCCGATCGCACCGGACCGAGTGGCCGGAGGGCTGCCATACCGATTGGCCGAGCGGCCGAATCTCGCGAAGCCGCTCCAGTCGCCGCCTCGAACGACCCGATCGCAGTTGACGGGACATCCCGCTTGCCAGGAAAGCCCATCCTGGGGAACCCCGAAGTAGCTGGGATGCCAGCAGTCCTCGGTCCACTCGCGGACGTTGCCGGCCATGTCGTGCAATCCCAAGTCGTTTGGCTGGCGGGTACCGACCGGGTGAGGGTGGCCGTTGCTGTTGCCGCAGAACCACGCGATGGGGTCCAGCACGGGGTTGGGCTGCTCGCATTGGAACTTGTCGCTGGCCAACGGGCCGTTGTACGTGGACGTGGTGCTGCCCGCGCGAATGGCGTACTCCCACTCGGCCTCGCTGGGCAGTCGGAATCCGCGACACGGCGTCCTGGCCACGTTGACCGTTTCACAACTCAGCCGCTCGGCGTCGTTCAATGTTCCCAGGGTTCCGGTGCAGTCGGCCAAGGCGTAGCACTCGGGCAGCGAGGGGCGGGCGTCGCGGGAAAGCTGGTTGCAGAACGAGATGGCCTCCCACCAGTTGACGTTCTCGACCGGACAGTCGGTGCCGTCCCCGCCATCGCACGTCCGCGCTCTCGAGGGATTGTTGTCGAAACCCATCACCAGTTCCCACTCCGCCTGGGTCACCTCGGTTCGCTTCATGCAGAAGCCGTTTCGCAGCGTCACCGGGGTGAAGGCGTCCTCGTCCGCGTTCCGCCCGGGCTCGTTGGCTTTCGAGCCAATTTCGAACGGGCTCGGCGCAATGGGGATGAACGCATCGGGACATTCGAAGCAGGAACCGTTGCGACAGAGTCCGTTGATTCCACAGGGGACCCAGTCGGGAGCCGATGCCCAGTTCTTTTCGTCGGTGGAGGGCTTGCAGAAACGACAGGGGTTCTTCAGGTCGATGTCGCCTTCCTGGTAGCACACGCGGTCGATGACGCACATGTCGTCCGGGAGCTCGTATGCGCAACCCCGGAACGGATCGCACGAGTCGTCCGTGCATCCGATGCCGTCATCGCACAATTCCTGGCTGCCCTTCTGCGCGCAGGTGCCGTCGCGGCAACTGCCCGAGGTGATGAACAGGTTGCCCTCGCATCGGCCGGTTCCGCAGGGGCGACCGTCGGGGGCGGGGCTCCATCCCTCCGAGTTGGAAGCCGCCTGGCACGCCAGGCAAGGGTCATCGGGATTCGGCTGACCGTCGTGATGACAGGTCCCATCAATCAGGCACCATCCGGACGTGACCTCGAATCCGCAACCGCTCTCGCCCTGGCAGGAATCCAGGGTACATTCGATGCCATCGTCGCAAAGCGAGCCGTCGTCCGTGTTGCCGTTGCAGTCGTCATCCTTGCCGTTGCACGTCTCGACCACTTCGGGGTGGACCTGCGGGTTCGTGTCGTCGCAGTCTCCCGCCTGTCGGGTGCGGTAGTCGCCTTCGGCATCGCAACGGCATCGCCAACTGGCTGCCACCCCGAACCCGTCCCCGTCGCCGTCCAGATACCAAAGGCCGCACAGGGCGGGGTTGCAGGAACTGCCGACGCATTGGGGAACGCAGTCCGATTCGGCCGTCCATCCCGGAGGGACGCAGTAGCGCTCGTCCTCGGGCAGCTCGACCCGGCAGTGCCATCCCGCCAGGCATTCCGTGTCATTGGTGCAGGGCGCGCGCGCATCCGACGTGTCGGCAGGACTGCCGGCCTCGCACGAAACACACGCCAGGAACAACCACAGCAATGGGATCCGTGGGACCAGGACGCCTGATGGGCCTCGGGGTGCTCTCATGGACGTTGATGCTCCATCCTCCAGAGGATTCGCTGTTGGACACCAGGGATTCGGCCCGGTGGACCGATCCGACAGGCGCGCCACGCATCCGTAGTCTGGGTTCCGGGGCAAGTATCAGAAGGGTGGATTCCGTTGTCAATCCCGAATCCTGCCCTATCCCCCCAACGCCTGGTGCTTTTCGGCGATGGTGGCGGCCAGGGCATCGACGGCGGCCAGGTCGTCGGCGCGGGGCATGCCCTTGACGGTCACGGGAGGCAGCACCTCGACCTTCAGTTGAGGCATCAGCGCGGCCAGCGAGTCGGCGATCTTGCCGCCCCAGGACGACGACGACATGAACCCCGCGTAGAGGGCCTTGGGCTTCAGGCAGCCGGCCAGATACGCGGTCGAGACCACCAGGGGGTGCGCGCCCCCCAGGAACGCGGGCGAGGCGAACACCACGGTCGCTGCATCGACCAGCGCCACCGCCAGGTCGCCCAGGTCCGTCACCGTCAGGTCGAACGGCTGGACCGGAATGCCGCGGTCGGTCAGCGACGCCACCAGATGGTCCACCAGCATCGCGGTGGAACCGTGCATCGAGACGTAGGGAATGACCACCCGGTTCGCGGGCGGGGCCGACACCCACTCGCGATACGCCGTCAGGATGAACGCCGGGTCCCGGTAGGCCGGCCCGTGGGACGGGCAGATCATCGCGGGCTCCAGCGGCGCGATCCGGTCCAGATGCTTGGCGATCAGCGCCCGGAACGGCATCATGATTTCGGCGTAGTAGCGCTTGGCCGGTTCGTACACGTCGGCCGTCGCGAACAGGTCCGCCGTGGCCAGGTGGCTGCCGAACAGGTCGCACGAGAACAGCACCCGGTCCTGTTCCAGCCAGGTGACCATCGTCTCGGGCCAGTGGACCCAGGGCATGTGCATGAAGGTCAGCGTTCGACCGCCCAGGTCCAGCGTCTCGCCGTCCTTCACCGGCATCGCGCGATCCGGCGGCAGGTCCATCAGGTCCGCCAGCATCGCCAGGCAGCGCGGCGTGGCGACCAGCTTGGCTTCGGGGTAGCGTGCCAGGACCGCCGGGATCATCCCCGAGTGGTCCTGCTCGGCGTGGTGGGCGATGACGTAGTCCACGCGCTCGACGTCCGCCAACTGGGCCATCAGGAGGTGGCCGGTCGTCGGGTCCGCCGTGTCCAGCAGGGCGGTGCGCTCGGTCCCCCGCACCAGCCACGCGTTGTAGGACGTGCCTTCGGGCAGCGGAATCAGTGCGTCGAACAGCCGCCGGTTCCAGTCGATCGCGCCCAGCCACTCGATGCCTTCCAGGATCGGTCTGCGGTTCATGGGTTACCTCCTTACAGTTCCAGGAACTCCCGAACCATGTCGGCGTCGCCGATCAGGACCAGGACGTCCCCCGATTCCAGCACGTCCTCGGGTCGCGGCAACTTGATCACGTCGAATGCCTCTGGGCCATTGTCCCGGGGCTGCGCGCCAGGACGCCTGCGCTTGATCGCGATGATGTTCAGCCGATACTTGCGCCGAAAGTCCAGATCCTGGACCGACCGCCCCACCAGGCTGCGATGCGCCTGGACCTCGACGACCTCCTGCCCCGTCGAAAGCCGGATCCGGGCATGGACGTCGGGGGCGAAGATCTCCTCGGCGACGCGGACGCCCATCTCGTCCTCGGGATCCACCGTGCGCGCGGCGCCAACCGTGTGCAGCACCTGGGCATGAATGTCCGAGTGCGCCCGCGCGATGATGTGCGAAGCGCCATGCTTCTTCAGCAGGGCGGTCACCAGGATCGAGGACTCCATGTTCTCGCCGATCGCGACGACGCAGACATCGGCATTCAGCAGTCCCGACTCCCGCAACGCCCGCTCGTCGGTGACGTCGGTACACACCGCGGCCGTCACCTGGTCCTTGATGGCCTCGATCAGGGCCGGATCCCGATCGACCACCAGCACGTCCAGGCCCAGGTCGGCCAGGGACAGCGCGATTCGCCGCCCGAACAGGCCCAGACCGATCACGCCGCACGAGCGTCGTCCCATCTGATCCTCCGAAATCGCCGTCCGCCCCCTGGGGGCCTAGCCGACGACCACCTTGCCTTCGGGGTAGCGGACCGCGTGTCCCTGCATGCGCCGTCCCAAGGCCAGCGTCAGGGTCAGTGGTCCGATGCGCCCCAGGTACATCAGGAACGTGATGACGACCTTGCCCAGGCCGTCCAACTGGGCCGTGGCCCCCATCGACAATCCGACCGTGCCGATCGCGCTGGTCGTTTCGAACAGGATCTGTTCGGTGCCCAACTGCTCCTGGGTGGCCAGCAGCAACCCGGCGCCCATGGCCCAGGCGATGATGAACAACAGCGAGATCACCGCCGCCTTCTGGACGGTCGGGTACGGAACCGTCCGGCCGAACACCTCGACCTGGGGGTGCCCTCGCAGGGTTGCCCGCGCCGCCAGCAGGACCAGGGCAAAAGTCGTCGTCTTGATGCCGCCCCCGGTGCCGCCCGGCGAGGCACCGATGAACATCAGGACCAGGAACACCAGCATGGCGGTGCGAGAGGTGTTCGCGATTTCGATCGTATTGAAGCCGGCGGTCCGGGCCGACACGGACTGGAACAGCGCCGCGACGATGCGGCTTCCCGGATCGAGATCAGCCAGAGCCCCGTCGCCGTCCAGTACCAGCAGACCGACGAAGCCCAGCACGATCAGCGATGCGGACGTCACCAGGACGATGCGCACGTGGATTGGCAGGCGTCGGAACGCGCCGCGCCACCCGCCGTGCCAGGTGTCGAACGAGGTCAGCGCCGCGATTACAGTGAAACCCAGACCTCCGGCAACGATCAGCACCATGACGGTGCCCAGCACGATCGGATCGTTCGCGAAGCGGGTCAGGCTGTCCCCGAACAGCGAGAATCCCGCGTTGCAGAACGCCGAGATCGCGTGGAAGGCCCCGAACCACACGGCGCGACCAGGCGCTTCGGGAAACATCGGCAGGAAACGCAACGACAGGATGACCGTACCCACGGCCTCGAACGCCAGCGTCATGCCCACGATGTACCGCATCATGCGCTGGACGCCGGTCGTGCCCTCGTCCAGGACGTCCGCCATCATGCTGCGTCGCTGCAGTGACAGGCGGCCTCCCATCATCATGGCGGCCGACGTCGATAGTGTCATGATCCCGATGCCGCCGGCCTGGATCAGCAGCAGGATCACCACCTGGCCGAACAGGCTGAAGGTCGGCAGGGTCGCGGCCGAGGCGATGTCCGGCGCGGTGTTCATCACGATCAATCCGGTGACGCAGTTGGCCGAGGTCGCGGTGAACAGGGCGTCCAGCAGGGTGGCCCCCCGACCATCCAGGGTTGCTCGGGGCATCGACAGCAGCAGGGTGCCCGTCGCGATCGTGACGGCGAAGCCCAGTACGGTCGCCTTGGCGGGGGCGCGAACCAGGCCATCCAGCATGCGACGCCCCAGGTTGGTGCTGCCGGCGATCCAGGCCGTAGCCCAGGCGACGCGCAGCGTACCCGCGATGGCCATGGCTTCGGGCCGCGCGACCAGGAGCGCCATCGCCAGCATCAACGCGAGGTCGGGAAGGGACTCGCGCAGGGCGCGCCAGCGTCGGACGGCCCGGGCGAACCGCAGGCGGTGGTAGTTCAGGGCAGCCAGAATCGACAGGGAGGCGATCGCGTACCAGCCGGTTCTGGGCCCGGCCGCATCCCACAGCAGCAGGCTTTCCATGGCGATGGTGGCCCCGACGAACACGATTCCGGCGGTCAGGGTCAACAGGGCGGCCTTTCGCAACTGCTCGGGCAGGTCGCCGGCGGTAAGCCAACCGGGCATCGGACACTCCGTCGGTCGGGCGTATTGTACGCCAACACGAGGCGTCGCATCCGGTATGATTGCGGGTGTCCGTGGGGGGATGTCGATCATGGAACAGGCAGACGCTCGGGGCCGTGGAACGACGTGGGGGCGGTGTCGCGGGATGTCGGCGAGCCTGGTGCCGGTCCTGTTGACGGGATTTGTCCTGATGATGTCCGGCTGCGCGTTCGAAACGGACGATTGTTCCTGCGCTCGGGACCTTTGGGCGCCCGACGTTCACGGGGGCGATCCCGGCCAGGGGTACGACCTGCCGGGGCGTGACACGGGGACGCGACCCGACGACGCGGTGGACGTGGGCCCGGATGGCCCTGGCGATACCGGTCCCGGGCCGGACGCCGGCGATGTGCCGAGTGACGTACCGGGCGACGCGCCGGGCGAGCTGCCCGACCCCGGAGCGTGCGCGGTGCCGGATCCCACCACCCCCTTCTACCTGGAGGTCTCGGGGCTGCCGGGTGGTGTCGAGTACTATCCCGAGGGCATCGTTTCCGGGGACGCCGTGGTGGTGGCGGTGGGCGAGGTCCAGGGCCTGCACATCCCGGCGCGCCAGGTCCGCCTGCGCATGCTTGCCGATGATTCCGAAGTGGGGATTGTCTGGAATCTGGGGCCCGAGATCCGGGTGCCGGTCACGCTCGGCCAGTCGGTCAAGGTCTATGCCAGCCAGCGGGCGCCCTGGTGGCGCGACCTGGTGGTGGTGCTGTGGGACGCCGACGGGATCCCGGTCTTCTTTGCCCACGACGGCGCGTATCTGGAACCCTGGTTCGACTGCGACGGGCGGGTGCCTTGCCCGACGTTCCATGTCCAGGAGGATACCTGTCCGGCCGTCGCGACGACATGCGGGACCGCGTTTCACGTTCCGGTGTTCACGTGGCTGGGGGGCGGCCTTCTGTCCAGCGAGGCCCCGATGCCGCTGAAGCAGGGGCAGACCGCCGTCAATTACAACGGCACGCGCTACTGGGTTCACAAGGCGTACCAGCAGGACCAGATGGAGTGCGCGGACTATCCCGACCGATGGTTCGCGGGCGCGGCGGTGCTGGCCCACCGCAGCGATGCCATGGGGTGCGGGTGCCGGGTGTCCTCCGACTGCGCGCGGCACGAGGTCTGCGAGCCGGTCCTTGGTCGATGCGTGCCCGACCGTTGCACGCCGCTGGCCCTGGCCCTGTCGGGAACGTTTTGTTCCGCCGACGCCCTTTGCGATCCGTTCACCGGCCAATGCAACCTGGACCCGTCGGAACTCGAAGCCTGCCGGACCGCCCTGGACTGCTCCGACCCGGGCACGTCGCTCTGCCATCAGGAATTGCGGGCCTGTGATTCCCCGGGGCTTTGCGACCGCCCCATCGGAGGCGTGTGCGTCCACGATGCCTGCCAGGTGGTCGATTGCGATGCCCGGTATTGCAGCTCGCTGCTACAGCGCTGCGCGAATTGCCTGGCCGACTGCGATTGCGCCGGGGAGGGCCCCGGAATGTTCTGCGACGTCAAGGACTGCCGCGCATGCCAACCGGACAAGATTGCGCTGACCCAGGAGAACGGTGGGGCCTGGGAGTTCTACGAACTGTGTGCCAACGGGGATTCGGCCTCGGTCGTCCAGGCGTCCCTGAGGGCGATCGATGCGACGATTTCCTGTGGTGTGTCGGGGGTGTTCGCGCGGTGCGACCAGGGACAGATCGCCTGCCAGGGTAGCGGCATGGACCGGGTGTCCGAGCGCGGGATGCTGGACGACGCCTCCTGGGGCAGGCTGTGCGCCCTGTCGCTGCGGGACGACGTCACCCGCGTCGTCGGGGGACACTACCTGTAGGGACGGCTTCGGCGGCCACACGGCCGACGTGGAGGAACGGATGATCTCGGCGGTCCAGGCGGAACGGATTCTGCGGGTTGTTTCCGGTTCTGACCTGCGCGGTCCCGCGTTGCGGCGACTGGCGATGCAGGAACTGGCGGGCCTGCCCGGGTGGGACTGGTGCGGCGTGTATCGCCTGGAGGGGGACGCGCTGCTGCTGGACCAGTACGTGGGTGCGGCGACCGATCACGTGCGCAGTCCCGTGGGCGTGGGCGTCTGTGGGACAGCCGTGGCAGTGGATGCCAACCAGGTGGTCACGGACGTTCGGGCGCTGGACAACTACCTGGCGTGCAGCCTGGCTACGCGGTCCGAAATCGTCGTCCTGATTCGTCGCCAGGGCGCCATCCTGGGCCAGATCGACATCGACGGCCATGCGGTCGGGGCCTTCGGGCCGGACGACGAACGCTTCCTGGAATCCCTGGCGCTGCTGCTGGCCGAGCGCTGGTAGGGCAGGGGGCGGCACGGGATCCGGAGGGCGCGTCAGCCCTTGTAGAAGGCGGCCATGTGGTCCAGCGACTTCGGCTGGATCTTCGTGGCCCAGCCGGCCTGGCCGAACCGAGATCGTCCTGGAGCCCGTCGCCTATTGTGCCCGTCCTTGGAAGCCCCAAACCTGATAGTCACTAACATGATCCTGTGATATGGCCAGAAAAACAATGAGTTACGCATGCTACCGCAACCTGACTCGTGGAACCGATTGGAATCTTTGGGGTCTCGGAGGTCGCTGACCCTGGCGCTCCCGTTCATGTCGCCTCTTTGGACCGTGGCACCTCCTTGTGGTCGGGGCTTGCGCGATTCGCGAATCGCGAATAGAGCACGGTCATGATGAAGCCGCAAGACATCGTCGTGCTGCTGAAACTGGTGGCGGCGCCCCGCGACTGGACGTTTAACGCAGATCGATTTCCTTGCGAAGCATCCATCCCGCATCCTTCCTCGGCGCCGGGCCGCTGGTGAATTCGGACGCGGCACGGCAGAATACGCACGATGGTTGCCATGGAGAGATGCCCGTGGTCCCGGCGAAGGAACAGGTGAAGCGGCTGGCGGAGCGCCTGACCGACGAGGACGCGGCACTGGTCCTGCCCCTCATGCGAACGCTGGCACGCCGGCGCCGGAAGGACGCCCGCGAGGCAGAGGACCGCCAGGACATCGAGGACGCCCGCAAGGCTCTTGCCGAGCCTGGTCGCACCCCCTGGGAGAAGTTCAAGGCTGCCCGGGGGCTGTAGCGGATGCCACGCTATCGGCTCGAGACCACCTCCGCTTTCGATCGGGCGTTCGACCGCCTGCCCCGGGAAATCCAGCCCCGAATCACTGCCCGGATCGATCGCCTCGCGGACGACCCCCGCGCGTCGGGCTGCGAGAAACTCGCCGGGCAGGATCTCTACCGGGCGCGGGTGGGTACGTACCCGAACGGGTCCGGCGCCGGCGGCTGCGCGCACGACGGGTCGTCGAAGCGGGGGTCGTTGACGGCCCGCGAGACGGGGAACGCCTCCATGGCGTCCGGGTCGAACGGCCGCAGAAGGGCCGCCAGCGCTCGGGGATCGGCATCCCGCAGCCACCGGTCGCGGTCCCCGGGGCCCAGGATGACCGGCATCCGGTCGTGGATCAGCGCCACCAGCGCGTTGGGCGCGGTCGTCAGGATCGTGAAGGTCTCCAGGGCGCCCTCCGGCCCCTCCCAGGACTCCCACAGGCCCGCGAACGCGAACGCGCCGCCGCCCCGCAGGCGCAGCAGGTGGGGCACCCGCGCGTCGCCCCGGCGCTGCCACTCGTAGAAGCCGTCGGCAGGGACCAGGCAGCGGCGTCGCTGGAACGCCACCCGGTAGGCCGGCTTGTCGGCCACCGTCTCGGCCCGGGCGTTGATCATCCGGTGGCCGATCGCGGGGTCCCGGGCCCACGACGGCACGAGCCCCCAGCGCATCAGGCGGGCCTCGGGCGGCCGACCGGGGGCGGCCAGGACGACGGGCGCGGCCTGGGACGGCGCGATGTTGTAGCGGGGCCGGACCTCCGGGGTGGCCAGCAGCCCGAAGGCCTCGGCCACCTCCTCCCCGGTCAGCCCCAACTTGTAGCGTCCGCACATGCCGCGATCGAAGCGCCGCGCGGGGGCCGTGTCAACCGGGCGGGTACCCGGGGCGCGCAGATCCTGGAGTGCCGGGGCGGGGACCTCAGGCGCGCCGTTCGGGCCGGGTCGCGACCCACAGCGCGTGCCAGCCGCCCTTGCCGTGCCCCCGGGCCCGGACGAACCGCGTATCGACCGCGAAGCCCGCGTCGCGCAGGCGCCGCTGGAACGCCCGGTCCGGTGCCGCCGACCAGACCGCCAGCGTCCCGCCGGGCCGCAGCGCCTGCCAGGCCGCCGCCAGGCCGTCCCGGGAGTACAGGCCGTCGGTCTCCTCGCGGGCCAGCCCCGCCGGGCCGTTGTCGACGTCCAGCAGGATCGCGTCGAAGGTCGCGGCACCGGTCGCGATCAAGGTGGCCACGTCCCGGGCGTGGACGGCGACCCGCGGGTCGCGCAGGGGGTGTCCCGCCAGGTGCCCCAGCAGGTCCCGGTTCCAGTCGATCACGGCGGGGGCCAACTCGACCACATCGACCCGGGCGTCTTCCGGAAGAACGCGCAGCGC
>JARKOL010000193.1 GCA_029975745.1 Myxococcota bacterium | reverse complement strand
GAACTCCTCGCCGTGGCGGGCCAGCGCCGTGGCGAACGCCTTCAGAATGACCTGTTCGTCATCGACCACCAGGATCCGCGTCATCCGCATCCCCTCCCCGGGTGCCCTCAGGCCCCCTCGCGGCGCTCGCCCTTCGGCCGTCCACCGACCGGAACCCGCACCGAAAACGTCGTTCCCCGCCCCACCACCGACTGCACGTCGATCCGGCCGCCGTGCTGCTCGACGATGCCCCACACGATCGCCAGTCCCAGCCCCGTACCCTTCGATTCCTTCGTCGAAAAGAAGGGTTCGAACAGCCGAGCCCGGTGCTCGGGTGGAATCCCCATGCCGGTGTCCGTGACATCGATCACGACATCGCCGTTCTCGACGCGGCCGTCGATCCGGATCGCCCCGCCGTCGGGCATCGCGTCCAGCGCGTTGACCAGCAGGTTCAGGAAGACCTGCTGCATCTGCTTGGCATCGATGGAAACTCGCGGCAGGTCCGGCAGTTCCACGCGGATCGGAATCCTGGCCAACGCCGCCTGGGCGGACACGATCTGCACCGCGCGCCCCACCACTTCGGCCAGATCCTCGGAAGCCGGCTGGAACGGCGCCTGGCGGGCGAAGTCCAGAAGCCCCCGAACGATCTCCCGGCAACGCTGCGTCTCGCGCACGATCAGGTCCAGGTTCTCGCGTTCCTTGGTCCCCTGGGTCGCCTCCTCCTGCATCGACGTCGCCGTCAACAGGATCCCGGTGATCGGATTGTTGATCTCGTGGGCAATTCCCGCGGACAGGCGCCCCAGCGACGACAGGCGCTCGGACTGCAGCAGTTGCCCCCGGGTGTCCTCCAGGGACCGCGTCATCGTGTTGAACGACTCGGCCAGTTCGCCCAGTTCGTTGTGTACGCGCACGGGAATCCGGTGGTCCAGGCGGCCGGACGCGATCACCCGGGTGCCCTCCAGCAGGCGCCGAATCGGGCGCAGCACCAGTTGCCGGGTCAGCAGGTAGATCAACAGCGACACCAGCACCACGGTCACTGCGGTGGAGGCCAGGACGGCGGCCCGACGACGCTGGATCTCGCGATCAATCCGCTCCAGCGAGATCGCGGACTCCATGACGCCCAGCACCTTCCGGTCCGCGGAGTGGGCGTGGCACTCGGCGGTGCTGCAGTCGCGCTCGTTGTAGATGGGTTCGATCACCTGGAAGCGGCGCACGCCGTCGGCGCCGACGTAGATGTTCGTGCGCTCCTGGGCCGTCAGTTCGGCCAGCGGCCGGCCGGACGCGTGGCAGCCCTTGCAGGCGTCCGCGGTCAGATCGACGCGGTTGCCCAGTTCCTGGTCCCAGGACGAGAACATCACCGCCCCGTCCTTGTTGAAGATGCGGATGCCGTCGATGCCCTCCTGCTGGCCCACGGTCCGGATCGAATGGGTGACGGCCGCCCGATCGTCGTGCAGCATGGCGTACCGCATGCCGCGCTTGATGGTGTCCGAGGTCCGGTGCAGGCCGTCGAAGGCCTCGTGGATCAGGACGCGTTCCAGCGACTTCGAGGTGTACCAGGCCTCGAAGCCCAGCACGGCGCTCAGTGCCAATGCGACCAGCAGGATCAAGGTGGCAGCAATGCTGCGCCGCTTCATGGGGTTGCCCCGAAAAACGGACGGATTCTAGCCGCGTTGGCCCACCCGGGTCAATGCGCCTTTCGCGGCCCCAGGATCCCCCCCGACGAGAACCGGGTCTCCTCGACGGTGAAGAACGCGTTCGGCGCATGGTCGCGGACGATCGCGGCGTACGCCGGCACGTTTCGTCGCTTGACGACGCTGAACAACACGAACACCGGGCCATGCATCCCCTCGCCCGGCAGGACCGTCACCCCGAAACCGCCCGCACGCAGCGCATCGACCAGTTCGTGGTTCTGCCGCACCGTGATGACCCGGATCAGCCGGGTTCCCAGCCCGATCGCCGCCTCCAGCCGGACGCCGGCCAGCGTGCCCACCGCGAAGCCCCCCGCGTAGGCGAACACGTACGCCGGGCTTTCGTGGACCGACAGGATCGTCTTGCTGATTGCCAGGATGAAGATGGTCAGTTCAAAGAAGCCGATGGTGGCGGCGATGATGGCCCGGCCCTGGACCGCCATGATCTGGCGCACCGTGCCCAGGGTCACGTCGCACACGCGCATCAGAAAGATCAGGGCCGCGCCGCCCAGGATCGCCCACATCGCGACCTCCCCGCGACCGCCCTCCCGGTCGCCCCTCTACCCTCGCCAAACCCACGGGCAAAGTCAACCGGGACGCACGCAGCCCCACCGCATCACCAAGACCCCTTTCCTGGGGGCAGGTTCCAGGCACCGCTACGCGTCCCTGGCCTGGCCCTGGCCGCAAGCTTGCGGGCTGCGGCGTGGCCGCAGCACTCCACGGACGCTTCGCGTCCAGGCCGTCCTGCCCAGGCCTTGGAGTGCGCTGCCCACGGCGGCGCCCCAGCCCCGGTGCCTGGCCCGGGCCGCAAGCTGGCGGGCTGCGGCGTGGCCGCAGCACTCCACGGACGCTTCGCGTCCAGGCCGTCCT
>JARKOL010000178.1 GCA_029975745.1 Myxococcota bacterium | reverse complement strand
GACCGCGGCCCGATCGACTTGGACCTTCGCGGGACGGTGCCGCTGGAGGCGCTGTGCTATGTGTCCGTGGGGATGGTGTTGAATTCCGACGAGAGACTGGCCGAGGGACAGGTTGTCCTGGTGCCTGAGGTCTACGACCCGGAGGCCTTCGGTGAGGAACTCGTCGAGGACCTTGGGAAGGGGGGCAAGCGCATCCGTCATCGGCACTTCAAGCGCGAGGAACTGGTTGGGGAGGTGCAGGATGCGATCCACACGCGTCCCTTTCTTGGGTCGCGTGAAGTGCTCCGTGGCGGGATCGGGAAGATCCGGTGGCTCGAGTACGGAAGCCACACCCGATGTCCAGCGAGGATCCGAAGACGGACATTCCCGGAGTTGTACGATCGGCCGAAACTGATGTTCGGGACATTCACCGGGGTTGCTGTGGATGAGGGGGATGGGCAGGGCTTTCTGGTCACCAGTGACAGCGTCAGGCTTGCAATTCGATGGTCTCTACTTGAGGAAGTCAACAACCAAACCCTGCGGGAGGCTCGGGCGGAGGCGCGCAAGCGAATTCGGCTCAACACGGACCTTTCCACGAACCTCTCCGAGTGGTACTTGGCTGCCCTCACCCTCTCGACTCCAATCCAGAGATGGCTTCATGTTCACAAGCGGTCCATGAAGGACCATGTCTACCCCGACGACATCAAGGCGATTCCCATCAAGCTGCTGCCGCCCGACCGCCAGCAGCCGTTCATCGACCTGGCTCGGGAGCGCCACCGGCTCTGGGACGAAGTCGTCGCCCGCGAGGCGGACGGCTACCGGGGGACGGAGTCCGTGAAAGTCCCCGTGCGGCGTCTGGTCGAAGGCTTCGCGGCCGAACATGCGGACCTGACGTTCGTCACGCTGGCGGAGGCGCAGCCCGTCGGCCTGCTCCGATGGGAAGCCGACGCATTCGGCCACGACCTGGCGAAGGTTCGGGCGTCCGGGAACATGCTGCGTGTCGGTACGAACGTGATCGCACGTGCGGGCGACTCGCTGACGGACGGCGTCGGCGTGCTCAAGGTGCTGGCCCGGGTGATGGCGGCCTTTCCCGGACCGCTGGCAACCGTCCAGGCGACTTGCCGGATTCCCAGGACCCAGGAGGGCGTCCTGGCGCTGGGAGCGTTCCTGGATGCCGAGGCGGCAGCCCAGGAGGCACGGCATCGACGGATCGCCCAGATCGGTGCGGAGCTCGACGAGATGGCTTGGAAATTGTACCGGCCTGTTGCGTCGGGTGGCGCGGACGACCCCTGGGGTGTAGCAGCGTTCCCGGCGTTGGGGGGAGCGGGCGATCCGGGCGTGCGCGAGATCCAGGGGACGCTGCTGTAGGGACCGGATGACTCGGCACGTCGATATCAAACTGCACTACGCCTGCAACAATCGGTGCATCCACTGCGTGATCGCCGACCAGCGAGACGCCGCCATGGCGAAGCGGGGGCGCGATTTCCGGACGACGGCCGAGGTGGTCGCGGAACTGGTGGATGCGGCCCGGCGCGGCTTCGATGTGGTGACGTTCACGGGCGGCGAACCCACGTTGCGCCGCGACCTGCCCGATCTGGTGCGCGCGGCGCGCGACCTGGGCCTGGCCGTCGGGCTCCAGACCAACGGTCGGATGCTGGCGTACCCCGAGGCGCGGGGGCGTCTGTGCGGCCTGGGCTTGCGCTTCGTGGTCGCGCTGCACGGGCCCGACGCGACGGTGCATGACGCGGTCACGGCGTCGCCCGGGGCGTTCGACCAGACGATGGCGGCGATTCGCGGGCTGGTGGCGACCGGCGAGAAGGTCACGGCGAAGGTCGTGATGTCCCAGGTCAACGTGCCGCACCTGCCGGCGCTGGCGGCGCTGCTGGCCGAGGCCAGCGTGCGGCGCATGAACCTGACGTTCCCCCACGCGCTGGGGCTGGCCCGCCGGGGCTTCGATTCGGTGGTGCCGCGCTACCGCGACGCGATGCCGTTCGCGACCGCGGCGCTGGAGGCGTTCGAGGCCGCGGGCGGCCAGGCTGTGACCGAGGCGATCCCCCTGTGCCTGCTGGGCGATCGGCCCGATCGCGCGTCCGAGCACCACTATCGGGCGTCCGTGCGCAGCGAGGTCCGGCAGTTGGACCAGGACCCGCGCGACTGGAGCGCCGACCGGGCCGGGGAGGGCAAGGCCAAGGCGCCGGGTTGCGCGACCTGCAGGCTGGACGACCGCTGTGAAGGTGTCTGGCGCGAGTACCTGGAGGCCTTCGGCGGGGACGAACTGTCCCCGGTTCTTGACCAGGAGATCTGATGTCCACGTCCGCCCCATCGTTTCCGGCACGACGCCCCTTCCTGGCCGCCTGGCTTCGCGCCAGCCTGCTGCTGCTTCCGTCCCTGGCCGCGGGGCTGGCGATCCTGGCGGCCGGCGACGTCGCGCGCATGATCGACCAGGCGCATCGCTTTCTGGTCGGGCCGATCGACTTTCTGGCACTGGTCCTGATCCTGGGGGGCATCTACCTGTGGACCGGGTTCTGGGTCCTGGCCGGGGCGGGCCTGCTGCTGGCGCTGGTTTCCGAGGGCGCCCCGGACGATCTGGTGGGACGTGCGGCGGCCGCCATGGGCCGGCTGATTCGGGGCACCGAGGCCCGGGCGGGCGCGTGGATGATCGGTGCGTGGGTCGGCCTGGGCGTCTTTCTGGGGGCGGTGGTCCTGGGCGTCTGGCAACTGGCCCAGGCCGTGAACACGCCCGCGCTGGCGGGTCTGGCGGCGGGCGGCATCGCGGCGGCGGGCCTGGTCGCCGGCGTCCTGGTTGCGTGGGTGACGGCGGCCCTGCTGCGATGGGCGATCCGGCTTCCCGGGGTGCGACCCCTGCTGGCGCCGCGGGTCGTCAGCGGTCTGGCGGTCGTGGTGCTGGCGTGCGGCACCGCTGCTGCCATGGTCTTCGAACGCGACATC
>JARKOL010000156.1 GCA_029975745.1 Myxococcota bacterium | reverse complement strand
GACCGCGTTCCGGCGCGCCTCGGACTCGGCAACCAGCGATCGTCAACGGGCGCTGGGGGCGATCGGTGCCGCCGAGGCCCTGCTGGCCAAGGGAACGGCGTCCGTGCATGCGGAGGCCGAGACCGAGCTGCGCGGCGCGCTGGCGTCGGCGGGGGACGCCCCGGACCTGATCGCACGGATCGAGGCGGCTGCCCGGCGGATTCCCGGCTCGGCGGCGCTGACGCGGGGGGTCATCCAGGCCGCGCTGCGCCAGAATCCCGGCAGGAACGAACTGTGGCTTCGGCTTGCCGCGCTGGAGGTCGAGAACGGCAACGGGGACGGTGCGCTGGAAGCCTATCGGCGCGCGACATCGAGTTCCGGCGAACCGGGCCAACTGCTGATCGATGCGATCGATCGCCTGGCTGCCGGGGGCATGGTGTTCGAGGCCATCAGACTGATCGAATCGGTCGGAAAGGGCGTTCGCGCGTCCCCCGATCAGGCGGGCAAGCTTGCCACCCGATGCCTGAGGCTGGATGTCGTCGCCTGTGGCCGGCAGCAGGCCGAGGCGTTCCTGGAAGGGCCGCTTGATGTCGAATACGACTACCTGGTCCTGGGGGGACTGCTGTCCGACGCCAGGCTGTGGGAACTGGCGGAGCGAGCGTTCCAACTTGCAGCCAAGCGCCCCGACGTCGCGAAGGGGGCGGTGCCGCTGGCGCGGGGACGGATGGAACTGGCGCGGGGGCGCGAGGACAAGGCGTCCGCCCTGTTCGACGATGCCGTGCGCGAGGGAAACGCCGAGACGGCGCTGGACGTCGCCAGATCCTGGCGGGCCCAGGGGCGCATGGCACTCAGCGTTGCCGCCTACGAGCGGGCAATGAAGGTCGGAGACGCCGTGGCGATCGTGCCCGAGGCGGTGGACGCCCTGGTGCGCGCCGGTCGCAGGGACCAGGTCCCGACCCTCGTCGCCGCGGTGCCGGATGGCGAGTGGCGTGGGGCTCGCCGGTTGATTCCGGTGGCTGCCGTCCTGGTCACGGCGGGGTTCCCCGAGGCGGCCCGATCCCTGCTGGAACGCGTCCTGGGAAGCTTCCCGTCGTCGGATCGGGTGGCCGTCGAGTCGCTGCGCGTGCTCCTGGCACTGGGGGTCGGTGGGGACGCCCTGGATTCGGCCCGCGACGCGTGTCTTTCCGAAGGCGTCGGGGGGCGGTCGTGCGAGCTGCTGGCCAGCGGGTTGGCGGAGCGTGGTCGCCTGGCGGAGGCGATCGCCGTCTACCGGGGCGTGCTGCGGATGTCCCCCGAGGCGCAGGCCGCTCGGGTCGGGCTGGCCGAGGCGCTGGTCTGGAGCGGCGACACCGATGGGGCGCTGGGCGAGGCGTTGCAGGCGGCCGCGCTGGCATCCCTGACCGACGAGCTGCGGGACAAGATGGTCCGCCTGTTCACCAAGGGCCGGCACTGGGACCACGCCGTCCGACTGCTGGAGCAACTGCGTGGGCGGAATCCGGAGCGGGTGCCCCAGGAAGTCGTATTCGAGTCGGTGCGGGTGCTGGCACGAGCCGGGCGTTCGGAACAGGCTTCGGCGCTGCTTCATGCCTGGGTCGCGGAGGCGTCCGGGCGGGAACTGGAAGCGTATCGCCTGCTGGTGCGGTCCGGGATTCGCGAGCCCGCCGAGCGCCTGGTGACGGGCCTGAACGTTTCCACGATCCAGGATGCCGATCGTCCGGTACTGGGATTCGTGCTGAACGACCTGCTGGAACACGGGCGCCGGGACCTGGTCGATCGAATCATCCAGTCGGGTGTCGAGGGGGTGCCGCCGGAACGCGTCGAGGCGATGGCGTTGATCCTGAACGGGCTGGGCTGGGAGGCCCATGCCCTGTCCCTGCTGGAAGCGGTTCCCGAGCAGGCCCGGTCCAACCAGGGCAGCATCGAGTACGCGGGGCTTCTGGCACGAGCCGGGCGAATCGATGCCGCCTACGAGGTGGCGCGGCGCGTCCTGACCGGAAACGCCGCGGTGGCGGCCGATCTGCGGGAACGGCTGATCCGATCCCTGCTGATCGAGGGTGTGTCCACGGGCGCGTTGGCGACGCTGGTCGGTGAGGGCTCCCGGCAGGACGGCGCGGGGGACGCGGCACTGGTCCAGGCTCGGCTGGTGGCGGCCGAGGGTACGCCAGACGCCCTGGCCGCCGGGCGCAAGGCCTTCGTGCGGGGCCTGCAGGGACGCGACGTCCTGCCGAGCCCGGCGCTGGCCTACATTCGCACCGAGGCCAGGCTGGGAACCCTGGCCGGTCTGTTCCCGGTGGTGGCGCCCCTGCCCGGACGCGCCGCGGCCCAGGCCAAGATCCTGGTGGCCTGCCTTGCCGGGGACGCGCGACTGGAACGTGAGGCGCGTGCCCTGGTCGAGGCGGACGGCACGGATGCCTCGTGGCGGATGGCCTCCGCGGTGGGCTGGTTCGAGTGTGGACGATGGGACGAGGCTCGCGCCGAGGCCGAGGCCGCACTGGATTCGAAGGCGGGGGGCCGGGACCCCGGCGAAGTCGCCGTGACCGTCGTGCTGGCGGGGGCCGTTTCGGGCAAGGACCGCACGAACTGGGTGAAACGGCATCTTCGGGATCGAACGGACGATCGACTGCAGCGGCAGGAGCGCGAGATCGCCGTCCACCTGGCACGCGGCGACGAGGCGGGTGCGGCGAAGCTGATGGCGGCGCGTGCCGGCGAGATGCCCGGGGACGAGCGCGGCTGGATCGGCGCGGTGCGGCTGGGCCTTCGCGGCGGCGAGGACGGCGTGGTGTCTCGCGCCGTTGCCGCGACTCTGGCGACCCCGCTGGATATCGGCGCGACGCTTCAGGGCCTCGAGGATGTCTTCCGCGGGGCGCTGCGTGACGAACGGGTGGTCGGTCTGCTTGAGGCGCGTGCCCAGGCGGCTCCGAGGGACGCGAGCGTCGCCGAGCGACGGATGCTTGCGGCCTTCCAGGCAGGCGACGACGCGTTGGGCCTCCAGACCGCGGAAGCCTACCTGGCGGCGGGCGGGGACCAGGACGGGGCGCTGGCATTCGTCGTGGGACGGGCGGCCGCGACCCTGTCGTTGCCGGTGGTTTCGCTCTTCCTTCCCAGGCTGCTGGAATCGGGACGGGACGCCGCGGCGGCACGCGGGATCCTTGGCGCGGCCTTGCTGCGCTTCCGGATGGGGGATGTTCGCGAGGGGCACGCGCTGGTCGATCGGGCCGCCGTGCTGGGAGGCGACCCGGTCGGGTTGGTTTCCGCGGCCGCGCGTGCGGCGGTGGGCGACCCCGGCATCCCGCATGACGTGCCGGACAGGATGATCCAGGCACGTCGCCGGGCCGGTCTGGACGACGATCGGATGTCGGCGCGCCTGGAATCGCTGCCGATGGTGGTCGCGTCCCGCTGCCTTGGAGGCGCTGCCCGGAGTGCGGCGGTGGCTTCGTGCGCCAAGGCGCTGGACGCCGGCGGCTTCCAGGCGGCGTCGTTGCTGGTCACCGGCGGCCGTCGCGCGGTGTCGCAGGGGCGCTTCGAGGTGGGCGAGGCGGCCTTCCTGGCAGCGGCGGAACGGAATCCCAGCCGGTTGTTCGGCCGGTCGCTGGCGTTCGAGATCATCGAATCCGTCGGGGATCGTTTCGAGGTGTCGTCGCACGAGGCGCGACAGCGGCTGGGGGCCTTCGCCCTGAAGCGCATGGGATGGCGCGGCGCCGTGATCGACCCCGAGGCGCTGCCCCTGGTGGCGCAGCTTGTCGAGGCATCCCAGGGGCACGTCGCCGCCCGGCGACTGCTGGAGGAGCACCTGGCCGTGCAGCCGTCGGACGCGTCGGGATGGAACAGCCTGGCGTACCTGCTGTCGATGGCGGGGGCCGACCTTGGGGATGCCCAGCGTTTCGTTCGCAAGGCCTCTGCGCTGGATCCCTCGGAGAACGGCTACTTCCTGGAAACCGAGGCGTGGATTCGCTTTCGCGCCGGGGACGCCCGCGGTGCGCTGCCGCTTCAGCGGCGGGCGGAGCGGCTCTGGACGCGCGACCTCGGGTCCAGTCTGGCCGAGTCGCTGGGGCATCTGGGACGGATCCTCGAGGCGCTGGGGCGCAAGGGCGAGGCGGCCGCGGCGTATCGTCAGGCGGTGGTGCGGGGACCGGACACCGAGCACGGGCGACGCGCGCTTCGGCGCTGGGTCGATCTTTTCAACGCGACACACTAGGGGCGGAGGCGGCGATGGCGACCAAGATCGGGACGGGGGTGGTGCTTGCCGCACTTGCGCTGTCGGCGGTGCTGTGGGCACCGTGGTGGCTTCTGGCGGTGCTGCTGGGCGTCGTGGTGGTGGGGGCGCAGATCGAGTTCCTGGCGCTTCCCGGGCGGCTGGACCGGACCGACAAGGCGATAGGGGCGATCGGGGGTGCGGCCGTTCTGGCGGTGGTCCTGGTCGGGGACCAGGCGGGGATCGGCCCGCGTCTGGCCGGCACGCTGGCGCTTGCCTCGATCGGGATGCTGCTGGGGGTGCTGGCGCGCCCAGGCCGGATCGAGGATGCCGGCATCCGTGCCGCGCAACTGCTGGCGGGCATGCTCTACGTGGCCTTCCTTGGGGCGCTGGCGATGCTGCTGGTGCGCGACGAGCGCGGGGTGGACGGCCGCTACGCGATCCTGATGGTGGCCGTGGTGACCTGGCTGAACGACACGATGGCCTACTTCGGCGGCAAGCTGATGGGGCGCCACAAGATGGCTCCGCGGGTCAGTCCGAACAAGACCTGGGAGGGGTCGGTCTGGGGCATGTTCGGCAGCGTCGGCGGGGCGCTCGTGGTCCGCGCCCTGGTGTGGCCCGAGGCGTCGCTGGCCGCAACGATCGGTTTCGCGCTGGTGGGCGGGGCGCTGGGGCAGGCGGGCGACCTGGTCGAGTCGCTGTTCAAGCGGACCTTCGCGGTCAAGGACTCAGGCGGACTGCTGCCCGGACACGGCGGCTTCCTGGATCGGATCGATGCCTTTCTGTTCACCGCGCCGCTGGGATACTTCTGGTTCTTTCACTGGTTTCAGTAGCTGGCGCCCGGGGCGGCGCCCAGATTCCAGTCATAGATGTCCCCGGCGTCCAGGCGGACCAGGATGGTCCAGTGGACGGGCATGCCGATCGAGCGGGCGGTCAGGCGACACGGCCCCGGAGACACCTGCGAGAACTGGGCCGTCTGGCCGGGCTCCACGATCCCCAGAATCGCCTGATCGGAGGCGACCTCGACCGCCTGGGACTGGCCGTTCGTCACGCGAACCGAGGCGAACGGAGGGGCCAGGTCCAACCGCGTCGTCGTCGAGGCGGGCAGGTCCAGGCGGTGGCTGGTGCTGGCCAGCGTGCGCGTTCCGGTGGCCACGACCCGTCGCGAGCCCGCGGGCACGGGCAGGTCCAGGGACGCGCCGGGCGCGACCTCGATCAGGGGCTCGTCGTCCACGAGGATGCGGACGGTTTCGTCGCGGAGGTTTCGCAGCGCGAGCGTGGCATTCCTGGGCAGCACCTTCCATTCCAGTCGCGCGCCCTGGGCGACCTGGGCCTGGATCCGGAAGCGCGCCTGGCTGACCAGGCCGGCCGCCACGACCTGGTGGGCGCCCGGGAGCAGGCCTTCGAACTGCCGCCGACTGCCCGGCTCGATGCGGCCGCGATCCCAGCCGTCGATCTGGATCTGTAGCGCCTCGTCGGTGGCGTTGATGATCCGCAAGCCGCCCTCGTCCTCGCCGGATTCCTTGCCCGTTCCCGGACGCAGGAACCAGAGGGGCGACGCGCCGGGACGGATACGCATCCGCGTGCGTGCCAGCACCGAGCCGTCGTCCGCGAACGCCTGCACGCGGGCCGTCCCCGGAACCAGTCCGGTGAACTCGGCCGCGCCCTGCGGCGGGCAGGTGCCCAGCAACCGGCCGTCCGCCAGGATGGTGGCCGGCTGATCGAACTCGGACAGAACGGACAGGCGTCCGGTCGGGGAGGGCACGACGACGTCCACGACCTGCCCCGGCTCCAGCTTGGCGGAGGCCCCCCAGAACGCGCGCCCCACCGGATCCTCGAACCGCAACTGCACGGCGCCACCGATCGCCAGGTCCCGCATGACACGGGCCTCCCCGGGATTCAGGCGGAACGAGGCCACGTCGGTCTCGCGGTCCAGGTGGACCGTCACTGCCAGATCCGATCCGTTCCGCACGCGCAGGGCCGTCCCCGGGCGGTCCACCTGGACGACGGCGGTCGTGCCCTCCGTCAGTTCGACCTGGGTCGAGACCCGGAACTCGGTGCGAACGCCGACGGCCTGGATCGTCAAGCGCCCCAGCGGAAGCCCGGAAAAGGCGGTGCGCGCATCGGGATAGACCAGTTCGACCGCCTTGCCGTCCAGGAAGGGACGCACGGGTTCGCCCGAGCGGTTGTCCAGAATCACGACGCCGGTGGCCTGCCTGGGCGGGGTTCCGACCGGCCGGTCCACGGAATCCAGCGACCAGCGCGCCGGGTTCGATCCCCGGAGGTCCAGTGCCCGATGGAACTCGGCGCCGGTGACGACGCCGACGGCATGGGCCTGGACGAGCCGAGCGGGAAGCCGGTCCAGGTAGGCCGTCGCTCCGGGTTCAATCAGGGCCTCCCGGGCACCGGTCACGAAGACCTCGACCGGTTCGTCGAGGCCGTTGAACACGTCCAGGCGACCGCCCGCCGAAACCAGGGCGCGTGGGCCGTGGGCGCACGAAACCATCAGGACGGCCGCGAGCGACAGGAACGCGACATCGCGGAACCGGAAGGGAACGTAGTCGAGCACGCATGCCTCCTTGGGGCGGACGCGTCGCAATCATACACGCTTCGCAGTTCTGCTAGAATGCCGCCGATGGCAGCGACACACGACAAGACGCTGGTCCTCGAGACCGGAATCCTTTGCAACAACCGCTGCACGTTCTGCTACCAGCGCGGATATCGCGGACTTCCAGGCTACCCGAAGCTGGTTCCCGGTCCCGAACTCGTCGAGCGAATGCGCTGGGGAATCGCGAACGGGTTCGACGAGGTTTCGCTGACCGGGGGCGAGCCGACGATCCGTCCCGACTTCCTGGATCTGGTTCGTCAGGCCCGCGAGATGGGCTATCGGCGCGTGGCCATCACCACGAACGGTCTGCGGATGGCCGACCCCGAGTTCTTTGCGAAGGCCGTCGGTGCGGGACTGACCTCGCTTGGGATCTCGATTCACGGGGCGGACGCGGTGACCCACGACCAGGCGGTCGGGCATCCCGGGGCGTTCGCGCGCGCCGTTCGGGCCCTGCACAACGCCGTCCGGACGCACGGCAGCGTGCGGCCGGTGCGCGTCAACACGTTCACGGTCGTGCATCGCGGCAATGTCGAGCAGTTGCCCCGCATGGCCGAGGTGCTGTACGCGCTGGGCGCCAGGCTG
>JARKOL010000143.1 GCA_029975745.1 Myxococcota bacterium | reverse complement strand
TTGGCGTCGATGTAACAAACGCGCAGGGTATGCTCCCCAGGCAGGAGCTTGGCCGTAAAGACCAGGTTCGCGGTCGAGTCGGCGGGTAGATCGCCACTGTAGTACAGCCCGCCATCGATCAGGACGTGGAAGCCCTCGTATGCCTCCCGGCTGGCCTTTTCCTCGATCGGTGTGCCGATCTCGACCCGATCCCCATTCTTGTCCGGGTAGTAGACGGGCCAGACCGCCGCCGGGCCGTTGGCGTCCAGCAAGTCCGGGATGCTGTCGGCATAACCCAGGCCGCGATCCACCGTGACCGCGTAGCGCAAGATCGCCCGCAGGGTGTCCAGGTTCAGGGCCTCGGCCAGGGGCGGGTTGGCCTCGGCCAGGACGGTCTTGAGGTGGATCAGGAGCGTGATCTCATCCGCTGCCAGGTTGACCAGGCTCTTGATTGTCGTGATGATCCCGGCGTCCACCGCCTGGGCCAGGAAAGTCGCTTCCACGACCTGCCGGGTTCCAAGATTCTTGATGTCGATTGCCATGTGTCTACCCTTTCCCCGCCTTACAGGCGGACGTACCAGTATCCAAAGCGGGTCGGCTGCATGTTGTTATGGGCCGATCCCGAACCCTTGCTGTCGGTGCTCAACTGCGTCGACGAGCGAGTTGTATTGAGCGTGAACGTGTCGATCACGTTGGCGGTGGGTGTGCCAGCGCCCGGCGTATAGCCGACCAGATGGGTATGGGCCGGGGTTTCATCCAGAGACAGCGTATGGTTTTCCTCCCCCATCCCCCCGCCCGCGCTATCGGCCGCCGAGTTCGTGACCACGTTGGCGCTGCCCGCCGCCGTACCCATGTTGTCCATCCCGGCGGGCACTCTGCCACGCAGGTCGGGGATATTGAACGTCGTGCTGCCATCCCCTACCCCGTGCGCCGTGCCGATGGCGTCGAACAGGTCACGGTAGGTCGTGCGGCTGACCGCCCGACCGTCGCATCGAAGCCACTGCGCGTCTTCCAGATTCGGGTTGAAGCTGAACTTGGTATCCCCTGGGGCCTTCTCTCTTGCCCAGATGCGATCGCGGTGGATGTCGGCGTCGACGATGGAGATGAACCCGTTGTCGGCCTCGACCGTGGACAGGGACAGCTCCCAGAGCACCCCGTCGCTCTGGGTCAGGGAGGGCGCGGACGGGCTGCCCGCGGGCGTCCCGGTCTTGACCACCGCCCGGATGGTCTGGGCCGCGTAGTCCG
>JARKOL010000141.1 GCA_029975745.1 Myxococcota bacterium | reverse complement strand
CTGTTCCGGATCTACCGACTGGGAATCGCCAGCAATCGCGAGTATGCGACCGGACGCCGGACCACCCTGGTCGGGATCGGGGGCGATTCCGGGTCGGGCAAGCACACTCTGGGCCAGGCGCTACGGGACCTGCTGGGCGACGCCCAGTGTACGGTCAACGAGGGGGACGACTACCACCGCTTCGTCCGTGGCGATCCGGCCTGGAAGCAACTGACCCATTTGGACCCCCGGGGCAGCGACCTGATGCGCCCCCTGGACGACCTGGTCTCGCTGAAGGGGGGGCGGACCGTCATCAAGCCCCGGTACGACCATCGCACGGGCCGGTTCACGCCACCGCAGCCCCTCGCGCCGGGCAGGTTCGTGTTCTTCATCGGGCTGCACCCGTTCTTCATCCGACGCATGCGCAGCCTGATTGACATCAAGATCCAGGTGGCCCCGGACGAGGCCCTGCGGCGGGCGTGGAAGGCTCGCCGGGATCAGGACGACCGGGGCTATGACGCGGTTGCCGCCCGGGACCAGATCGCGCGACGACTGCCGGACGCGCACCGCTACGTGACGCCCCAGCATCGTTTCGCGGACTGGGTGTTCAGTTGCCGACCAGGCACACCCTCGCCCGAACCCCCTCCCGACGCCCCCCTGTCGGTCGCGAACCGGCTCAGCAACGACCTGGATCTGGGACCGCTGTCCACCGCGCTGGCATCGATTCCCGGCGTCACGGTCCGCTGGGAGCCCGACCCCGACATGGAGCGTCAGGTGCTGGACGTGGCCGGAACGCCGGGCGCCGACGACATCCGGACGATCGCCTATCGGGCATTCCCGAACCTCGAGGAGCTGATCGAAAACGAGTCGCCCCGCTGGCATGGAGGCAGTCTGGGGATTGGTCAGCTGGTCTTCCTTGCGCTTCTGGACGACCACGCGCGGGGCGAAAGTACCGAGCCCCGATCCTAGCCGGCCAGGCGCCCGACCGTAGTCCCCGTCAGGGCTGGCGCCAGTCCACGGCCTGGAACAGGCCGACCTCCCAGGGGCCGACGCCATCCTTCAAGTAGACCCTCTCGGAACTGGGAACGCCGTCCAGCAGCACGGTGGCCCGGGGCTCCAGCACGTACCGATCCCGCACGGCAAGACACCGTGCCGCCAGTTCCCCGGGGGACGGATCGACCTTGGGCACCACGAAGTGACAGAACATCCCCTGCAGGAACAGCAGATCCGGGCCCGGCGAAGGCCAGGGGGCGCGGCCGTCCAGTACCTCGCGCAGGTCGATCAACGTCACGTCGGTCCTGCCTTGGCGGTCCAGAAGGAACGCCGGGAACGAGTCCAGATCGGGATAGGTCGGCTGGACGATGGTCAGGATCCGCGCGTCCCGCGGCAGCAAGGGAACCTGCTCCCGGATGAAGTGAAACTCCTGCCACGCCTCGGTGCTGCGGGAAATCCAGGAACCATGCGTCAGGATCCCGGACAACGTCGCCAGTACGGCCACCAGGCAGACGGCCCAACGTCGAAGCCGGTGGTCCGGATCAAGGGCATCCAGCCACCACGGCAGGGTCCCGGCGGCCACCAGCGCCCACCAGGGCGTGCAGAAGACCTGGGTGCGCAGCATGAACGGCAGGTTCTTCTGGAACACCGTGGTCAGCGAGACGTACCCCAGGATGACCAGGAACGACGCCGCCAGCGCGCCCCGCGCCGACCGCATGGCCCAGAGGACGCCCCCCAGCGCCAGGGCCCAGAGGAAGGGGGGAGTAACGTCCTGGTGAAGGAACACCTGTCGCAGCCGCTCATGGGACGGATTCAGCAGTCCGTTCAAGTGACTGGCGAACGAACCCGGATCCATCCGGAGCAGGACGTGCCCGTCCGGCGGCGACAGCACCTGCTCCAGGCGAGGAGCCACCAGAAGCAGCAGCACGCCCACTGCGACCGGGAACGCGGGCCGCGCCAGCGACTCGAGCGCCGCTCGCCCCCGAGCCAGAAGCACGAGCCCCAGCAGGAAGACGGGCCATACCATCAGTTCGGTCCGCGACTGCATGGCCAGCGCGCAGGCGGCCACCGCTCCCACCAGGGCGGCCGGCCGACGCGTGTCCACCCAGGCCAGCGAGAAGGCCGCCGAGGCCACCCCGAAAAGCGTCGCGAGCACGACCGGATCCTCGCTGGCCGAATACCGCAGGTGAAGCGGGAACAGTGCCAGGATCAGCCCCGAGAACCACGCCAGGGACCCGTTCCGGAACAGCGCCAGCCCCAGCAGGACCAGCGCCGGCACCGTCAGCGAGCCCAGTACCGCGTTGACCGCGAACACGGTCCGCTCGCCGCCGCCCGACAACACGTCGAACAGCCGATACAACGCGGGCCCGACCTCGCCGTGATCCCACTGCACGCCGGGCGCGTGAAGCAGTTGATGGACGAATGTCCCGTGGTGGTAGCCCTGATGCAGGAACTCGTGGGGCGACAACGTGAATCGGAGACCCGCCGCCAGCGCGGTCAGCCCGGCCAAGGCCCACAGGCGGCGAGGTGCCCACGGCATCGTCATGCCCGACCGGACCGCCATCCGGGCCGCCGCGAACACCATCGTCAGGAATGTCAGCAGGATCGAGATGCGCACCACGCCGGCCCAGCCCGGCCCCGGAAACACGGTTCGCACGACCTCGACTCGCGAGGGGTCCGCCCCCTCCAGGACGCCCGCCGGTGCCGCATCGCAGGTCGCATGAAGCGCCAGGAACAGCGCCCCCGTCGCCATCACAAGCAGGAATCCGCCCCGATAACTGCTGGGCATCCGGAAGTTCCCCCGGCGCATCGTGCCTGGAATCTATCCCCTTGGCCTCGGCGCGTCCAGTATCCCGATCCCCCGCGAGCCGCCACCCACTACCCGAAGTTCCGAGGGTCAACTTGACGGCGCCCCCTCCTCGAACCTAGCGTAGGGCGTCTTGGAGTTCCCGCGGGATGTCCCATGGTCGGCCGCCTGGTTCGTGACGTCGCGATTCGGTCGTGGATGCCTGGCGTGGGCGTCTGCGTCTTCGTGCTGGCCTGGCCGGCCGCCGCGAACGTGCCGGTCCTGGGGCCTGAAGCCGCCCAGATGATTCCAGGACTGCTTGCCCCCGATGCGCCCGGTTCCGAACTGGCGCCCGGCATCCGGATCGGGGGGATCGCCGTCCACGCCACGGGAATCGCGATCGAGGTGACCAGCCCTCGGGATTCGGCCCACTTGCTGCTGGAACTGCGCCCCCCGGACACCCCCCAATCCGCCAGGACCTCGCGATCGTTCGTCCCGGGATTCCAGCCGGACCCCCTGCCCGAGTCCCTGGCGCCCGCGGTGACCCGATTGTGGGAACGGATCGTCCAGAACGACGACGGGACGATGCTCGCGAAGGCCACCGGTCTGCGAGCCGCCCTGCGCAACCAGGAAGCGGACGGAGCGCCTCCACCGCCCCGCGAACGCGTCGTGGCCGCGGCCCTCATGTGGCTGGCACTGGTGCTTCTGGGCCTGGGCGCGGCGATCCGGACGCGGGCGTCATGGCGTCTGCCACGTTCGCCGTGGTTCTGGGCATGCGTCTGCGCCGTGGCGTTGTCGGCGGGTCTTCGAGCGACGACTCCCAGGACCCTGCTTCATGCGAACAACCACGGCATCGAGGATCTGGGGGCCGTTGTCGGCATGCCCATCCTCTCGCCCCAGCCGGCGCCCTGGATTCGCCTGATGGGCGCCTCGGGCGTCGTCGCCCAGCGAGCCACGACCACGCTGCTTGGCGGCACCGACCTCGCCGTGTTCGACGGCGCCGTGGTCTGGGGAACCCTGGCAACGGCTGCCACGGCCGCTTCCGCCTGGGTCGTCTCCGGTTCGCCGGCGGGGGCGTTGGCTGCCGCCCTGCTGCACGCATCCTGGCCGCTGGCCGGCAGGGTGGCACGGTCGGAAAGCGTCCTGGCAGTCGTCGTGTTCCTGGTGGCGCTCCTGCCGGGCCTGCTCTTCCGGCTGCGCGAGCATCCCGGCATCCGGGCCGCCGCGGGCGCGGCCCTGGTCTGTGGGCTGGCGGCCACGGCCCACCCCGCCGGCATCCTGGCCTGTACGGGGACTCTGCTGGTCTTCCCCCCCTGGAGGCCCGGACTGCGCTGGCGACTGGGGGCCGTCCTGGGCTGGGCCCTGGCGGTCGGTGTCGTCGGTGCCGGGGCCACGGTAGCCTGGGGCGCCGTCGGCGACCGGACGGGGGACGAGATCCTCCGCGTGACCTCGCTGGGTCTGCTTTCCCCGGGGGCCTACCTGCTGTCGGGCCATGGATGGACCCCGCCGGCCCTGTTCCTGGGCGCCCTGGTCGGCGCCGGCCTCATGGGTTTCGCCGGGCCGGGAACGCGGCTTCGACGCGGGGCGGGCGCGCTGCTGGCACTGGTCGGCTTCGTCACCTTCCTGTGGTTGACCCGGTTCCGGTTCACCGGGTTCGGAGACGCCCTGCGATACCAGTCCCTGGCCACGCCGCTCGTGGCGGTTCTGGTGGCGATCGTCCCAGTCCGGCTCGCATCGCTGGCGACGTCCGCACCGTCGCGCATCGCCGGAACTGCCCTGCGTGGCACGGCCGCGCTTCTGGTCACGTGGATTGTCCTGGCGGCCCTCCTGGACCGGGGCCCCTGGACGACACGGGACATCGAGGCCCTGGACTACGAATACGCGGCGGCCCTTGCGGCCTCCCTGCCGCATGGCGCCATCGTGGTGGTCCCCGCGGACCCCGCCCCGGCAGGCACGGATCGCGTGTATCACCACTTTCCGGCGTTCGCCGCGTCGCGGACCGGCCGCAAGATCGAAGTCATGTCGGAGGACACCTGGCGGCAACGCCTTGCCTCGAATGCCGCCCGCGCCGACCGGACGTTCCTGTGGCGAGGCACCTCCTGCCAGGCCACGTCGATGACCCGGGACGAACTGCTGCCCCCGGGAGGCCCGCTGGGTGTCGCCGAACGCCCCGAGTGTCGTCGGCTGGTCCAGGAACTGGCCGAAACCCCGCTGGCCCGGACCGTGCTGCCCAGGGTGGACGGCCCGACGCCCTACGAGACGTTCCACCGCTACCCGGACCCCCGGCCCCATTCCATCCTGTACCGGGTCCGCATGCCGGCACCCGCCGCCCCTGCACCCCCGGACTCGCCCTCAGGCAACACCCCCGCAGCCGGCTCAAGTGCGATAGACTAGGACCCCTGACCAGCCCGATCCGGAGGTGCTGTGGAGGACATCGTCCGATTCCTGTCCAGTCACGTTCCCTGGCAGGAACTGCCCCCGGAGCGGGTGGCGTCCGTCGCCCGACGCCTGCAGATCGAGTACTTTCCGCGCGGCGCCCGCGTCGTCTGCGCGGGGGCGGTGCCGCAACACCTGTTCCTGGTGCGCAGTGGTTCCGCCGAGGCCCCCCCCGGCGGCGCGGACGGCTCCCCGCTTACGCGGTTCGGCGAGGGCGACGCCTTCGACGTCCACGCCGCGTGGACCCAAAGCGCATCCACCACGGACATCGTCGCCCGCGAGGATCTGCTGGTCTATCTGATTCCACACGACGTCCTCGCCGGCCTCGCCGGGCTTCCCGCGATGGCGGCCTTCCTGGGCGGTACGGCCGGGGGCCGGCTTCGACGCGCCCTCGATGCACGATCGGAAGGTTCCTTCGCCGACACCCGGGTGGGGGACGTCGCCAACGCGCCGCCGCTGACCTGCCCGCCGGACACCCCGGTCCGGGACGCGGCACGGCAAATGGCACGCGCGCACATGTCCTCGATCCTGGTGCCGGGTACTCCCTGGGGAATCGTCACCGACCGGGACCTGCGCACGCGCGTCCTGGCCGAGGGCATGGATCCGGGCGTGCCCGTGTCGTGCGTCGCCACCGCGCCGATGGTGACCGTTCCGGCCGAGGCCCGGGTTCTGGAGGCGCTGGCCGTCGTCATGGAGCACGGCATCCATCACCTGCCGGTCGTGGCCGAGGGCGTCCCAATCGGCGTCGTCACCGTGACGGACCTGCTGCGACTCCAGTCCCGCAGCCCGCTCCTGCTGGGGCGTGTTCTGGAGCGCACCCGCAGCGCCGAGGACGTCGAGGGGTGGTCTCGCCAGGTCGGCCCGGCCCTCACCGAGATGGCTCGCGCCGGAATCGCGGCGTCGGCGGTCGGACGCCTGGCCGCCCTGGCCTGCGATGCGTTGATCCGGCGTCTGGCGGATGCCTGGACACAAGCCCCGGACGTGCCGCGCTTCGCCTGGCTTGCGCTGGGCGCCGTGGGACGGTGCGAGTCCGCGTGGCCCCCCGAGGGCGGCAGCCTGATCCTGCTGGACACCCCCGCCCAGGGGGCGTCCGACGCGATTCCCCCCTGGCTGGCCTCGACCGCGAACGTCATGGAACGGCTGTTCCCGGACCGGTCGAACCCGTCGCCCCGCGCGGCGCCGGCTCTGGCCTGCCGCACCCTGGGGGACGACCCGAATCCCGCGGACCTGCACCCCGCGGTCCTCGAAGCCCTGCTGGATGCCCGACTGGTCACCGGCACGCTGGATCCCTCGGACCGCCTGGCGCGTCTGGCGCGACGCGCGGGGGCTCGACCCATCGCCGCGGCCCTTCTGGCCCGAATCCGGCGACCGCCGCTGGCCTGGCACGCCGGCTGCGTGCAGGAACCGGACGGCACGCAGGCCTGCCACCTGGAGGTCCCGAATCGCATCGTCCGTCCCATCCAGAATCTGGCTCGCCTGGCTTCGCTGGGAACCGACGCGCCGCCACGCCAGACCCCCGCCCGACTGCGGGCCGCCGCCGAGGCAGGACATCTGGCACGGGCGCTGGCCGATGACCTGGCCGCCGCGTGGGAGTGGGCCGCCGGCTGGGTGCTGGCCCGTGGCCGCGATGCCCACGAGGAACCGACCGCGGCGGATCGCGCGCTGATGCGGGACTGTTTCGCCCTGCTGCGCGAAGGCCTGGATGCCATGGCGGACCGGATCCGACGGGAGGACTCGTGGATGCGCTGACCCGATGGTTGCGGCGGCGTGCCCTGCGCCGCACCGATCTGGAGCCCGCCGTCCGGGACTGGCTTGGTGCCCCCTGGCCCGATCCCCGGCACGCCTGGCGAAGGACGCCGTTCACGGTCCTGGATCTGGAAACCAGCGGACTGGATCCGCGACGCGACGCGATTCTGGCGGTCGGCCTGGTCGATATCGACGAGGGTCGCATCCGGATGGACTCGGCCTGGGAGACCCTGGTCGCGCCGCCGGCCGGCCATGCCATCGGCGTTCCATCCATCCGGGTCCACGGCCTGATGCCCGAGCGCCTGGCGTCGGCGCCTGCCGCGCCCCAGATCCTGCCCGAGCTGGCAAGGCGGCTGGCGGGGCGCGTCCTGGTGGTCCACGTGGGCGACGTCGATCGCCCCTTCCTGGAACGCGCGTTCCGCGACGCATGGCGTTGCGGTCTGTGGGTCCCGTTCCTGGACACGGCCCGGATCACCTCGTGGCTGGACACCCACCCGCAGCTCGCGGGACGTCACCAGCAGGATGTGCCCTATCGCCGGCTGACGGATATCGCCCGCTCGCTGGGTATTCCCGCGGGCCGTCAGCATGACGCACTCAGCGACGCATTGACGTGCGCCCAGGTCTTCCTGGCCCAGGCTGGACGCCTGGAACGACTGGGACTGGGCAGCCTTGGAGCGATGCGCCGCATCGGCGCGTGACGCAGGAGGTTTCCAATGGACTGGCGCAAGTACATCCTGCGGATCCTGCTGCCGAGCGGGCTGCTTCTGGCGCTGTTCGTCGCCTTCCTGTTCGGGATGCTGCTGCCCGACGTCGAACGCATGATGATGGACCGGAAGCGGGACCTGATCCGGGAGTTGACGCGATCGGCGGCCAGCGTGCTGAAGGAGTACCACGCCGAGGAAGTCGCGGGGCGGATGCCCAGAGGCGAGGCCCAGGCCGCCGCAATCGCCCGCGTCCGGGACCTGCGCTACGGACCGGACGACAAGGACTACTTCTGGATCACCGACATGCATCCCCGGATGGTGATGCACCCGTTCCGCCCGGAGATGGAGGGCCAGGATCTGACCTCCTTCAAGGACCCCGGCGGGAACCCGGTGTTCGTCGAGTTCGTGCGGCGCGTCCGCGAAGCCGGCGAGGGGTACGCGGACTACGTCTGGCAGTGGAAGGACGACCCGGCGCGACTGGTGCCCAAACAGTCCTTCGTGCTGGGCTTCAGCCCCTGGGGATGGACGGTCGGGACCGGGATCTACACCGAGGACGTGCGCGCCGAGATCACGGCCCTGACCGGCAGCATGGTCCGGGCCTCCCTGATCATCACGGCGCTGGTCGGCCTGATCCTGCTGTTCGTCGCGCACCAGGGACTGGGCATCGAGCGCCAGCGAGGCCGGGCCGAGGCGGCGCTGCGCGAGTCCCACGAGCGCTACCGCGCCCTGGTCGAGGCGTCCACCGAGGGCACGCTGATGGTTCTGGGGGAGCGCTGCGCCTACAGCAATCCCACGATGCAGCACATGCTGGGCTACGACGACCTGTCGATGGCCGACCTGGCCCTGCTGGACCTGGTGGACCCCGACGACGCGGTCGCCAGACGCCACCTGGCCGAGGCGATGGCGGGACATCCCGCGCCGGCGCGCTTCGAGGCCCGTTTCGTCCATCGGGAGGGCCGACTGTTCGACGTGCTGCTGACGACGACCCCCGTGGCGCTGGCCGACGGCCAGGGCCTGATCGTGACGGCGCGGGACATCACGCGCACCAAGCAGGCCGAGGCCGAGCTGGGCGAGAATCGCGAGCGATTCCGTGCACTGCGCGAGGCGATCGACGTGGGTGTCTTCCGGACGACCGCGGGGCGCCGAGGGCGCCTGCTGGAAGCGAACCCGGCCGCGCGGGAGTTGTTCGGGTTCGGGCCCGAGGACGACCTGGCGGGCTTCCCCCTGATGGACCTGGCGTTCGACGACGACGACCGAAACGCCCTGGCCAGCGCCCTGGCCGTCGAGGGCACGGTCCTGGGACGCGTCATGCGCATCCGACGTCGGGATGGTGCCGCGCGCACCGTCCGCCTGTCGGCGGTGCTGGTCCGTGACCCCTCGGGGCATCCCCGCAGCTGCGACGGACTGGTCCAGGACATCACGGACGAACGTCGGCGGGAAGCCGAGCGCGAGGCGCTGCTGGAGGAGTTGCAGACCTCCCTGCTGTTCCTGGATGAACCCGTGTCGCGCAGGGCCAGCCGCGCGATCACCTGCCCGCTGGACACGCCGGTCGTCAAGGCCGCCGACCAGATGGCCCGCGCGGACCGGGACGCCATCCTGTTGACGAAGGAGGACGGGGTGCCGATCGGCATCCTGACCGACGGCGACCTGGCGGACCGCGTGCTGGCCCAGGGACGGGATCCCGCGACCCCAGCGCACGAGGTGATGAGCGCCCCCCTGGAACGAATCGGCGACCAGTCGCTGGCCTGGGAGGCCATCCAGCGGATGCGCGACCTGCGCGTGCGACACCTGGGCGTTTCCGACGCCGCCGGACTGGTCACCGCCATCGTGTCGTCGGACGACCTGCTGGCATTCACCGGCCACTCTTCGGCCATCCTGGTCCGCGAGGCGGGCCGGGGACGCACGGTGGACGACGTCGCGAGCGCCCGCGCGCGCCTGCCGTTCCTGGTCAAGGCGCTGAACGACTGGGGGGCCCGCCCCAGGACGGTCACCCGCGTGATCACGCACGTGTCCGACGCGGTCACCCGGCGACTGGTGGAACTGGCCATCGAGGAAATGGGCCCTCCCCCCGTCCCGTTCGTGTTCCTGGCCCTGGGCAGCGAGGGCCGCGAGGAGCAGACCCTGGCCACCGACCAGGACAACGCGATCGTCTACCAGGATGTGCCGCCCGAGCGCAGGGAGGTCGCCGCCGCCTGGTTCCTGGACCTGGGGCGACGCGTGTGCGACGGCCTGCGCACCGCCGGCTACCGCTACTGCCCCGGCGAGGCCATGGCCCGCAACCCGAAGTGGAACCAATCGCTCTCGTCCTGGAAGGGGATGTTCGGCCGGTGGATTGCCGTTGGGACGCCCCAGGATCTGCTGTCCGTCAACATGTTCTTCGACTTCCGGCCCGTCGCGGGCGACCCGGAACTGGCCTTCGCGCTGCGACGCCACATCGACGCCGAACTGAGGGACCACCCGTCCTTCTTCCTGCACTTCGCCCAGAATGCCCTGCTGTACAAGCCGCCCATCGGGATGTTCGGCAAGATCGTGACCGGCTCGGGACCCGATAGACCGGACGCCCGCACGTTCTCGGTCAAGGACGCCATGATGCCGCTGGTCAACTTCGCCCGTCTGTACTCGCTGCGGCACGAAGTCGAACGCACCAGCACGCTGGATCGCCTGGACCGGCTGCACGAGGCGGGCGTGCTGTCCGCGTCCAGCCACGCCGAGTTCGGGGCGACCTACTCCTTCCTGATGGGGCTGCGCCTGCGCCACCAGGCCCGGCTGGCCATCCAGGGACTGGCGCCCGACAACCACGTCAACCCGAAGGATCTGAACGACCTGGAAGAGGCCATGGTCAAGAAGGCCCTGGCCCAGGCGTCGCTGGCGCTGAAGAAGATCAGCTTCGATTTCCTGGGGGCGGCCTAGCCTCCATTCTCCCGTTCCGTGTCATCTCGCCTCACCCGTTCCGACCGCAAGGCACACCTCGACCGACGTTACTTGCAATCATTTCAGATTATTACGCCACGCACCCCACCCCGATTCCCGCAACCGTCACCCCTCGAAATCTTTGTTTGACTCCGCCACGAAACGCACCATACACTGACGCAAATCATTGTCGGGCGGTTTCCGCCCACCACTTGACGACAAGGAGGGATGCGTCGATGTTCCACGAACCAGCGGCCAAACAGGACCGGGACCCAGCGTCCGGGTACAAGACCCGCCTCGGGGTCTGGATGTTCCTGTTCTACGCACTCGTCTACGCGGGCTTCGTCGCGATCAACCTGATCTCCCCCACCGCCATGAACTCGATCGTGTTCTGGGGGCTGAACCTGGCGGTCGTGTACGGCTTCGGCCTGATCGTCCTGGCCCTGGTCATGGCGCTCATCTACAACGGCTTCTGCGTCCGCGAAGAACGTCGCCTGGCCGCGCACGACGGGGAGGTCTGACATGGAATGGATGCCCATCCTCGTGTTCCTGGGCTTTGTCGGGGCCGTCCTCGGCATGTCGTTCTTCTTCGCCCGCAAGGCGCGCTCGGCGGCGGGCTACTACGCGGCCGGCGGCACCATTCACTGGTCCGTCAACGGCATCGCGTTCGCCGGCGACTACCTGTCCGCGGCGTCCTTCCTGGGCATCTGCGGCATGATCGCGACCGCCGGGTACGACGGGTTCCTGTACTCGATCGGCTACCTGGCGGGCTGGATCGTGGCGCTGTTCGTGGTCGCCGAACCCATGAAGCGCCTGGGCAAGTACACGTTCACCGACGCGCTGGATTCGACCTTCAACAGCAAGGGGATCCAGTTGGCCGCCGCGATCAGCACGCTGGTCGTGTCGATCTTCTACCTGATTCCCCAGATGGTCGGCGCCGGCGTCCTGGTGACCCCGCTGCTGGGCCTGCCCCACGCGGTCGGCGTCATGCTGGTCGGCGGCATCGTCATCATCATCGTCGCCACCGCCGGCATGACCTCGACGACCTACGTCCAGTTCCTGAAGGGCGGCCTGCTGGTGGTGTTCTCGTTCGCCATCGTGGTCGCCGTGCTGGTTCGCGGCTTCCACGCCGAACCCGACCAGGGCGGCAAGGTCCCGTTCCACAAGTACGCGACGATCACCGCGACCGAGGTGGACGGCGCGCTGGTTCCCGACGACCCCACGGTCCGCGTGCTGGACGTCAAGGACATCCCGGGCATCGTGACCCTGGTCAAGACGACGCATGGCGAAACGACGACCTGGTTCCGCAAGGAGGTCGAGGACGGTCGGATCACCCTGCGCGAATGCCAGTACGAGTCCCATGCCGCGGACGGCGCGGTGTACATCAACGGGGCCGAAAAGTCCCCGACGAACAAGCTGCGCCAGGCCGGGCACGTGCTGAAGCTGGAAGGCAGCACCGTCATCGAGGAGGGCTCGGTCGGCCCCTTCGAGTTCCTGGCCAAGCTGGGGCACCCGGACACCCGCATCCGCACCTGGAAGTCCATCAAGTTCGAGCATGACGGCGAGAAGCTGGCGGTGTACTACCCGGCGCTGCTGTCCGGCGACCGGGTCATGCGTCCGGGCACCATCTTCAAGGTCGAGGGCACGCCCCTGCAGAAGCTGGACTTCGTGTCCCTGATGCTGGCGCTGTTCCTGGGCACCGCGGCCCTGCCGCACATCCTGATCCGCTACTACACCGTCCCGACGCCCGCGGCGGCCCGGAAATCGACGATCGTGGCGATCGCCGCCATCGGCTTCTTCTACGTCCTGACCCTGTACATGGGCCTGGGCGCGATGGTCAGCGATGTGGTCAATCCGGCGGACAACAACATGTCGGCGCCGCTTCTGGCGCGGTCCTTCGGAATGCTGCTGTTCGCGATCATCTCGGCGATCGCGTTCGCGACGGTCCTGGGCACCGTCGCCGGCCTGATCGTGGCGGCATCGGGTGCGGTCGCCCACGACCTGCTGGATCGGTTCGGCGGCATGAACCTGCCGGACCACAAGAAGGTCCTGGCGGGCAAGATCTCGGCCCTGGTGGTCGGCGTGATCGCCATCATCCTGGGCATCCTCTTCCAGGGGGTCAACGTCTCCTTCCTGGTCGGACTGGCGTTCGCGGTCGCGGCATCGGCGAACCTGCCCTCGATCGTCATGCTGCTGTTCTGGAAGAAGACCACGTACCAGGGCATCGTCGCGTCGATCGCGGTCGGCATCGTCACGGCCATCGGCATCATCCTGTTCTCGCCGACGATGTACCAGTTGTACGGCCGCCTGCCCACCGAGGCGCCCATTCCGTTCGCCAATCCGGGCATCTTCTCGATCCCGGCCTCCTTCCTGACGCTGGTCGTCGTCTCGCTGATGACCCAGAAGAAGGCCACCACTTCCTAGAAACCGATTCCCTTCACGGATGTCGCTGCTGCACGAAATTGGGGCGGATGATGATCCTGGAATAGAGTTCGGCACGGCAGTCCGCCGTAGGCGCGGCGGACATGAAGATGCGTGAGGTTCAACTTACCGGGGGAATTCAAGGATGCACACGCAACGCTGGATCCGGGGGATGGTCGCGGTCGGGGTCATGCTGGTCGCCATGCCGGCATTCGCGTACAAGATCCAGATCGCCGAGCACACGGCGCTGAACATCGACTACCTGTTGCAGGTCCAGGCGCAGTTCGCCGAGAAGGGGGCGCCGGACGGAACGGCCTGGAGCAAGGACTTCTTCGTCCGACGTTCGCGCATCCTGCTGTTCGGGGACCTGTGGAAGAACATCTCGTTCTTCTTCGAGACGGACCAGGCCAACTGGGGCAAGGGCGGCAAGTGGGATGCGGCCTTCTTCGTCCAGGATGCCTACGTTTCGTTCAAGATCGTCGAGGCGTTCCAGGTGGACGTCGGCATGATCCTGCTGCCGTTCTCGCGGGCGAACCTGCAGGGCGCGATCGCCCTGAACGCGATGGACTACCACCTGAACATGATCAAGTTCGTCGCGGGATCCCACCACGTCTGGCGCGACATGGGCATCCAGCTGCGCGGCACCGCGGCGAACAAGAAGTTCCATTACCGCCTGGGCGTGTTCAACGGGGCCCAGGGCCAGTCGCTGCAGAAGGATGCGGCGGGTGCGGTCGTCAAGGACCTGAACGGCAAGGATGTCCTGCGTTCCAATCCCGAGGACTGGCCGCGATTCACCGGCCACGTGCGCTGCTCGATCCTGGGCGACGACACGGCGTTCTTCCTGAAGGGCCTGCACTTCGCGACCGCGCCCATCGTTTCGATCGGCGCCGGATTCGACTACCAGCACGGCGCGGTCATGGACCGGCCGGCCAACCTGGACAACAAGAAGACGGTCGTCCAGAAGGGAACGTTGACCGATGCCCTGTCGTTCAGCGCCGACGTGTACGCGGACGTGCCGATCGGCGACAAGCACGAGATCGTGTTCCAGGGGGCGTTCTTCTGGTACGACCACGGAAACGATCTGGTCTATGACAAGGCCGGCAACCGGTCCGTCGTCGCCGCGAAGGCGTCCGGCCTGGGGGTGATGACCGAGATCGGCTACCGCTACGACTTCGTCCAGCCGGTCTTCTGCGCCGACTGGTTCCGCGGCAACCGCGCGAACAACGACATTCTGGATCTGCGGGGCGGCCTGAACTTCTGGATCCGCAACCACAACGCGTCGGTCAAGATGGAGTTCAGCGCGACGAAGATGGGCGACCTGGACAAGGCTCCGTGGTCCAAGGCCTTCACGACCCAGGCCCAGTTGTTCTTCTAGGGGCCTTCAGGACGACCCGACGGACACCAATCGCCCCATCGTTCATTCGCGAATGGGCTGCGGGCATCAATCGAAGAAGACGCTCCAGCAGGGACGGGCCGACTGGCAATCGGTCGCCGCCGCGGCGCATTCCAGCGCCGTCTCCGACGGATCCGCGTCGGCATGCTCACAACTGCTCATGCACGTCTCCATCGTGTCGTCCTCGGGGCACGCCGCGATCATGTCCGTGCAGTACTGATCGCAGCCGCCACCCCCGCCGCCGTTGTCCGAGGACAGGGTGTCCTGCTCCAGCGTATCCGGCGCCTGCGTGTCCTCGACCGTCTCGGCTCCCCCGTGGTCCAACGGCAGGGTGTCCGGCGTCTCGATGACGTCCTCGGGAAGAGGCGTATCTTCCCCAACGTCCTGGGGCGGGGGCGCGTCCGGAATCACGTCCTGGGACTGCATCGTGTCCCACGTCACCGTGTCCCGGTCCAGCGTATCCCGGACCCCTTCACCCAGGATGTCGCGATCGACAACGTCGGAACCGTCGTCATCCGCCGTCTCGCACCCCGCACCCATCACCAGGACCGCGACCAGCGGAAGCAGATAGCGCTTCATGCCGAACCTCCTTGAAGAATCTGCCATGGGAACGGCGGAATCCTAGCATCACACGGATTCCATGACCAAACCCGGGACAGCCTCCGGAACGGTTCCGGCGCGAACGACACTTCTCCCGGTCAGTACGGATCGGCTTCGCGGGGCTCCAAGGGGCCTTGCGCGGCGGACTCGACGTCGGCGACCGAATCCGCCCGTCGCGAATACAGCCGCCACCTGCCGTCCTCGCAGATCGGCTGGGGCGCGACGTCCAGCCCCGTCAGCAGCGCCGCGTCCAGATCGACGGGGTCCCCACCGGGAAGCCGCACCTGCCGCGGCCCGTGAACCAGGAAGTACGCGACGCGGTCGGCCACCGACGGGTCCTCCAGGGGCCGAGGCGCCCACAGGAACACCGGCGGCGGCGAGTCCAGGCCGGCGGCGTCCCGCCAGTGGACCATGGAGGTCGGCAATGCCTCGATCCAGTCGCCGTACACTCGCCCGCGGTTGGCGGTGACGTGCCAGGCTCCGGCGTGCAGGAACAGGGGATACCGCAGGTCCGGGTCGTCCCGCAGGTACGCGAACGGCATCAGGACACTTCCGGCCGCCGCGTGCGCCAGGCAGCGCCCCGCCCCCGCCGCGCGCCGCTCGAACCGTGCGAAACCCACGCCGGCCAGCCCGAACGACGCCAGTCCCAGCACCATCGCCGCCACGGTGAACGCCCGCCCCCAGCGCAGGGGTCCGGCCAGGCAGGGCAAGGCGAACAGGCCCGCGAACACCAGGAACCTGGGGTACACGAAGCTGAACTCGGCAACGTCCTGGGGCAGCACCCAGTAGGCCGCGAACATCCCCAGCGCCAGCCCGCCCCAGCGCAGGCAACGCCATCCCCTCGAATTCCCGCCCGTCGATCCGCCACGGGCCGTCACGATACCCAGTCCCAGCAGCAGCAGGAAGCCCAGTGCCGTGGCCGTCTCGGCACCGGGCGACAGGGACGGGAACGCATGGTGGACCAGGTGCCACGCCTTGAAGTTCAGGGAGTGGGTGGCCGGCGCCTGCGTGATGCGTTCGAGCCCGGCCGACGCCTTCCAGAGCGCGAAGAGCCCCACGGGCCCGATGAACGCGGTAGCCCCCATCAGGGGCCGACGCCAGGGCCGCCGGGGCTCGGTCAACCAGACCCACGCGCTCCAGGCCGCCCACAGGACCCAGGCCGTTGCATGGGCGGTGAACAACAGCAACGACACCAGGTGCAGACCGGCCAGCGACCGCATCGAGCCCCGCCGCGCGAACCGCATCGCCGGCAGCAGGCCGGCCACCGCCAGGCAGGCGGACACGTAGAACGGGGCGAATCCCCAGTAGAAATTGAACCCGAACACCAGGGGAAAGGCCGCCAGCGCCACCCGGGGGTCCGCACCCTCGCGGCGCGCAATCGCGGCAATGGACAGCGGCAGACACACCATGGCCAGGAACAGGACCCCCCGGGCCGCCAGGTCGAGCGGCAAGACCAGGGAAAGCAGCAGGGTCGGGGCGTAGAACCCCCAGTAGGGCTGCCACGGACGAACGGCCAGTTCGCGCGAAAACGCCGCGGGATCGGCCATCGCATCCGCCAGGTGGCGCAGGATGGCCATGTGGATGGGCAGATCGGCGCCGGGCACGACGTCGAACACGAACATCGGCACGGCGCAAGCCAGCGCCAGCACAAGGAACGCGAGCCCCGTCCAGGACACGGGAAGCCCCGCGAACACGAGTCCCCCCGGGCGTCCCTCCCGCGCGCGGTCCATGGCCGCCCCCTGGCCCCCGTCAGACGACGGGCTCGTCGGGAAGGAAGATCTGGGTGAAGGGATCGGTCTGGCGCAGCGAAAGCGACTGGAACGCGACCTTCATCCGCCGCACCAGCCCCATGTCATTGGCCTGGGTCCGGTGCAGTTCCGTCGCGTACGCCATGAAGTCCACGCAACTGAGGCCATCGATCGCCGGCTGGGTCGCGTCGAACACCTCGGTGACCGGCCCGGGATCGCCCTGCCCCAGCAGGTTCAGCAGCCAGAACTTGGCCACCAGATTGTAGGTCCGCGTCACGCGATGGGGCGGCAACCCGCCGCCGGACACGGTCGGGTCCGCGGCCATCCGAATGGCCGTCGTGGCGATGCGCGAGGTCAACTGGTGTTCGGGGTGCCCGGTGGCCCCCTTGTCCGGCGTGAACGTCAGGACCAGATCCGGACGGAAGCGCCGGATCGCCTGGGTCGTGACATCCAGGGGTTCGCTGACATCCTGCCAAAGCTTGTAGATCTCGTGGCGCTTCGGGAACGACGACACCGGCAGCGGCGCGTTGAAATAGGACTCCAGTTGCAGTTCGGCCCCGTACAGCCGCGCGACCCGGTTCATTTCGGCCGTGCGGACCGTCCGGACGTCGGGCTCGCACCCCTCGGGACGGCAGCACTCGCCCCCGTCACCCTTCGTCATGACCAGCATGTACAGCGGGTTGCCGTAGAACAGCCGCGACCGCGCCAGGATCGTCCCGGCGAAGCATTCGTCATCCGGGTGGGCCGCGATCCACATCGTCCGCGCCCCCTGTCCCAGGAACGCGTCGATGGGCACGGGCTCCGGCGAGCCGTCGGGACGGCGAGGCGTCCTGGCGCAGGACGCCAGGAACGCGGGCAGCATCGTGGCGGCACTGGTCGCTGCCGCGGTCTTCAGGAAGTCACGTCGGTCCATCGGGCCACCTCCGGAACGCAAGTGTAGGCGGCCGAAGGCGCGGGATCAACGACTTCGGTGCCCCGCCTCGCTGGCATGCCCCTTGACCTTGTGAATTACGCCATTTCGAGGCCCCGCCTAGCGCGGCAGGCCGGTCGTCGCGTCGATCCGGATCCAGTCCGCGGCGCCGGTCTGGCGGACACGCCACTCGGCACCCTGGACGACGTCGAGGACCACGTCGAACGTGTCGGCCTCGGCCGACTGGGGATACGCGGCCAGGATCGCGCCCCCCGCATCCACGGCGGGCAGCGCGACCTCGTCGGGGCAGCCCGCGCGACAGGTTCCGTCGGCGATGCAGTCGCAGGCGTTCCGGACCCGGCAGTCGCCCCCGGTGGTGTCGAACAGCAGTTCGCCTTCCCCGTCGCACCAGGCCGTCGTGTACCCGGACACACCGGACGAGGTGACCTTGCCGTCCCGCCCGATCCCGACACCCTGGATCCAGCCTGTCCAGCGGGCCGCGGTCCCATAGGCCGCCGTCGCCACCGGCTCCAGCACGCCCACCGTCTGCAGCGCCGTCAGGGGCTCGATCCAGACCTGGCCCGGACAGGGCAGCACCGGCCTGGGATCCAGGGGATTGGCGCACGAGACGGACGCGGTCACGCCCTCCTTCGGCAGGTCGGGATTCCCGCTGCCCAGGCTGCTGCTGCACCCCGCGAACACGAACGCAAGCACCACCAGGCCGCAACACCGACCGCTGGACATGGCCACCTCCGGGAATCCGCCGGGATCACCCCGACGGTGGCCGAGTCTACCCGGAAAGGGGCGGCGGGTCACGCTCGCCTTCGCTTGACGAATGCCGCCGCCCCCGGATACCGTCATGTCGGCTCGCAACGGATGGTCGCATGTCGAACCCGATCGCTGGGGATTGGCTGGAACTGGTGGTCAAGGTGCCCGTGGCCGCGCAGGAGGCCGTCGTTGCCTGGCTGCTGGACCGGGGCGCGGACGGCGTCCAGGAGGAATACCCGGGTCTGTACCCCGCCGGGGACGGGCCCGTGGTGTCCGGAGACCCCTCCGAGTGGTGGGGCGAGGCGCCGCGAAACGAGTCCGGCGAGGTCATCCTGACGGCCTGGCTGCCGAAGCCGACCGCTCCCGAGGCCGAGGCCGACGCCCTGCGAAGATATCTGCGGGAGATCGGGGACCACCTTCCCGGAGTCGGCAGCGCCGCCGTCACGGCCCGCGTCGCCCCGGGCCAGGACTGGAACGCCCAGTGGAAGGCCTCGTGGAAGCCGACGCCCCTCGGCAATCGCCTGCTGATCTGTCCGTCCTGGGAAGAACCGCCGATGACGGACCGGATCCTGATGCGCATCGACCCGGGCATGGCGTTCGGCACCGGAACGCACTTCACGACGGCCTCGTGCCTGGGACTGATCGAGACGATGCTGGAGGCGCCGGACGCACGCCCCCGAACCCTGCTGGACGTGGGCACCGGAACCGGAATCCTGGCGATTGGCGGACTGTTGCTGGGCATCGACCGGGCGCTGGGCATCGACGTCGATCCCGAGGCGATTGCCGAGGCGCGCGAGAACGCCGACCGAAACGGGGTCGGCGACCGCCTGACGGTCACCTCGCGCCCCCTGACCGGGGACGAGGGCCGATTCGACGTCGTCGTCGCCAATCTGGTCGCGCACACGCTGCTGCGGCTGGCCGGCCCGATCTGCCGCGCGGTCGCGCCCGGAGGCTCGTTGATCGTGTCCGGCATCCTGTTGTGCCACGAGGACGCCGTGGACCAGGCCCTACGCGAACGGGGCCTGACGCCCTGGACCGCGTTGCGCGACGACTCCTGGGTGACCTTGATGTACCACCACCTGGGTGGGGACTAGGCTCCGTCCATCAATTCCGGCCCTGCGGCGGCGGGGGTTCTCGGGCGACCCCGGGATCAGGCCGCGAACAGGTCGCCCGCGCTCTCCACCCGGAACCCTTCGGCCGCGGCCAGGCCGGCGGCCTCCCCGGTCCGGGCGGCCCACGCGGGGATCATCATCCGCAGCAGGGGCCCGGGGTTCTCGCGATCCAGCAGCGGCAGCAGTTCCGGGTGCATGCCGGTCGCCACCAGCGACATGCGCAGGTCGTCCACCGTCATCTTCATCTGCGACTCGTGCAGCAGCAGCGACTGCACCTTCCGCTCGAGTTGCGCCGAGATATCCACGAAGTGATTGAAGCGTTCCCCCGACTTCGCGAAGAACCACCGCTCGGGGACCAGATGGGGCGACAGCCCTTCGTCCCGATGCTCGGGATAGAACAGGGGCAGGTTCGAGAACATGACCGCCTCGACCGCGGCCCAGGCCACGGCCCGATGGTCCGGGTGCGGTTCGAACGGCGCGTACGGGTCGAACGACATCACCCGATCGGGCCGCAGGCGACGGATGGCCCGCATGAACTGGCCCCGCAGCACCAGAGGCGACACGGCGGCCATGTCCCCGTCCGGGTACCCCAGGAACTCGACCGACGCCTTGCCCACGAAGGCCGCCACGGCCGCCTCCTCGCGATCACGACTGGCCGCCACCAGTTCGCTGGTGGGCAGTTCGAAACTGCCCTTGCCGTTGTCGGTGGCAATGACCTCATGCACCGTCCACCCCTCGTCCACCAGTCTCAGTACGGTTCCGCCCGCGAAGAACTCGGTGTCGTCCGCGTGCGCCGTCAGCAACAGCAACGTCCTGCCCATGATGCCCCCTCGTCGGCGCCGTCCCGATGGCCGCCGCCCCGTCTCCAACGCAACCCGCGTCTGCCTTGCACGCCGGAGTGCCCTCCGAAAAGGGATGGACCCCCGCGCCGGCGATGCTACCATTCCTGCCGGCTCGAAGGTGCGGAGGCTCATGGCGAATCCCCTGCGCGCGATGCTGGATTGGTTCCGGACCGGCCCCGACCGGCCGGTGGACCCCAACGAGACTCCCGAATCCATCCGGCACCGCTACGAACGCAACCGGTGGAGCGTCTTCGTGTCCGTCACGCTGGGCTACGGCATCTTCTATATCTGCCGACTGAACTTCTCGGTCGTCAAGAAGCCCATGCTGGACGAGGACATCCTGACCGCCACCCAGATGGGCATCATCGGTTCGGCGCTGCTGATTGCCTACGCCGTGGGCAAGCTGGTCAACGGCTTCCTGGCCGACCGGGCGAACATCCGCCGGTTCATGTCCGCGGGCCTGCTGGTCGTGGGCGTGGTCAACGTGCTGCTGGGGTTCTCGGACATCCTGAAAGAGGAGCCCTTCCGGATGGTGCTGGGGGGGTCGGGACTGTTCATGGTGGTCGCCGCCCTGTGGGGCGTCAACGGCTGGGTCCAGGCGACCGGCGCACCAGGCAGTATCGTCAGTCTTTCCCAGTGGTTCAGCCAGAAGGAGCGCGGCTCCCGATACGGCATCTGGTGTACCAGCCACAACATCGGCGAGGCGCTGACCTTCGTCATCACGGCGTTCCTGGTGTCCCACATGGGCTGGCGCTGGGGCTTCTGGGGGCCGGGCCTGATCTGCGTGGGCACGGCGTTCATCCTGTTCCGGTCCCTGGCGGACCGACCGCGCACCCTGGGCCTGCCGCTGGTCGGAGACTACAAGAACGACCCGTCCCCCCAGGCGGCCCCCACCGAATCCGTTGCCAAGCTGCAGCTGGAGGTGCTGCGCAACCCGGCGGTCTGGGTGCTGGGCCTGGCCAGCGCCTGCATGTACGTCGCCCGGTACGGCGTGAACAACTGGGGCGTGCTGTACCTGCAGGAGGGCAAGGCGTACTCGATGATGCATGCCGGCACCATCCTGGCGATCTACTCGTTCGCCGGCATGGCCGGTTCCCTGGCGTCGGGCCTTCTGTCGGACTACATGTTCAAGGCGAAGCGCAACCTGCCGTGCCTGCTGGCGGGCCTGCTGCAGATCGCCAGCCTGATGGCCTTCTTCCTGATCCCGCCGGGACACATGCTGCTGGACAGCATCGCCCTGACGGTGTTCGGATTCGCGATGGGCATCCTGGTGTCGTACCTGGGTGGCCTGATGGCCATCGACATCGTGTCGCCGCGTGCGGCGGGTGCCGCTTCCGGCGTCGTCGGCCTGTTCTCGTACATCGGCGCCGCCATCCAGGACACCGCCAGCGGCGTGTTGATCGATCGGGGGCGCGTGGTCGGCGAAGCGGCGACCACCTACGACTTCACCGGCGCGTTCTGGTTCTGGATCGGCGCGTCCATTCTGTCGATGCTGCTGGCGCTGCTGGTCTGGAACGCCGGGAACAAGGCCGCGCACCTTTCGCACTGACCCGGGGGCCCCATGGTCCAGGCAGACATCCCCGCCGCCCCCGCCCATCGGCGCCGCATGGCGCTGATCATCGCGGGTCTGGGGGTTCATCTGGGCCTGGCCGTGCTGGTGAACACCACCTGGCGCGATGCCGTGGTCCTGAACCACTTCGCCTACGTCCCCCTGGTCCTGGCCGCCGTGTGGTTCGGGCGGCGCGCCGCCTGGCTGGCGTTGATCCCTGGCCTGGCCCCCCTGGCCCTGAGCGCCGCGAACCTCAGCCCATCGCCGCCGTGGACCGACGCCGTGCGGGCGCTGTTCTACCTGGCGGTGACGTTCATGGCCGGCCTGCTGGCGGACCGATCGCGCGCCCACGAGGCCGCCGCGTCGCGCGGCGAACGGAACCTGCGCAACATCATCGAAAGTTCCCTGGCGGGCGTGGCCGTCTACCGCGACCAGCGCCTGCGCTTCATCAACGGACGCCTGATCGCGATGCTTGGAGATCCCCAGGAGGTCACGGCTTCCCCCGATGCTGTGGACACCACGGATTCGCCCTACCTGGGGCGGTCCATCTGGGAATTCGTCCACCCGGACGACCGCGCGCACATCGAGGAACTGGTGGCCCGACGCGAGCGGGACCCCTCGGGGGGGCTGCGCTACGAAGCCCGGCTGGTGGCCGCGAACGGACGGACCATCCACGCGGACATCGCCAGTTATGCCATCGAGTTCCAGGGGTTGCCGTCGGTACTGGTGTCGGTCTACGACGTGACGCGCCTGCGCGAGGTCGAGGCCCGCAGGCGCGAACTGTCCGCCATGGCGCGCGAGCAGGCCGACCTGCTGGTCCACTCGTCCCGACTGGCCGAGATGGGCGAGATGGCGGCCGCGGTCGCGCACGAACTGAACCAGCCGCTGACCGGCATCCGAAACTACGCTCGCAATGCGACGTACATGCTGGAGGAGGACGCCGGCAGCCTGGACGAGGTCAAGGAGAATCTGGTCCGCATCAGCCAGCAGGTGGATCGGGCGGCGCGGATCATCGCCCAGATGCGCGCCCTGGCCCGGCGGTCCGAGACCGAGCGCGTGCCGGTGCAGGTCAACGCCGTGGTGCGCGAGACGCTGGAGTTCCTGGACTCGCAGATGCGCCTGGCCGGGGTCGAGGTGCGCCGCGAACTGGACGAGTCCCTGCCGCTGGTGCTGGGGGACCGCCTGCGGCTGTGGCAGGTCTTCCTGAACATCGTCGTCAACGCCCGCCAGGCGATGGAGGATGCCACCGAACGGGTGCTGACCGTGACGACGCACCATCTGCCGGACCAGGAACTTCCGGTGGTCGTGACGTTCCTGGACACCGGCAAGGGCTTCGACCCGGAGCACGCCGAGAAGCTGTTCCAGCCGTTCTTCACCACCAAGGGCCCCGGACGCGGAACCGGACTGGGTCTGTCGATTTCGCACACGATTCTGCAGGAACACCAGGGACGCATCGAGGCATCCTGCGCTCCCGGGCAAGGCGCCTGCTTCACCGTCCGACTGCCTGCGGCCGGTGTCCAGGAGTACCCGGACTGCGCGATCCGGGCCGCGACGAGGGAAACGAGGGAGGCCAATGATGGGCCGGGATGACGGGGCCGGACGATCGCGAGTGGCCGTGATCGACGACGACGAGGCGGCGCGGACATCGCTGGGCCAGATGCTTCGGTTGCGCCGATTCGAGGTCAAGACGTTCACCTCGGGCGAGGCGGCCCTGGCCTGGCCCGGCCTGCCCGACTGCGACGCGATCGTTTCGGACATCAAGATGCCCGGAATGGACGGCGAGGAACTGATGGCCGAGGTCGCGCGCCGGAACTTCCTGGCGCCGGTGATCCTGATCACGGGCCATGGCGACGTGTCGATGGCAGTGCGTTGCCTGAAGGCGGGTGCATACGACTTCATCGAGAAGCCGTTCGAGGACGACGTGCTGCTGGCATCCGTGCGGCGGGCGATCGAGAAGACCTCCCTGCGCCGCGAGGCGGCGGAGCTGCGCCGGCGCCTGACGCTGTGCTCGGGCGACGAGGTCGGACGTTTCGGGCTGATCGGCCGCAGCCGGGCGATGCAGGACCTGTTCGACCAGATCGAGAGCGTGGCGCGAGCCCGGGCGGTGATCCTGATTCACGGCGAGACGGGGTCGGGCAAGGAACTGGTCGCCAGGGCGATTCACAACAACAGTTCGCGCGCCAAGGGCCCCTACGTCGCGGTCAACGCGGCGGCGCTGCCCGAAACGATGCTGGAAAGCGAACTGTTCGGCCACGCACGCGGCGCGTTCACGGGCGCGGACGCGGCCCGGGACGGCAAGCTGGTCGCCGCGTCGGGCGGCACCCTGCTGCTGGACGAGGTCGAAAGCATCAGTCTGAAGGCCCAGGCGCAGTTGCTGCGCGTGCTGGAGGATGGCCTGGTGTTCCCGCTGGGGCGCGACGCCGCCCGTCCCGTGGACCTGCGCGTGCTGGCGGCGACCAAGATCGACCTGGCCGATGCGGTGCGGCGCGGTCTGATGCGCGAGGACTTCTACCACCGGATCATGGTGCTGCCGCTGCGCGTGCCGCCGCTGCGCGAGCGCGCCGAGGACATCCCGCTGCTGTCGTCGCACTACCTGCGCCAGGCGGCCGACCGCAACGGCATCCCGGTGCCGC
>JARKOL010000054.1 GCA_029975745.1 Myxococcota bacterium | reverse complement strand
GGACTTGTTGATCGTGATGCTGCCGCCCACGACGAAGATCCCGAACGAGCCGCCGCCGCCGCCGCCGGCCTTGCCGCCGCCGCCGCCGCAACCCCCGCCGCCGCCGCCACCGCCGCTGGACCCGTAGGTTTCGCAGCAGTTGAAGAACCCGGTGCTGTCGCCGCCGCCACCGCCGCCACCGCCGCCGCCGCCGCCGTTGGTCCCGTCGTCGCCGTCGGTGCCCGAGGCAGGCACGTACGCGGAGGTGGTCACCGTGCCGATGTTGCCGCCGGCCGTGCCATTACCGCCCTTGAAGCCCGCGGAGCCGGGGCCGCCCGCGTAGCCGTTCGCGGTCTTCTGGCCGCCCGTGCCGCCGTACCCAGAGCCGGTGCCGCTGCCCGCCGCGCCGTCCACGCCCGCACTGTTGCTGCGACCGCCGTTGCCACCCTTGCCGCCCGCGGCCCCGCAGGGGCTGGCGCCGCCGCCGCCGCCCTGGGGCTGCGTGCAGGAGCCGCACTGGTTGACGCACACCAGGCAGTCACAGCCGTACTCGCACCCCTGGCTGCCCTGACTGCCGTTGCTCCCGTTCATGCCCTGGGTGCCGACCGTCCCGCTGGCGCCGGCGCCGCCGCTGCCCGCCTGGACCGTCAGGCTGTTCAGGTTCAGACCGGGGCTGTTGACCGCGAACACGCCATAGGACGACTCGCCCAGCGTCGCGGTGGACTCGGACGTGATCAGGAAGCCGTGCAGCCCGGTCGGCGCCACGATGTTCTCGGCAATGACGCCCTTGGTGCCCGCGCCCTTGATCTGGGTCGTGTTCTCGGGCTTGCGCGCCCAGCCGCCCGCCGCGTCGTACTGGCCGTAAAGGCCGATGCCGTTGCGCAGGGACACCGTCTCGGTGTAGACGCCCAGGGAAACCAGCACGTACAGTTTGCCCTGATCCGCGGCCGTGTTCAGGGCGGCCTGGATGGTCCGCTTCGGCAGGTCCATCGTCCCGGGGTTCAGATCCCGGCCCGAGGACACGTCCACGAAGACCGCCTTCGAGGCGTCGCCGTCGAGCCCGTCGCAGTTCGAGTCGATGAAATCGGGATCCGGCCAGTCGTCCGGCTCGTAGCCGGCCATCGGGTCGCATGTCTGGACCTGGCCGCCGACGCAGTTGGGAATCGTGTGCAGGCAGGCGCCCACGCCGCACGTCGTGGTGCCCAGATCCTCGACCTCGTCGGTCAGCCCGTCGCAATCGTTGTCCAGCCCGTCGCAGACCTCGACATAGTTCACGTCGTCGCCGACGCACACCAGCGAGTCGCCCGCCTCGGAGCACATGAACGACCCGTTCTTGCAGAAATCCGGGTCGGGCCCGTCGCACGGCTGGCCCTTCTCCGGCCACAGTTCGTCCGTCTCGCCGTCGCAGTCGTTGTCCAGTCCGTCGCAGATCTCGGCGGTCTGGCCCTTGAACTCGTTGCAGATGCCGGGCTGCCCGTTCACGCAGTGCGGAACCACGTGGGCACACACGCCCTTGCCGCAGATGTAGTCCCCCAGTTCCTCGTCGGTCCGGCCGTCGCAGTTGTCGTCGATGCCGTTACAGACCTCGGCGGCCGGCGTCCGCGCGGTGCATGCCTCCCAGACGAAATCGTTGCCGACCTTGCCGCACACCCGATCGCCCAGGCAGGTGCCGAAGGCGTTGGCATCGTAGCAGCGCGTCGAAAGACCCGCGAACCCTTGCAGGCAGGGGCAGTCGTTGTCCTCGGCCAGGCAGAACTGCAACGGCTCGCCGCCCAGGTTGACGTCGCGGCACGCGAAGCCGCTGAGGCACGCCTTGCCCTCGGTCGTCGAGCACGGAACCGCGCAGAACCGCCCCTGGGGGCCGTACTCCAGGCAGCGGGCGCCCTCCTCGCCCTCGACCAGTTCGCAGTCCGAATCCTTGGCGCAGGGGCGACAAAGCGACGTCTTGGGAGGCACGCACGCCCAGGTCGATTCCATGCCCGGCGGCGAGACGTATTCGCACTTCCACTCGGGATTCGGGCAGTTTTCGATGCACAGCGAGGTGCAGAACTTGCCCGAAAGCGTCGGCATGCAGAACCCGGACAGGCAGTCCGAGTTGTCGTCGCACGGCGAGCCGAATTCGCCGGTCGGCCCCGTGTCCACCGCGGTGTCCGCCCCGGTGTCGGCCGAAGAATCCCCGGAATCAAGACCGACGTCCGGACGCACGTCCGTCGGGCCGGAATCAGGCGTGCCGCCGGGGTCCTTGGTCCCGGTGTCGCCGCCCCCGACGTCGCAGATGCCGCCGGGGCAACCGCCGGAATCGTCCCCGCCGTCGCTGCCGCCACAGGCGCCCAGCCACATCATCGCGACCATCAGGGCCCAGACCCAGGATCCATGGCCGAAATTCAACGCCCGCGACATGCCGTCCCTCCCGGAATCAAGCCAAGCACCTGCGCCCACGGGCGCCTGGGGGATTCTACGCGATGCGCGCGAATGTCGCCACATGGGCGCGCATGGATTCGGGGCGCCTGCTCGCGCTTGATGGCGGGGGTGTGACAGCGCCTCGGCGATTTGCTAGCCTCGCGCTTGCACGGACTCCCACTCGGAGGCTCCCCATGCGTTCCTTCGCGGCCTTCCTGCTGCTGGTCCTCGGAATCCCGGGTTGCGGGGCGGGAGGCGACGAAAGCCGGCCCGCGCCCGATCCCTGGCACTGGTGCATGGTCGATGCGGATGCCATCCCCGAGCAGGCGGACCCGCGGACACCCACGCTGCGACACGGCGAGTTGCGGGTGCAGGTCCCGGACCCGGGGGAGGCCCTCGAGCGCATCCCGGCGATCCTGCAGACCGTCGGGGCTTTCGAAGCCGGGCGAGCCATCGAGGCCTCGAACGATGCCCGGGGCTTTCCAGGTAGCACGCGCCTGACGCTTCGGGTCGAGACCCGGAAGATGGGGCTGCTGGTCGAATCGCTGGCCACGCTGGGCCAGGTCGTGGCGGACCATCGCCGAACCGCCGAGCCCACCGAGGCGATCGTCGGGTTGCAGGCGCGTCTGGCGACGGAGCGACGGACCGAGGCGGACCTGGCCTCGCGGCTGGAACAGGCCGGCCCCTCGACCCAAGCGGGCGCGACGCTTGCCGCGGAACTGGGCAAGGTGCGCGAACGGATCGCCTCTCTGGCCGCACGCACCTACGTGATCGAGAACTCGCTGGCCCAGGCCAGCCTGGTCGTCCACCTGGAACCGCCTGTGGCCAAGCCGGAACCGGGATTCTGGCAGGACGCGCTCGCCACGTTCCTGGGCAGCGCCCGGACTCCCGGGGGGGTCGTGCTGCACCTGCTGGCGCTGGGAGTCGCCGCGCTGCCGTGGATCGGTGCGGCGGTACTGGGCACGTGGCTCACGCTTCGGGCGGCGGCGCGTCGTCGTCGGCCAGGTGGACCAGCAGCGTGACCTCGCCCTTGACCGACCGACCCGCCAGTCGTCCACGGCACTCCGCCGGCGTTCCAATCAGGAATTCCTCGAAGACCTTCGTCAGTTCGCGCGCAATGACCACGCGACATCCGGGCCTGGCCGCCGCCAACTCGTCCAGCACCTGCCCCAGGTTCCGGGCGGGCACGTAGAAGATGCAGGTCCCCTGGCTGGGCCGCAATTCCCGGAACTGGCGCTCCCGACGCGCCGACTTCGGCGCCACGAACCCCAGGAAGGTGAATCGATCCGTGGGCAGTCCCGAGGCCGACAGCGCGGCCACCGCGGCACACGGTCCGGGAATCGGCACCACGGGAATCCCGAACTCCCGAGCCGCCCGGACCACGCGAAAGCCGGGATCGCTGATGCCGGGCGTGCCGGCGTCACTGACCAGCGCGCAGTCCTGACCCGACTGCAGCAGGCCGATCAGGATGGGCGCCTGGCGACGCTCGTTGACGTCGTGATAGGCCAACAGGCGCCGCCCCGCACGGTCGATTCCCAACCGGGACAGCAGCAGCCCCGTGTGCCGGGTGTCCTCGCAGGCAATCACCGGCACGTCCGTCAGGATTCGGCGCGCCCGGGGCGTCAGGTCTTCCAGGTTCCCGATCGGCGTCGCCACAAGGTACAAGGTTCCGACATCCTGGGACATTCATGCCTCCTGCCCACCCAACGGGACGGATTCCAACACGGAATGCACCGCGCCGCCGCGCTCCAGATCGCTGCGAAACAGGGTCACGCGGTCGGCCACAAACCCCGGCACATCCCTTGCCGACAATCCCAGCGCGTCCGGCCGAACGGGGATCGGGGGCGAAAAGCGAGCCAGTGTCAGGTGGGGCGTGAACGGCCGCTCCTCGACCGGCAGCCCACGGGATCGCAGGGAAACCCCGATCCGCGAGCGCAGGCGGGACAGTTCCCCGGCGCCGAGCGCCAGTCCCATCCAGAGCACGCGCGCCCTGCGGGCGTCCGGAAACACGCCCGGCGCCCCCAGGTGTACGTCGAACGCGGCGGTCCCCGCCACCCCCTCGCGCAGGGAGGCCACGGCCAGGGCCACCTCGGCCTCGTTCAGGTCGGTGAAGAAGTGCAACGTCAGGTGCAATCCCTGGGGCCGCACGAAGCGGGCGCCCACCAGGCGCGGGCACAGCCGACTCGTCTGGAGCGCCACGGCCTCGCGCGTCGCGGGGGGCAAGGGAACGGCGATGAAGCAGCGCATGGGCCGTCCCGGCTCAAAATTCCATCTTCTTCAGGTCGCCGATCCGCCCCATGCCGTCGTCCGACGGCTTCGGCTTGGGTGCGGCGGGGGCCGCGGGCGTCCCGGCGGACGGCGACACGGCGGCGGGCCGGACGCGCGTCGCGGGCAACGCCTTCAGGGCCACGCTGATGCTGGCGTCACGATCCATGGCCGCCGACACCTCGCGATCGACGAAGCCCGCCTTGCGCAGCAGGAACATCCCGACCTGGGCGTCGGCGGGGAAGGTGCGCGCCAGGGGCGTCACCCCCAGCACCTCCCCGTCGCGAACCACCTCGGCACCTGCCGGCTCCGATTCGAATCGCAGCGACACCGTCGTCGGCTGGTCCGCGACCGGGGTCGCCGCGGCTGGCGAGGCCACGGGCGCCGGAACCGGCGTGGGCACCGCGGGGGCCGACATCGCCGTCGGGGGGCTCCCCCCTTCCCCTGACGTCCGCGGGTCGCTGCCTGGACCCAGGACGCCCGCCATCCACAGGCCCGCCGCGATCACGCCGGCCAGCGCCAGTGCCCCGAGCACCGTCCATGCCTTCCAGCGCCGGCGCGGAAGCCGGGACCCGACCATCGTCCGCGCTTCCTGCTGGACGGCGGTCGTCGGCCGACGCGGCCCCTCGACGAACACCACGTGTTCGTAGCGCCCCGCCAGCTTCGCCTCCAGGACACCCACCTCGGCGGCCAACTCGGACGCCGTCTGGAACCGCTCGCCGGGCACCTTCGCCAGGCACCGCATCACCAGCGCCTCGACCTCGTCCGGCACCTCGACGTCGGGGCGAATCTCCGCCAGCGAACGGGGCGGTTCCTGCACGTGCTTGATCAGGATGCCCAGCGGGTTCTCGGCGTCGAACGGCGCCTGGCCCGTCAGCATCTCGTAGGCCATCACCCCGATCGCGTACACGTCGGCGCGATGATCGACCGCCATCGAGCGACACTGCTCGGGCGCCATGTAGCGCGGGGTGCCGAAGATCATGCCCGCCTGGGTCAGGGTCCCCTGGCGCTTGTCGGCCTCGCGCAGCTTCGCAACCCCGAAGTCCAGAACCTTGACGAAGTCGGCATCGCCGCCGACGCGCGTCAGGTACACGTTGTCCGGCTTCAGGTCGCGATGGACGATCCCCTTGTCGTGCGCCTCGGTCAGCGAGTGCGCGATCTGGCGGACGACATGCAACGTGCGGCGGGCCGAAAACACCCCGTCGCGAAGCGCCCGCTCCAGGCTGCTGCCCTCCAGGAACTCCATGGCGAAGTACAGCGTGCCGTCGTCCAGTTGCCCGAAGTCGAAGATGCGGATGGTGTTCGGGTGGTTCAGGCGCGAGACGGACAGGGCCTCGATCTTGAATCGCGACACCACCTTTTCGTCGTGGGCCAGTTCGCGATGCAACATCTTGATCGCGACGTCCCGGTCCATGCCGAGCTGCCGCGCGCGGTACACGACCCCCATGCCGCCGGCCCCGATCCGCGAAACGACCTGGAACCTGCCGCCGATGGTGGTCCCCAGCATCGGATCGACCTGGGTCTCGCGCGTGCTCGACTCGGTGGCCGCGACGGCCGCCTCGACCCGCGACCGGACGGCGTCATGGTCGTGATCCAGCGCGGTGGGGCGCTGGTCGCGGGGCAGCTCCGGCACGGCCTCCTCGCGGCGCGTCGGCACATGCTCGGGATCGGCGGCCGGCACCTCGGGCGGGTGGCCGTCGTATGCCATGGTTCTGCGATCGTCGTCCACGGGGTCTTCCGCACGGGCTCTGGCGGGAATCTACCACGAACCGGACGGCGCTTGCGAGTTCGCGGCCCCCTGCCGGGCGCCCGGTACCGCGGGAACCTTCACGGATTGGGGACGCAGGTCGGGCAGTCGTCCCCGCCGACCCAGCCGACTCGTGCCATCAGGCCGTAGATCACGCAGCCCAGGCAGAACCCGGCGACGGCCTCCAGCGACGCCAGCGCCATCACGACGACCACCAGGGCCAGCGACGCGACCTGAAGCCCGAACCCGGTCCAAAGGACCGCCGCGGCCAGGAACATCCCGAAGCCCAGCCGGGCGGCGAACCGCTTCGGAGACGCGGCCACTCGCCGAACCGGTCGCTCGGGCGAGACGGCCAGACGGCCGATGGCTGCAAGCGGGCTGAAGCGGGGATGAAGAAAGCCGCGAATGGCGAAGTCCGCGACCAGGAACCACAGGATCGCCTCGACGCCGGTGACGAGGGCGGTCGCGGACAGCGCAACCACAAGGGCGGCCACGATGCGAACCACGCGCTCGGGAACCCAGGCAGGATATCTGGACATGATCGATGCCTCCATGCAGCGGGCGCCGGCAGCGCCACGATACAACTATGAGTAATTTGGTCCGAGTTGTCAAGTATGGCGAGAATTCCGTTGGCGCCTCGATTCCGCCCGCAACCCTCCGGGAACCCAACGGCTTGCACATGAACACGCGTTCAGGCATGATGTCCCCGGAGGTGCCATGGCCCCGGACGACCCCCGCGACCGCCTGACCCCCCGACAGCGCCAGGTGCTGGCGTTCGTCCAGTCGTACACGACCCGTCACGGGGCGCCCCCGACCGTCCGCGAGATTGCCTCGGGCATGGGCATGGCCTCGACCAACGCCGTGGCTTGCCATCTGGACGCCCTGGCGCGCGCCGGGGTCCTGTCCCGGGCACCGCGCCGTTCCCGGGGCCTGCGGGTCAACGATGCGACGACGCCCGACGCCGTCCCGATCCTGGGCCGCATTGCGGCAGGGCAACCCATTCTGGCGGCAGAGAACGTCGAGGGGAGCCTCCGTCCGGACGGCTTCCCGGGGACGCGGCCCGACTTCGCGCTGCGTGTCCAGGGGGACAGCATGACCGGGGACGGCATCCTGCCCGGCGACCTGATCTTCGTCCAGAACCGGCCGGTCGCCGAACGCGGCGAGATCGTGGTGGCCCTGCTGGACGACGAGGCGACCGTCAAGCGGTTCGTGCAGGGCCCGGATGGGCGTCATGCCACGCTGACCGCATCGAACCCGGCCTACGCCCCCATCCCGGTCGATCTTCGGGACGAACGCTTCCGGATCCTGGGCGTGGTCGTGGGCGTGTTCCGGCGTCTGTGACTACGGTTCCCACTGGCCGGGTCCCCCCAGGTCCAGGCGGTCCCCCAGCACCTCGGAGACCCCTTCCAGCAGCGACACCGGCTGGCCCTTCACGCAGCGCAGGATCTGGTCCAGGGACTTGGCCCGCACGGCCGAGCGCAGGAACATCCACCAGGCAAGAAATCGCAGCGGGTGGAACGTGTGGACCAGCCCGCCGCGCTTGAGGCCGATCCAGTCGCAGACCTCGTCGGTCAGCCAGACGAACTTCAGGCCGTCGGCCAGTTCGCGGGCGAACACCCACCCCATGCGTTCGGGGGCAAGGAGCCGGGAGCCCTGCCGCTTCCACCAGGCCTGATCGGCCAGCAGGGTTCGAACCCACTGGACCTGGTCGGACCATTCCGAGACGTGTTCGACGACCAGCGACCGCAGCAGGTCCAGGTCCTCGGGGTCCGCGTCCCCCTGGTAGTAGTCCCGGATGCGCTCGGCCGTCAGCACCTTGTCGCCGAAATCGGGCGGACGAACGCGCCGTTTCCGCCCCAGGGACGGCAGCATCGGCGAAAGCACGGAGGCCGACCGAACGACCAGGTCCCGCGCATCGGGGTCCCGGGGGCCGATGCGAAGAAAGCGCCCGTACAGCGCCATCTCCATGACCTCCAGGTACGAGTCGTCCGCGAACACCTCGACGTGGACCAGCGGCCGCATCTCGCCATCGGCATCGCGCAGGCCGCCCACGTGTCCCAGGATCTCGGACGTACCGACCTCGATGGCCGCACCCGGCGCATCCAGCGGCGAAAACAGGCCCACGTACCCGGCCCGCAGCGCGGCCCCCTGGTCCGCGCCCGGATACACCTCGAGACCCGGGCCCCGGGGCGGCTCCAGCGCGGGGGACGGGTCCGCCGGGGCCAGGAAGCGGTTGACCAGGGCGTTGTCCGAGGCGCGATCGAAGTCCACGCCGTCCAGGTGCATGTACAGCGAGTACACCGTCAGAATCCCGTCGGGCGCGCGGGCGGTCCCCTCCGGACCCGCGGGGTCATCGCGATCCTCCAGGAATCGACACGGCGCACCCGCACCGGGTGCCGCGCGGGGCGGCAGGGGAATCCGGTGTCGCAGCAGGACGAAGTTGTTGCTGCCGACCCCGGGATGGGCGTCGGCGGGCGCCAGGTGGGCCGCGACCAGTTCCCCCTTCAGCAGCGGACGCACCGGGGTCCCCGCGGGTGCCTCCAGGTGGATGCCGCCATGCCAGGTCTGGTTGACGCCCACGGGATAGAATCCACCGCTCTGACGGCGCTCGATCGTGCGACAGATGGCGTCCAGCAGCGGCACCGCCGTCGATTCGCGCCGCAGCAGGTCGTCCACCAGGCTCGGCCCTCGACGCGCGTCCGCCAGGTCCGCCGCCGTCACCCGAACCCCGGGCAGGTCCGTGGACTCCAGTTCCTGGGCCAGACCCGCGGGCAGAAGCGGAACCATCGCCGCGTTCGATCGCAGGCCCGCAAGGATCGTTTCCCAGTCCAGGCCGGGACCGGGATCCCACTTCTGGGGCGTGATGTGCCAGTGGCACAGGAAGCCTTTGAACTGCTCGGGCGGCGGGCTGTCCACCACCGAGTACAGGATCGACCCCTGCTCGTCCATCGGAAACACCGGCTCGATGCCGAAGGCGTCCACGATGACCCGCAGGACCGCGATCAGGGACTCGTACTGGGCATCGGTGTAGTTCCACGAACGGAACGACCCCCCGTTGATGGTCCGGATCCCCGACGGCACGCCGCCGTCCAGTTCGGCGTGCGGCTCGCTGAGCAGGTTGTGGGCACGGTTGTTCAGATCGATGCCCACGGCCACGTTGTTCAGCGGACCGGCATGGTAGGTCCGGTCGGCAAGGTCCGCCGCCTGGTACACGTGGCCGTCCCGGTCGATCATCAGGTGGGTCGAAAGACACCGGGCCACCAGCACCCGGTAGCAGGCCGACGACGAGAAGCACCCATCGTGGTGCAGGACGACGGCATGGACCACCGAGCGAAGCGCAACCAGCGGGTCCGGATCCAGTTGGGTCCACCCCTGGCCGCCCAGGGACGGCCGCACGTTCCTGCCGGGAACCGTTCGAGCCGAGAGGACTTCCTGCTGCTCGCCGAACTCGTTGGTGCCCACGATCGGCAGGAAGGACGCGCCCTGGGAGGCGTAGAACGAGAAGCCGCCCGGGTCCTGGAACGTCGTCAGGCGAATCCGCTCGGGCAACGCGACCTTCAGGTAGGGCGCGCCGGCGATGATCAGGTGGCGCCCCACGTCAGCCCTCCGGTCGCTTCAGGCGCGGCATCGTCGGAGGCGCGGGCTTGGGCCGCTTCCCGCCGGCAATCCGTCGAGCCAGGGCCGCAATCCCCTTGCCCATCAGGAACAGCATTCCCGCGACCAGCAGGCACCCCAGCACCAGCCCGACCCAGAAGGCCGGCGGGCCCCAGGCGTGCCCCAGGCGCGCGATGACGGCCAGACGGGCACCCGCGAACGTCTGGGCAAACGGCCAACTGCGCTTGCCGGCAACGAACGGGAAGGGCATCGACCGCAACGTCCCATCCACGCGGACCGCGACCTGATAGGCGCCCCCGGGCTCCAGATCGACCCCGGGCGAGATCGCCATCGCGAAGGCCATCTCGCGAGCCAGCTCCGCCGCCGCCGACTTGGGCAGCGCCGCCGCGTCCGCCGCGGCTCGCCACGTGCCGCCCGTCGCAAGGGCCAGCGCCTCGAGGCGGGCCGCACCCACCGCGTCCAATCCCGGCATGCCCAGCGCCAGAATCCGGGTGTCCATCGCCCGGGCGAACCCCACCAGGCGCACCAGGTGATCACGAACGACCTGCTCGCGGTCCCGCAGGACCCGATTGACCTGGGGAACCGCGCAATCGACGACCGCCCGACTGCACCTGGGCGACCCGCCTTCATGGTCGAAGGCCGCCTCCCAGGACGGGTCCGACGCGGCGCCCTTTCGGCGGCAAACCGGCGCGTCCCGCATGCAGGCCGGCGCCACGCGATCCCAGGCCAGGTCGGCGAACCGCAGGTAGCCGTCGCGCCCGTCCGAGATCAGGATCAGGTCGCGCAACGTCCCCGGCGGGGCCCCTGCCCCCAGCATCCGGAGCCCCGCCTCGATGGCCCCTTCGGCGAACCGCTCGGCACCGGCCGCCTGGGCGCGATCGACCCGGCTGTGGCCCCGTTCGGATGCCGACGTCATCGTGTCAACGGACTCGGGGATGCCCAGCAGGCGGGGAAACAGCCCCTGGGGCGGCGGGAGGATCGTCTGAAGCGCGGCCGCAACGGCCTCGGGCCCGGGAAACAGTTGGCCACAGGCAACCCCGGGCTCCGCGTCCGCCACGGGATCCGCCGCCCGCCTCATGGCACCCAGGCAATGCTGGAAATCATTGAGATCCCTCAGAACGGGGATCCCGTCCACCCCGGATGCGAGCACGTACAGCCCGTCCCCATAGACCAGCAGGCCGACCCGCGCAGTCGGCCCCAGCCCCTCCAGGCTGGCCGCCAGCGTCCGGGGCAACGCCGCCCGCACGTCGGACGGCACCTCGGCGTGCAGGGCGACGACCAGCACCACGGCGTGCGCGACCCCCGAGGCGACCAGACCGCGCGCCGTTCCCGAGGCCCCACCGACCGGCGCCTCGTCGCGGAACCGGGCCACCGCGTCGCCCGCGCCCATGGCCAGCGACCTGCCCTGCGGCCCCAGGAACACCGAGACCTCGGAATCCCGCAGGTCCAGCGCACGCCCGCCTTCGTCCAGCGCCGTTACGAACACCCGCCACGCACCGGGATTGCGGGCATCGACGCGATCGATCTTGACCTGGGGAAACTCGGGTGCCGCGGATGCCGGACGCACCGCGAGCACGCCCGTCAGCAGGGCCGAAAGAACCACCGTCGTGGCGAACCTGCCGTGCATCAGAACCCGAATTCGTAGGTCTTCAGGTCGAACCCGCCCAGCCAGAAGCGTCGCCCTTCAATTTCCAGGAAGAAGTCGTGCCTTCCAGGCCCCAGGTGACCACGAGGGGGACGGGTCGAGATCTCGAGCACCCGCAGCGGTTCGCCGACCGGCGCCGGCGGCTCGACCCGCGACAGGGTCTGGCCATCGCGGGTATGCACCACGCGGACCAGCCGATGGTCGATCTCGCGCGGCCACGGCACGCGGATCACGTCCCCGGGGACCAGGTCCTGGCCCTGCCCCGCCAGCCAGACGGCCGCCGAAGTCGATCGCACCGCCCCCAGACCGACGATCCCGGCAGCGGCGCCAGCGACCCCGGCCAGGAAGCCTCGCCTCCCCAGCAGCGTCCGCGCATCCTTCCGGAAGACATCGCCGGACATCGAGTCCCCCACCACCCGGGAGCGGCCGCCCGCATCCCCGGAGGAATCGTCCAGGCCCTACTCGTTCCAGTCCGCGGTCAGGCGCGCGATCTCTTGCCGCGTCGCCGTCGAGATGTCGGTCCAGCCAATGAACAGGTAGTACGACAGCCACACCAGGATCCAGTCGAACGCCAGCCGCCTGGGCAGCACGTCCAGCACGATGCCCAGAGCCACCGACACGGCGACCGTCAGCCACACGAAGTTCAGGATGACCTTCAGGTACCAGGACCACTGGCGTCCGTGGTGACCGATGAAGGGGGTCAGCGACAGGTTCATCCAGCCCAGCCCCAGCACGAAGGGAACGCCGACCCAGCCCATCAGGGGGGAGATCTGGAACAGATGACAGTTGACCAGCGCGATGATCGTCAGCGCCGATGCCGGCCGGGGGAAACCGATCCACAGCCCCTTCACGTCCAGCTTGCGAATGTTGAAGCGCGCGAACCGGATGCATCCCGACAGTGCCGGCGTCAGGCCCAGCAGCATGGCGACGATCAGCTGGACGGTCGGAAGGTTCTCGAGGCCGGGCAGCACGATCGCCTTGCGATACACGAAGTACAGCATGAAGCCCGGCGCGATCGAGTAGCTGACCAGGTCGGCCACGTTGTCGAATTCGGCCCCGAACTGGTTGACCTGGTTCAACAACCTGGCAACAACCCCGTCGAACGCATCGAACACCCAGGCCACCAGGATCATGAACCCGGACCAGAACACGTACTGGCGGGCCACCTCCTGCGTCGGCGCGCCCATGCCCTCCATCGCGACGACGACGGATGCCAGCCCGCCCAGGATGTTGCCAACGGTCATCAGGTCCTTGGTCTTGAAGAACATGTCAGTGCACCGTCTTCTTGGGTTCTTTCGACGTGTCCGGATTCACGATCGAATCGGGATCCGAACTGGCCTCCAGGGAATGCAGGAATGCCATCCATTGCAGACGGCTTGCCTCGGCCGCGTCCCTGGGCTCGACCTTGGCGAATACGGAATCGGCCACGAAGATGGGGGCCCGCGCCCGCAGCGCCAGCGCCACCGCATCGGACGGACGCGCGTCCAGGGTCAGCAGGCGACGTGCCCGTCGCACCTGAATGACCGCCATGAACGTCGTGTCGCGCAGGTCGGTGATGTCCACCCGCTCGACCCGGCCGCCCAGCGTCTCGATGGCCGAGTACAGCAGGTCATGCGTCATGGGCCGGGGCAGGTCGATCTGCTCGATCGACGCCGCGATGGCCGCCGCCTCGGGAAACCCGATCTGGATGGGCAGGGTCTCCTCGCCCTCGACCGCGCGCAGCACCATCACCGGCGCACGCGTCTCGTCGTCCATGACCAGCCCGAAGACCTGAACCTCAACCGCCATGCGTTCCCCCGACCTCGGGCGCCCGCGCGTCCACACGAACCCCGCGCAGCGAATGCACCAGAACCTCGTCGATCCGGACGAGGACCAGCGTCCCCGTCGGATCCGGCGTGCCCCGAGGCACCGCGAAATTGACCACCATGCCGGTGCGCGACCGACCGAAATACTCCGTCATTCCCGGAGCAATTCGCCCGACGCGCTCGGACGACCCCTGGTCGCGGCTGGTGCCCTCGACCAGCACCTCCTCGACCCGGTCCTGGTAGCGGACCATCCGTCGGGCGGTGATGACGTCCTGGGCAGCCTGCAGGCGGGCCAGGCGCGCCGCCTTCACGGACTCGGGAACATCGTCCGGCAGTCCCGCCGCGACCGTTCCGGGGCGCGGCGAGTACTTGAACGAAAACATGGCGTCGAACTGCGCGGCCTCCAGCGCGTCCAGGGACGCCTGGAAGTCGTCCTCGGTCTCGCCGGGAAAACCGACGATCATGTCCGTGGACAGCGCGATGTCGGGACATGCGGCGCGAACGCGAGCGACCCGGGCCAGGTAGGCTTCCCGCGTGTACCCTCGCCGCATCGCGGCCAGGACCCGGTCCGAACCGGATTGCAGCGGCAGGTGCAGTGCCTCGGCCAGCACGGGCAGCCGGCCGAACGCATCCAGCATCCGATCGTCCGCGTCCGCGGGGTGCGACGTCACGAAACGCAGGCGGGACAGTCCGGGCAACGCGGCCACCTGCTCCAGCAGCGACACGAAATCGACGGGCTCGGCCAACCCCTTGCCGTACGAGTTGACGTTCTGGCCCAGCAGGGTCAGGTCGCGCACCCCGGCCTGGATCAGCGCGCGGGCCTCGGCCAGGACGCGATGGGGCGGCTTGCTCACCTCGCGCCCGCGGACGCTGGGCACGATGCAGTAGGCGCAATAGCGATCGCACCCCTTCATGATCGTCAGGAAGGCCGAGGGCCCGTGCTCGACGGACGGATCCACGTCCACGAAGGCGTAGTCCGTCCGCGGCATCACCTCGGTGCATGCCACGCGATCGCCCGCCTCGACCTGGGTCAGCAGCCGAGGCAGGTCCGCGATTTTGTCCGTACCGAAGACCAGGTCCAGGTAGGGAACCCGCAGAAGCAGATCGCGACCGTGCTGCTGGGCCACGCAGCCACAGACCCCGAACGCCACGCCGGGGCGCGCCTCCTTCAGGGGCAGCAGGCGAGCCAGGGTGCCCAGAACCTTCTTCTCGGGGCGATCGCGCACACTGCACGTGTTGATCAGGACCAGGTCGGCCATGGCCGGGTCGGCCGTTTCCGCGTACCCCTGCCCCTGCAGCACCTGGACGATGCGCCGCGAGTCGAAGGCGTTCATCTGGCAGCCGTAGGTGATGACGTACACGCGTCGCGACGCGGCATCGCAGGCTTCGGGGATCGATGTCGCGGGGGCCTCGATCATGGGGCGAAGACTACCCCCGGACGCCCGCACCGTCAAGGCGCTCGGCCCGAATCCCGGGCGCCCCGATCCCGCAGTCCGCGCCGCACGGCGTCCACCTGGACCTCCGGCCCGCCCTGGGCCCGCCGGTCGCCGAAGACCGCCTTCAGATAGGCCCATGTGACGGCCCGCACCGCGTCGCGGATGCCTGGCACCGCCCGGCCCACCCGCTCGGCCAGTTCCAACTGGGTCTCGGAGGACGCGCGAACGAAGCCGTGGCGTTTCAATTCCTTGCGCATCTGGCGGTACGCGGCCACCGCGGGGTCCGCCGGATCACCCAGGGCCGACGAGGCCCGCCGTCGGCGGCGCAGCGTCCATCGCGAAACCAGCCCCAGCCCCAAGAAGGCCACGAGCCCCAGCCCCACCCCGCGCCAGGGAAGGTCGCGCAGATGGCGCCCCAGTTCGCGGATCTCGTTACGCGTCAGCCCCATCCCGTCCGAGAAGCCGCTGGTGGACGCCCGCTTCAACCGGAACAGCGAGGCCAGAAAGCCGATCTGCTTCTCCAGGTTATATTCGACGACCCAGCGATACCAAGCCAGTTGAACCGCGTCGATCGCGTCGCGCAGGTCCGCCAGCAGGCCCCGGCCGCTGCGCATGTCCAGGAACGCGGGGGGCGTAGGCTCGAACGTGGCCCAGCCGACGCCGGGAAAGTACGCCTCGACCCAGGAGTGGGCGTCGGCGCGGCGCAGCGCGACGTAGTCGCCGTACTCGTTGTAGACGCCCCCGGCGAACCCGTTGACGATCCGGGCGGGGATGCCCAGCAGGCGCAACAGAACGACCATGCCGGACGCGAAGTACTCGCAGTGCCCCTCGCGATTCGTCAGCAGGAAGTTGGCCAGCGGGTCGAGGTCGCCATGTTCCGAGTCCAGCGTGTACCGAAAGTTGCGGTGGAAGTGATCGACCAGGGCAACCGCCGCGTCGTAGGGCGTCGCCGCATCGCCCGCCACGGCCCGGGCCAGGGCTTCGACGCCGGCCTGCTGGGGCGGCAGGGCCAGATACACCTCGGCCAGTTCCTGGGGGTAGTCCCGGCCGGCGCCCCTCAGGCGAGCCGGATCGTCCGGGGCCGACCTGGAATAGGCCGTATAGACGATGGAAACCGCCTCGGGACCGGTCAGGGTCACGTCGCCCGACGCATCCTGGAAGAAGCGCCAGCGCGCCGGCCGCAGGGCTTCCAGCGCGTTGGGCGGCCGCTGATAGGCCAGGGGCATCGACATCCCGAACAGCACGCGCGGCGTGCCGGCCAGGGGTTCCAGGTAGATCTCCTGCGCGACCACGTCGGGCCCCTCGATCGGAGCCCGGGGCCGGCCGACGCGCACCCGCCCCTCGGGGTCCAGCGTCATCTGGCTGCGTCGCGTCGTCGTCTTGCGCCAGGTGTTGCCCTCGTAGGCGTCCAGGCTCTGGCCCCGCATCCGCAGCGGCGGCCTGGCCCCGGGTGCCCGGACCCGCATGACGACCTGGGGGTCCTCGGCGATGTTGCCGAAGTCGCCCAGCGTGACCTCCTCGGAAAATCCGCTGATGGCCATGCCCCGACGCGACTGCTGGGCGAAGAAGCCGAATCCCAGACGGGGGAACAGGAAGAAGAACACCAGCGAGATCAGGAAGACGCTCAGCGTGACCCCGACCGTGACCGACACGAAGCCCCCGTGGACCAGGTCGCGACGCGCCAGCGCGCCTTGAAGCCGGCGGGCGGCGTCCGGATCGCCCTGCGCCTCGCCGACACGACCCGAAGCCTGCTCCTGGATGCCGCGCCGCAGGTTCGTCAGCATCAACCCCAGGACCAGCAGGACGACATAGGGGAACATCAGGATCCCGAAAGACAACCCGGGATTGATGACGGCCGCCGCCATCACGTGCAGGAACGACAGGGCGTACATCTGCATGAAGTCGGCATCGTCGCGCAGCATCAGCGACTTGACCGCCCCCAGCATCAGCGCGAACGCGATTGCCCAGTACAGGTAGTCGCCGCCGGCGAAGGCCAGCCACAGCGCACCGACGCCCGCGAACGCCGTCATCACGCCCGCGCCGGCGACCGCCTTTTTCGAACGAAACCAGGGATGCGTGCGCCACCCCGCCAGGGCGGCGACAAGGGGCGTCCCGGTCAGCCACAGCGGAAACTCGCCCGAAAAGTGTACGGCCATGAGGCCGGCCGCAATGACCCCCAGGGTGGCCAGGCGATGCAGCCGGTCGAATGTCATGGCCGCACCCATGCCACGCGCGCGCCCTGGGCCGAGGCGACCGCCGCGCGCACCGGAGCCTCGGTCGCGCCATCGCCCGCGGCCAGCACCGGAATGGTGGCCAGGAAATCCAGGATCCGGACGACCTGGGCATCCCCGACGCCGGGCGGCACCACGCCCGAGCAGGTCGCCAGGCCGACCATGCGCCCCTCCGCCACAAGGTGGACCGCCAGCCCCGCGGCCCGCTCCACGGCCTCCTCGACCCGCGCCGCCCCTCCGGCCCCGCCGGGATCCGCGTTCACCAGGGCCACCCACGCCGACTGGATGCCCATCTGCTCGTTCTCGCGCACGACGGGGGTCGATCGACTGGCCGACAATCGATGCAGCACCCGTCGCGGATTGTCCCCCTGACGAAACTCGCGCACGCCAAAGAACTCGACGCCGCGTCCGGCAACGGGCCGGGACTCGTCATCCCCTTCGCGTCCCGGAGGCACGTCCATGCGGCTGGGCTCGCGCAGGCGCGGATGGACGCGAACGCGACCGGACGCCGGAATCACCAGCGATTTCCGGAAGAACGAAAATGGAAACGCCGTGGTGACCACAATCCCGCGCAGGGGATATTCGCCGCGACGCGGAAAGTCCAGGACGCACGCGGCCTCGACCGCGGCGCCGGGCCGCAGGTCCAGCACCCGGGCCGGCCGCGATTCGGCGGTGTCAATCAACGGCCACGCCTCGATCGAAAAGGCGGGAAACCGTCGGCGCGAGCTTCGAACCGTCAGCACGGTCGATAGGGCGCGGCCGGCCATCGGGCGCAGGCCGGACACCGGGTCCGCCAGCACGCCCCGCAGGTTCGCTTCGGACAGGACACCGCTGATCAGGATCAGGGCCAGCGAGATGCCGAACACCAGGTACAGCAGGTTGTTGCCGGTGTTCACGGCCGCGACGCCCAGGCCGATCGAGATCGCGATGACGGCCTTGCCCTCGCGGGTGACCGACAACTTGCGCGGAAAGAGGTCGGAACGCCAGATGAACTCGCGGAGCCGATGGCGACGGCCCATGCTCAGTCCCCGGGAACCGGCGTCCGCGCCAGCACCTCGGTCAGGATGGCGCGTGCCTCCTCGCGGGAGCCGGCCCCATCGACCGTCCGGCCCTGGAGCAGGATGCGGTGCCCGCACGTGGGAACGAACATCTCGCGCACGTCGTCGGCCAGGCAGAAGTCGCGGCCGGCCAGCGCCGCGGCGGCTCGGGCGGCGGCCACCAGACTGACCACGCCCCGGGTCGAAATGCCCATCTCGAGCGCAGGGGAAACCCGCGTCTGTGCCACCAGTTCCAGCGCGTAGTCCATGACCGGCTCGGGCACCCGGACCCGCGTCACCGCGTCCTGGGCCGCCGCCACGACCGCGGGGGTCGCGACGGCCTGAACGGCCTCGTCCACCTTGTCCGCGAAACCGATCTGGTCCACGATGCGCCGCTCGACCTCGCGGTCCGGATAGCCGATCGTCAGCCGCACCAGGAAGCGGTCCATCTGGGACTCGGGCAGCGGATAGGTCCCATGGTGCTCGTGAGGATTCTGGGTCGCCACGACCAGGAAGGGCTGGGGAAGCGACCGGGTGTCAAGGTCCGTCGTCACCTGGCGCTCGCTCATCGCCTCGAGCAGCGCGCTCTGGGTCCGGGGACCGGCACGGTTGATCTCGTCGGCCAGCACGACGTTCGAGAAGACGGGGCCCGGGTGGAAGGTGAACGACTCGGTCCGCGGCGAATAGACGCTGACGCCCGTGATGTCCGAGGGCAGCAGGTCCGACGTGAACTGGATCCGCCGGAACTGGCCGCCGATCGCCCGGGCCAGGGCGCGGGCCAGCACCGTCTTGCCGGCACCGGGCACGTCCTCCAGAAGAATGTGGCCCCGGGCCATCAGCGCGATCACCGCGTGATGAACCACCTGGGGCTTGCCCAGGAACACCGTCTGGACCTGGCCGACGATCGCCCTCGCAAGTTCCGCCGGATTCGCCCCCTGCCCTGCCGTCGTCACCGCCCCTCCACGCGCTCGGCCCACTTCACGATCGCCTTGACGACCTTTCGTCCGCAGGCCACCTGCGGCTGGAATCCGCACCCCGAAACGTCCAGCAGCGAAACCCGATCCGGGTGTTCGCCCTGAAGGGTACGGTAGGTATCGGCCAGGCCGTTGTCCAGGTCGGCGACCGGAAGGACAAGAAGCGCGGGCCCCCCGGCCTCCTCGGGGCGGAAGCGGACGTCGGCGCCGGAAAGCACCTGGATGGCCCCGGCAACCCGCGCCGCATCGACGGCGATGGGCAGCACGGACTCGGGTTCGCGCGGCCCGCCGGCCTGCGCGGGCGCCATTACGCGCGCCAGGTAGGCGTTCAGGGCATCCGGATGGAATCGAGCCCGATCCGCCAGCAGCTCCCTGGCCAATCCGGCAAGCGGCCCCGGCAACCCGTCGATGCCCCAGTTCGGCCAGTCCGCCACCGCGCCCGGCAACGGCGCGGACAGCGCGACGACCCCGGAGATCCGGGCCGGAGCGCGCGAAGCCGCCCACAGCGCGGACGTGCCCCCCGGGCCGGCGGACACGAGCACCGCCCGCTCGCGCCCCAGTTCCGCGTACAGGCATTCCCAGTCCTTCGGATCGAGCAGGCCCGTGACGTGATCCGCGGCGGCCGGCGCCACGAACGCGACCAGCGTGTCGCCGCCCAGGTCGTCCAGGTACGGCCGCGACCACGAGTGGTCCATCGCGGATCCGCCCGGCAGCACGATCACCAGCGGCCCCTTCTTTCCCAGCACCTCGGCGCGCACCGCGCCGCACGCCACGACGCGGGATTTCGCCGGCCGCGAGGGCTTGGGCGCCGTCTTGCGCTTGACCTTGCCCTTGGCGGGATCCGCGTACGACTGGACCCACAACGCCTCGTGAATGCCCTCGAGCAGGACCGCGTCGCCCCCCTTCGAGCGCTTGACCAGCAGATCAAAGGACTTCGCGTCGCCCAGCCACCCCAGCAATCGCGCCGCCTGTGCCGCGACGACCGGTTCCTCGTACTGAACCATGCGAACGGCCAGCGGCACCGCCTCGACGGCCCCCAGCCGCCACAGGGTCGCCAGGGCCCGGACGCGAATCCCCGGCTCGGGGTCCTCCTCGGCAACCCGCAGGACCTTGGCGCCGAACTGCCGCGCGTGGTGGGTTTCAACCAGACGCAGCGCCAGCAGCCGGATGCCGTCCTCGTGGTCCCCCAGTGCCCCATCGACGATGTCGCCACCAAGCTCGGAGGGATAGGACGCCAGGATCTGGAGCGCCTCGGCGCGCGTCAACTTCCCGGAAGGGTTCATGAACCGATCGCGCAGCAATCGCACCGCGGCGGGGGAGTGAAAGTCGCGGAGGTGGGCCAGCGCAAAGGCGCGAACGCCGGCCGCGGGATGATCGACGAGCGTCAGCACCAGATCGGTACCGGCCTCCCCCGACTGGTGAAAGCAGTCCTGAAGCCCCTTGGAGGGCGTTTCGGTCGTGCGCGCGGCAAAGACCATCGAGGCCAGCGCGCGGTCGCCGCCCGCCATCAGGTGACGACACGCAATCTCGTGGTCCTGGGGGTGATCCAGCGCCGCCAGCAGGGTCGGGATCCAGTCCAGACCGGCCACGGCCGCGATCGCGTCCAGAAGGTGCCCGCGCAGGGAATCGTCGCCGCGCGCGACGGCATCCGCGTAGGTGCGCGTCAGGCAGGCCGAGGCCGACTCGGCGCGAACCGCGACGACGGTCGCGATGGCCCGCTTCCGAAGGTTGTCGGAGCCGTCCCGCACGAAGCGGCAGGCCCGATCCGCGCCCTCGACAATCCGGCGGTCGAGAACCAGGTCCAGGACCCGCAGCACGCGCCCCTCGGCAACCGGGCTGGCCGCAGGATCCGGCGCCCACTCCAGAATCCGGCCCAGGGCCCGGTCCAGTTCGGGACACGGGGGCGTGCGATCCAGCCGAGCCAGCACCAGGTCCGTCCAGGCAAGCGCACCCGAGCCCATCCGCTCGGCCACGAAGCGACATCCGTCCTCGCCTCGCTCCGCGACCAGGTCGAACACCCGGCCCAGGACGTCCTCGTCGCCGGGATTGCGACGCAGGACCCCGGCAAGTTCCCCGCCGTATCGCGGCAACAGATCGCCCTGGGACGCCAGCAGGGTCCGCGCCGCCTCGAAGGTCTCGCCCTGACCCGTTGCCAGGACGTCGAACGCCGAGCGCACGGTCATCGGGCGTTCCTGCGCCAGCGAGGACGACGGCACCAGACCGGAGACGACCAGCAGGATCGGCAGCAGCCGGGACAAGTGATTCATCCGTATCACCTCGGTCAGGATGTCCGACGCGACGCCGGCTTCCCGGGCCGCTTCCGCGGGGCATTGTAGCACGGCACGCCACGCGTCGCGGGCCCACCTCGCGCCCCTTCTTGCCCGGGGGATGCGGGTGGGCTACGCTGTGGCGGTTGGTCGTTCCTGGAGGTGCCGACCCGTGCCGGTCCGAGTCCGACATCGCGTCAACGCCCCCGGCGATCTGGCCCTGCTGGCGCCCGGCCTTGGGGCCGAGATCGACCTGCGCAGTCGCGGGGACCGGATCATCCTGAACCACGACCCGTTCGCCGACGGCCCGGACCTGGAGGCGTGGCTCGACCGCTGGGCCGACGGCACGCCGCGCGGCACGCTGGTCCTGAATCCCAAGGAGGACGGCCTGGAACGTCGCGTGGTCGCCGCGCTGGCGGACCGTGCGATCGACGACTGGTTCCTGCTGGACCTGCCGATGCCCACCGTCGTGCGCCTGGCGTGCCGCGAGGGCGAGCCCCGCGTCGCCATGCGCGTGTCGGAGTGGGAGCCCCCCGCCGCAGCCCAGGCGCTGGCCGGGCGCGCCGACTGGGTCTGGCTGGATTGCTTCACGGGGCAGCCGCCAGGCCACGAAACGATCGCCGCGCTGGCGGGCGACTTCCGGATCTGCCTGGTCAGCCCCGAGCTCCAGGGCTACCCGGCCGACCGGATCGCGGCATTCCTGCCCCTGGCCGAGCAGGTGACGGCCGTCTGCACGAAGCACCCGGAGCTTTGGGCATGACGACCGAGGACCGTTCGTCCCCCCGTCGAACATCCGTCCTGCCGGGAATGCGCCCGGATCCCGACGCCCCGCTCGCCGTGCTTGGCGCCTGGGCGCGCGTCTGGGGCCCCGACCCCCTGCGCATCCAGGGACCCGGCGGCAACCTTTCGGTCAAGCGCGACGCCAACCTGTGGATCAAGGCGTCGGGTTCCCGCCTGGACCGGGCGTCGAGCGACCACGGATGGACCGAGGTGGACTGGCGCTCGTGCCGGGACGCCCTGCCGCCCCCCCGCCCCGGAATACCGGGACGGGCCGCCGAAGCCGCCTACGCCGAACTGGTGCTCCGGGCCCCCCGGACTCCGGCCATGCCGCGCCCCTCGATGGAGCTGGGCATGCACGCGGTCCTGCGGGCCCGACACGTGGCCCATCTGCACAGCCTGTCGGGCATCCTGACGGCCGCCATGCGTCACGGCGACCCGCGCCTTGCCGTGCTGCTTCACCCCGTCCGATCCGCGGGATTCGCCGTGCGGCGCGTGCCGGCCGCGCGGCCCGGCCTGGAACTGACCTGGGCCATCGCGCGCCGCCTGGAACCGCCCACGGACGACACGGACACGCTGTACCTGCTGGCGAACCACGGCGTGGTCTGGGTGTCGAACGATGCCACCCGAATCCGCCAGGCCGAGTCGGACTTCGAAGCCCGCGCACGCGACGTTCTGGGCCTGGCTTCGTTCGGCCCACCCGAGGTCACGGAGGGACCGAACGGTCTGGAGTGCCATTTCGATGCCTGGCCGGAACTGGCCTGGGAGCCACGGCCGACGTTTCCGGATTTCGCCGTCTTCTTCCCGGATCCCGAATGCCAGCCGGCGCTTCGGGGGCGCTCGATCCGGGTCCCGGAAGGGCTGCCGCCCAGGGACGCCGCCGAACTGGTGTTCGCACAGGCCCTGGTGGGAACCCGGGCCCGGGCGCTGGGGCTGGATGTCGTCCTGCCCCGGCGCGTGGCGAACACCGTCGCCGCGCTGGTCCTGGAGCGTCTTCGCCGCGCCCCATCCATGGGAGTCGCCTGATGCACGTCGTGATCCCGATGGCCGGGACCGGCCGCCGCTTTCGCGAGGCCGGTTTCGACATGCCCAAGCCGCTGATCCCGGTGGGAGGCCGGCCCATGATCGAGCGGCTGCTGGCCGCCTTTCCCCAGGACTGGCCCCGGTCATTCGTGTGCAACCAGGAGGATCTGGCAGACCCCCGCTTCGTGGCGGAGTTGCGACGCCTGGCCCCGACCGCGCGCCTCGTCGGGATCCCCGCCCACCGGGAGGGCCCGGTGCGCACGCTGCTGGAGGGCCTGGAGGCCGTCCCCGACCTGCTTCCCGACGACGAGCCCGTACTGATCAACTACTGCGATTTCGGGTTCCACTGGGATCCCTGGGCCTTCGAGGCATGGACGCGCCACACGTCCTGCGACGGGGCGATCCTGTGCTACACGGGCTTTCATCCCGAGTACCTGCGCCCCACCCTGTACGCCTACTGCCGGGTCGAGGGGGACCGGGTCCTGGAGGTTCGCGAAAAGGGACACTTCACGCCCGACCGCACGCGGGAGCCGGCCTCATCGGGCAGCTACTGGTTCCGCACGGGCGCCATGGCGCGGCAGGCGCTGGCCCGCTACGACGCCACCGGCCCCCGGATCAACGGCGAAGGCTACGTCAGCCTGGTGTTCAACGAACTGATCCGCGCCGGGCGCGACGTGCGCACCTACCCGATTCCGTGGTTCCTGCAGTGGGGGACGCCCCAGGATCTGGCCGATCACGAGGCGTGGGCGCGCGCGTTCAACGCCTTTCCCTCCAGGCCCCCCGACATGCCGCCTTCCCCGGAGGCCCCCCAGTTGCTGATGCCGATGGCAGGCCGCGGCAGCCGCTTCCCCGGGGAAACGCCCAAGCCCCTGCGCCCGGTTCTGGGCCGGCCCATGTTCCAGACCGCGATCGATCACCTTCCCGCCACGCGGGGGCAGGTCCTGGTGATTCGCGGCGAATTCGAGGACGACATTCGGGCCGCCGCGCCCGACGCGAGCCGCGTGGTGCTGGACCACGTGACCGAGGGCCAGGCCATCACGTGCCTGAGGGGTGCCGAGGCGCTGGACCCGGAGCGGCCCGTGCTGGTCTCGAACTGCGACCACGGACTGACCTGGCTCCCCGAGCGCTGGGACGCGATGATGGCCGCGAACCCCGATGTCGTGGTCTGGGGTGTCCGGGACTACCCGGGGGCGGACCGGACCCCGAACGCATTCGCCTTCCTGGCCGCCGAGGGCGATCGCGTGACCGGCATGACCTGCAAGAGCCCGCTGTCGGACCACCCCCGGGAGGACCTGCTGCTGCTGGGCACCTTCTGGTTCCGGCGACCGTCCATCATGGTGGATGCGATCCGGGAACTGGTCCGACGGGACCGCCGGGTCAATGGCGAGTTCTACCTGGACTGCGTCGTGGAACCGTGCCTGGAGGCCGGCATGGACGTCCGGGTGTTCCAGGCCGAGGGCTGGCTCTGCTGGGGCACGCCCGAGGCAGTCGCCGAGTTCGACTGGTGGCACGGCTGGTTCACCGGCCCCGGCAGGAGTGCCCCAAGATGACGACGAATTCGAATGCCGCGCGAACGGCGGGCACCCCGGGTCCCAACCCGGAAGCGGCGGCCCCCCCGGACGGCCCGTTTTCGCTGGTTCTGCCCTGCTACAACGAGGCGCTCAGCCTTCCCGTGCTGGTGGGACGTGCCGTCGCCTGCGCGCGCCGCCGCGGGATGGGGCCCGACGCGTTTCGACTGATTCCGGTCGAGAACGGCTCGACGGACGATAGTCGCCAGGTGCTTCAGGCTCTGGCCCGCGGCCCGGATGGCGCCTACCTGCACCCCGTGTGGGTCCCACGAAACCAGGGCTACGGCCACGGGGTCATGTCCGGACTGCGTTCGGCGCCCCGGGGAATCGTCGGATGGACCCATGCCGACGAACAGTGCGACCCGGAGGACGCCTTTCGGGCATGGGAGATCGCCCGCGACGCCACACGGCCCACCCTGGTCAAGGGACGCCGCCACGGTCGCGCCCGGTCCGAGCGGCTCGTATCCGCGGGATTCGCCGCGCTGGCGACCCTCGCGTTCGCCCGGCGGATGCATGAAATCAACGCGCAACCCAAGATCTTTCCCTCCGGCCTGATCGACCGGCTGGACGCCCCCCCCACGGACTTCTGCCTGGACCTTTACGTGCTGGTCCGGGCGGGGGACGCCGGGTATGATCTGGCCGAGATCGACGTGACCTTCCCGCCCAGACGCCATGGCACCTCGAACTGGGCGGGAACGCTGCGGTCGCGAGCACGGACGATGGCGGGATTCGTCCGCTACATGCTGCGCCTGCGCGCCGGAGGACGATGAGCCTGGCCACCCCCCAGCGACGTCTGGACACGATCCTGCCCTTCGCCAGACACCCGGTCTTCTGGCTGGTGCTGGCCCTCAAGCTGTTCGCGGCGGCGCTGTTCGGTTCGCACTACGTCAGGGACCTGTTCCTGCCGTTCATCGACCATTTCATCGCGTCCGGATTCCAGAACCCCTGGGACGCTTTCACAGCCCAGGGACGGCTGGACGCCTTTCCCTACTCGGCGCCGATGCTGGCGCTGCTGGCCGCCCCTCAGGCCGTCGCGACATGGCTTGCTCCGGGCCTGGTCGCCGAATCCGAATCCCTGCGGCTGCTGCTGATCCGGCTGCCCATGCTGGCGGCCGACCTGGCCATCCTGGCCATCCTGGCACACTGGTTCCAGACCAAGCGAGCCCCCGTCCTCTGGCTCTACTGGTGTTCCCCGGCGCTGTTCTACGTTTCGTACGTCCACGGACAGGTGGACGCGATCCCCACCGCGTTCCTGTTCGGTTCGCTGGCCGCGGTGCTGGCGCGCCGGC
>JARKOL010000128.1 GCA_029975745.1 Myxococcota bacterium | reverse complement strand
AACCGGAACTTCCCGGACCAGAACCCCTCGACCACCGCCCGCAGTCGTCCCAGCCACTCCGCCTTCTGCGACGCCGTCCTCTGGTAGGGGCGGAGGATGGGGCCCAGGTTGGTCGAGGAGCGTCTGCGATTCAGATCGTGGACGAGATCCGCAAGTTTGTGGATGGAGCTGAACACTGTGTCGTTTCGGAGTTCGATTCCATCCTTGAACTCGACGCCGCCACCGATGCGCAGCAACTCGACCTGGGCGTCCGTCGAGTAGGACGCCTCGAAGCCGCCGATTCCGGTCGGGGCGCGCAAGTGCATCGGGCCATGGACCGGGCGGGGCATGAAGCCTTCCTGCAGGCCGTGGCCCGAGGAGGGCGCGGACTCGGGGCCAGGCCTCGCCCCCGGCGGTCGGACGCGTTCGCGTCCCTGCTCGTAGTTCGCGCCGCGCAGGAACCGCCGCAATTGCTCCCGGGAGCTGCGGGAGGACGGTTCGGCAGGCAGCTTCGAGTCAGTCGGTCGTGTGGTTGCGGTATCGGGGAGCTGTGTCCGTTCCCGGTCATTCGCCTCCATTCGTAACCTCGCCGTCGAGTCGCCATCACGTGGGCGCCTGGGCGCCCGGTCGCCATCATGGTCGCTTGTGCCTCACTCGGGTCGCACGGTTCCAGTCTCCCGGGCGGTCCCTCCTAGTAGTCCACCAGAGGAAAGTGCTCCTCGCCGCGGTCGCGCAACCAGCGCTGCTGCGAATTGAAGATCACCTTGGCCGCCAGTTCCTCCAACCTGTCAATCGGTCCCGGAACCTCGTCGCCGCCTCCCAAGAAGTGGATGCGATGCCGCCTGCCGTCGATTTCGAACGTGTAGAAGACGTCCGAACCCCCGATGACGCCTCCGGGGGACGGCGGGGTCTCGGCCGGCAGATCCATGACGCCCGAGGTTCGAATGGTGGTCTTCAACTTGTCCAGTTCATCTTCGGAAAGCTTGCATTCGGAATCCCACCAGCCCTCCTCGATGGGAACCCGTCGGGCGCGCTGTTCCTGCGTGCTCGGGTCCTCCTCGAAGACAAGCCTGGAGTCTCGGTAGTCCCACCACGTGCCGTCCGCCAGAATCCGATAGCCGCCAGGCCTCACCATGGGGCGGGTCACCCACATCTCCATCAGTAGCGGCTCGGGCGCCTGTTTCCGCATGTCGTCCTCCGTGGGCTCGGGAATTGGCGTTGGGGCCACCGTCGGTGGCGCGGGCTCCTGGGCTGCGGGCTTTGCAGGAGGCACCTCGCCTTGGCGACACCCGGCCCCCAGCGAGCACAGCGCCGCGATTCCGACCCAGACGATCTTCATTCGGATCCCCCGAACGCGAAATACCCCCCATTATCGACCGAAGACGCGGAATGTTTCACCCCGAAATGCCACACCGCATCCAGCCCCGCCATGAGGGAATGGGTTGGGGAGCGCCGCGCGTTGGCACCGGATCCGCGCGCCGCGCGCGTTGACATCCCCCGCCTTCTCCCCTAGCATTCGAGCGGTTCCCGGGGGGTCCAGGTGGCTTCACCATCCAGGAAATGGCTCGTTGCGCTCGCGTTGGCTGCATTCCTGCCGCTTGCGTCCTCCGCCGCCTTGGCGGACGAGGCGGACTCCACCGACGCGCCGCGCTGGGGCGACGCACGAATCCGGATCCTGCCCCTGGTCACGCTGGAGAACCACGGCTCGTTCCGGTTTCGATTCAACCTGTTCTCGAATCTGGACCTCGGACTGGGCGCCGACCCGACCCTGAATCCAACCTGCGCGCCAGCCACGTCGCCGGGCGTTGGGGCCCAGGGGGCGCTGGGCAACGTCCGCCAGACCGCGACCACCGCGAACATGCGCCTGCGCTACGAACCGACGCTGCGGATCGGCGAGGTGGTCGCCGTCCACGCGACGATGGACTTTCTGGACAACGTGGTGCTGGGGGAGACCCCATCCCTGGACGGCGTTGCCGCCCCGATGAGCGTCTTTGCCGGCAGTGCCCGGTCACCCTCCGCCGGCTTCTCGGCGCTGCGGGACTCGGTTCGCATCAAGGCGGCCTGGGCCGAGCTGCGACTGTTCGACCTGGTGATTCTGCGGGGCGGTCGGATTCCCTACAAGTTCGGCCTGGGGATTGTCCGCAGCGATGGTCGCGCCCAGGACGCCGACTTCGGCGACTACGTCGATGGCGCGTTCGGCAAGATCAAGGTGGGGATCACCTACCTGTTCGCGGGCATGGAGTTTCCCGGGGAGGGCGTGGTTTCGGACGCGCCCTACGGCTATTCGACGCGTCCCTATGACCTGGACCAGTCGGACGATGCCATTCGCTGGGTCTTTGGCGTGGATTCGACGCCCGAGACGCGCGCGGAACGGGCCCAGGTCGAGCGCGATCTGGCGGCCGGAAAGCCGGTCGTGGACTGGGGCCTGTACAACGCCATCACCCAGCAGAAGATCTCGTCCGAGCGCATCGTGTCGGCGACCGGGGGCCAGGCGGGCGAACCGGACCCGGCCGGAGGAGCCTTCGACGACTACACCCTGGTGCCCCGGGGCGCGTTCTTCTGGACACCCAGCCTGTGGACCAAGATCCGCTATCGGCTGCGGTCCGACCTGTCGCTGCGGGTCGAACTCGAGGCCGCGATGACCTACGGCTGGGTCGATCATGTCCAAAGCAACAAGGACGACCCGCGCTCGAAGAAGGAGTTCCTGTCGTTCGGGGCGGCGCTCGAGGCCGTGCTGGACGTGGGGCGCAACCGGGTCGAGCTGCTGGCCGGCGTGGCCAGTGGGGGCAACACGCTGGGGGCCTGGGGCATCCTGGACCGCCACGTCGTGTCAACGCCGAACCAGACGTGCTACTCGCTGGACCAGTCCGAGGTCTTCCGGACGCGCAAGATCCACCACTTCGTCTTCAACCGGGACTATCGAGTCGATTCGATCCTGTTCCGCGAGGTCATCGGGTCGGTTACGAACGCCTTCTACTTCAAGCCTGCCTACGGTCGCGTCTTTTTCCGCGACGGCGCCTGGGAGGTCGGTGGCGGGGCCAGTCTGTTGATGGCCTTCGCGTCGATCTCGGAGGGGGCGCCGGGGCGCAAGCGTCCGCTGGGCGTGGAGCCCGGCCTGGACCTGTGGGCGCGTTGGGGCCAGCACCTGACGCTGCGCGCGGACGGCGCCGTCCTGGTCCCCTTGGACGGGCTGGACCGGGCAGCCACCGGCCAGCAGGCCGAGCCGGCGGGGGCCCTCCGGATCCGCGCCCAGATCGGCTTCTAGGCTCGCACCTTCCCCGGTTTCCGCTACACTTAGCGACGACCCGAGCCGGAGGATCCCCATGCGCAATGCGAGGATGCTGCTCCCCTGCCTGGCCCTGGTGCTCGTGGCCTGCGGCGGGACGTCGGACGACGCCGATCCCTCCGGGACGCCGGATGCCTTCACCCCGCTGGACGAGGGGACGGCCGGCGATGAGGGGCAGATTTCCGACCCCGGCGAGACGCCTGACGGCCTGGAGGACGCATCGTCGCCGGATGGTGGGGTCGAGGACTCCTGGGAGGCGGATGTGGGAGTGGAGGACATCGCCACGACCGATCCCGGACCGCCGGATCCCGCCGCCGCCTTCTGGGTCCGCGAGCGATCGACGTGCGTCCCGGACGGCCCCTGGCATATCGACCGCGTGGTTCAGATCCGAACGACGGCGCAACTGCCCGACCTGGACGTTCGGGCGATCGTCAGCGACGGCGAGGGAATTCGTTGGGCAGGAACGGCATCCGGCCTGGCGCGGATGGCTCCCGACGGCGCGGCTTTCGAGGAGGTCGCGGATCTGCCGGGCGAGGGGCCCGTCACCGCGCTGGCTGCGCATCAAGGGGGCGGCGTTCGCGTCGGGCGTGGCGCGTGGACCGGGGTCGTCGATGGTTCGGGGCAGGTCGTTTCGGGGTTCGTGACCGACGAGGACGTCGAGCGGGTGGCCGGCTGCGACGGGGACGAGGTTGCGGTTTCCGGGGGCCGCCTGCTGCGGATCGGGGCCCAGGCGCTGGAGCCGCTGTTCCACGAGGCGCCGGGGCGGGCCTACGACGTCGCCTGCGTCGCGTCGGTTCCGTGGGTGGCGACGGACCAGGGACTGTTCCGGCTGGACGATGGCGGCTGGACCGCGGTCTGGGAGCCCGAGGAGGCCGTTCGTCTGGTGGCGGCAGGTGGGACTCGTGTGGCGGCGGGAACGACCGATCGGGTGGCCTGGTTCCAGGACGACTCGGAGGAAGGCATCCTGGTGCCCGAGCCCGGCGGGCTGCCGACCGGCAACCTCTCGTCCCTGGCCCTGTCCGGTTCAGGGGAGTGGCTGGCCGTGGGGCACGGGGTGGGGGCGACCCGAATCCCCCTGGAAGGCGGCCGGCCGGACCATTTCGTATCCCGTCGCTGGCTGCCCGACGACACGGTCAGGGCGGTCTTCGAGGGGCCGGACGGGCTCTGGGTCGCGACACCCGCCGGCTTGTCGCTGCTGATCCAGGACGCCACGACCCTGGAGGCCAAGGCGGCCCGGATGTTCGAGCGGCTGGAATGGTTCTGGCGGCTGGACGGCTTCGTCAGCCCCTGGGCACGGTTCCCGGACCCCTGGTCCGACGCGGTGCTGCCGCGATGGGATGACGACAACGACGGCCAGTGGACCCAGGAGGCGGTCGGCGCGTTCTGCTACGCGTACGCGACCACCGGGGACGAGACGTTCTATCAGGCGGCCCGGCGGGCCGTCACGAACATGGTGCTCCTGGTGGACGTGCCGTCCTCGGACTTCGAGGCCGCGGGGCTGGGGCGCGGCTTCGTCTCGAGATCGGTCGTCCGGGACGACGAAGGGGCGGTCTTCGAAGACAAGGCGACCCGATCGAACTGGCACCGGACGACGTTCTCGGATGGCCACGAGTACTACTGGAAGGACGACACGTCGTCGGACGAGATCACCGGCCACCTGTTCGGGTTCAGCCTGTACCATGACCTGTGCGCGAAGGACGACGCCGAGCGAGCCTGGGTCGGGGAGGCCCTGGGGGCCGTGGCGGGGTACATCGTGGACCACGGGTTCACCCTGCCGGACCTGGGGGGCGAGCCGACGACGCACGGTGACTGGAGCCCGTCGCGCATTCCGATCGCCATCGACGGCCTGGACGCGTGCGTCGATGCGGGGCACGAGTTCGTCACCTGCCTGGATTCGTTCGGTGGCGGCGCATTCCTGGATTCGCTGGAAATCCTGGCGCTGATGCTGGCGGCCTACCACGTCACGGGCGACGTGCGCTTCTGGGTCGCGTACGACGCCCTGGTCCGTGTCCATCGCTACGATCGGGCGGCCACATTCCACGACCAGGTGGCGACGTGGGTGCTTCCGGCCGCGGCGAACTACTGCGATCACGAACTGGCCGACCTGGCGTTCCTGACGTTGATCCGGTACGAGCCGGACCCGGTGCGCCGCGTCCACTGGATCGATCAGGTGCTGGCGTCCTGGGCCTACGAGGTCGGAGAACGCAATCCATTGAAATCACTTGTGATTGCTGCGACACGCGACGAGGTGCCCGGGCTGGCGGCCGGCGTCCAGACGCTGGTGGACTACCCCGAGGATCTGCGGGAGTGGCTGGTGGACAACCACCACCGGCAGGACTTTCGCCGCAACGTGGCGGACCGTTTCCAGCGCCCGCAGTTTCGCGAGGCGCCGCCGTACGACGAGATCACCATCAAGCGCTGGGACCACAATCCCTATCGCATCGCCCAGGGGGGCACGGGGGACACCCGGATGGCGCCGACGTTCTGGTTGCTGCCTTACTGGGGGCTTCGGTATCACAAGGCGATCTGTCCGCCCCAGTGAAGGAACGAACCTGACCGGACGATAGACGAAACCGAGAAGCGGGTGTGGGGAATGGAAGGACTGGCGCGAGACTAGGACTTCGACGCTTCGCTGCCCCGGATGGGGAGGGCCTTCAGGCGGCCCGTGATCCGACCGACCGTCGCCTGGAAATCCGAAACTGCCGCCTCGTCCAGGCGCTCGCCTCGAACCTCGAGCAACTTGCGGGGGTGGACGAAGGTGCCGTTCTTGGCCACGGCGAAGTGCAGGTGCGGGCCCGTCGAGCGCCCCGTCGAGCCGACCGCGCCGATCAGGGTTCGCCGTCCGATCTCGGACCCCACCTTCAGGCCCTTGGCGAAGCGCGACAGGTGCGCGTAGTAGCTTTGGAAGCCGTCCTGGTGCTGGACGACGACCAGATTCCCGTTGGCGCCCTTCTTGCCGGCGAAAATCACCTTGCCATCCCCCACGGCGTAGACCGGCGTGCCGGCCGGGGCCGCGTAGTCGATCGCGCGGTGCGGGGAGTAGTTGTGCAGAATCGGGTGCAGCCGACGATTGGTGTAGTCCGACGAGATGCGCGTGTACTTCATGGGGCTGCGCAGGAAGGGACGCTCGATGCTGTTGCCGTCCGGATCGAAGTACTTGACCTCGCCGTCCGCCGATTCCCAGGGGAAGGCCCCGCCGGAGACCAGCTTGCCCTCGTAGAGCAGCCCGTGGACCCGGCCGTACCGCAGGAAGGTCCCGCCGAGGGTCTCGCGATCCACCACCACGCGCACCAGATCGCCCTTGCGGACATCGGTGTGGAAATCGACCTGGCCGCCCAGCATGTCCGCCAGGACCGGCGCCAGGGCAGGGTCCGCGCCGCAGCGCGACAGGCTTTCGTACAGCGAGCCGCGGATCATGCACGCGAACTCGACCGTCTCCTTCTCGGTGGGAACCTCCTGGCGCGACACGGTCCAGCCGTCCTCGCCGGGCGCGACCTCGATGAAGCGGACCTTGTCCAGCGGGAATCGAAGGTACGCCAGCGACCCGTCGGGCATCCGGCCGGCCAGGTACTTCTGGCCCGGATGCAGGGACCGCATGTCCACCTCGGAGGCAAGCGCCTCGAGCGCCGCGGCCGACGCCGCCCGCGAAATGCCGGCGCGCGCCAGGGCCTGAGCCGAGGTATCACCGCGGCCCAGGGTCGCCTCGACCAGTTCGGGGGCCGCCGTCTGGGGTGCCGCCTGCGCCGCCAGGGCGTTCAGCGTCTCGACGGGCAGCACCTCGACCGGGCTGGCCAGTCGCTGCTCGAGCGATGGAGGTTCGGCCGTGCTCGACCGGAAGAACACCAGGTAGTTCACGACCAGGACCGCGAGGGCGAACAGGATGCCGCCGAGCAGACCGGAACCGGGGCGCCCGGAGGCGTGAGAACCACGCAAAACCAAGGGTTTGCCAGATGCCACGCATCCCTCCGTAACCGCCCTCGCCGCACGGGCGAGAGCCCGAAGATGGGGCGTACCCTAGCATCGGTCCAGACCATTGTCAATCGAGGCCGCCATCGAGGCCGCCATCAAGGCTGCCGTGGACCGCCTGGGGCGTCCTGGGAGAAGGTTTCGAAAAGCA
>JARKOL010000097.1 GCA_029975745.1 Myxococcota bacterium | reverse complement strand
CCGCGACCATGCGGCGTCGGCCTGGGCCTGGTGTCCCAGGGCGCCGGCGACCTCGGCCAGCCAGGTGTGCGTACCCTCCCAGCCGAAGGGGGCGGGCGGTGTGATGCACCGGATCCGGGTCTCGGAGGTCAGATGGGCATAGTGGTTGTTCCAGACCTGGTTCGGCAGCATCACGCTGACGGGCGCCCCGGGCAGGGCACGAATCCGGTCGGCGCTGAAGGACGGGATCAGGTTCGCGTGGACCCGGATTTCCGCCTCCTCAAGCAAGGCGGCGAGTTCGCGTGTGGCGGCATCCTCGGCGAATCCCACCAGATTGACCGCGTGCGGGTCCGGGGGCGGCGCCTTGGCCTCGGCGGCCAGCCGGCGCGTCTGCAACAGGTCCTTGAACACGTTGAACATGCTGACCGGAGTCACCGTCAGGTACACCAGCGGGGTCTCGCTGGTCCTGGCGACCTGGCGCACCACGGACTCGACGTCCTCGCCGGTCACCATCGGAACGCAGGTGTTGCTGAAGAAGGTGATCCGGTCCTGATCGGTCCGGGTGGCCACCACGTGGTCCAGCACCTCGCGGACGCGGGCCGGATTCCCCAGGATCACGTCCTGTTCGGTCAACTCGGTCGTGACCATGCTGTCCACGCCCGGATCGATCGGGGCATCGTCCAGAGGCAGGTCGAAGTCCCGGGTCCGGTGGTCCCAGGGGTACTCGACCAGCGAGATCAGGGGGGCGACGCCGTGCGGGGAGACCTGCAGGCACTCGTTGTCGCAGTGCTGTACGAAGCGGAACGACCCCGACAGATCGACGCTGTCCAACTGGCCGCGCTGGATCTCGCCGCTGGCGAAGAACTCGGCGAAGACATCGGCGCCGGCCCAGGTGTTCAGCAGGTCCTCGACCCGGCGGCCCAGGTACTTCCGGACGACGGGAAGGGCCCGCGTCTCGGGATCCGCCTGGATCCGCGCCCGCAGCGCATCGATGTCCAGGTCGGCCATCCGCTCCGGAGCGGCACCGCGGACCCTGCGATCGAGGTCCTCCTCGATCTGCTCCAGTCCCTTGTAGGAAATCGCCAGTCGATCGGTCGTCACCCAGGCGCGGCCGTCGGGCTGCCGGGCGACCAGCGTCAGCACCAGTCGGGGCTGGCGCGGCTCGGGCCCCAGCAGCACCTGGACATGGTCGTCGTACCAGACCACCAGCCGGACCCGCGAGTCCTCGGGGACGTCAGAGAGTCCCAGCAGGTGTTCGAAGTCCCGCCGGCAGGCCTCGCCGCCTCGCAGTCGCAGGGTGTCGGGGGCTTCGTCCTCCGCGTCCCGGGGGAGCGGCACCGTGTGGTGGGACATCGGTTCAGCCCCCGTTGGCGCGCAGGAACTCGAAGAACTCCTCGTCGGTCATGGGAGTCGGCAGGGGCATCCGCGCGGGGTCGATCGCCTCGATGGCCTGGCCCAGTTCCCGGAACGCCCGGGCCGCCGGGGCCTCGGGGGCGAACTCCAGGATGGTGCGCTGCTGCTTCTCGCCTTCCATGATGCGCGGGTCCCGCTCGACGACGGTCAGGACCGTCGTGTTCAGGCGCTTGGCGAAGCGGTACAGCGGTTCGACCTGGGCATCCTTCGAGCGCAGATTGACGACCAGTCCGGCCAGGCAGACGCCGTTGTCCTGGTAGATCTCGATGGCGCGGGCGATGTTGTTCGCCGCGAAGATCGCCATGGGTTCCTCGGAAAGCACGATGATGACCTTCCGGGCGAAACCGTCGCGCAGCGGCGCGGCGAATCCCCCGCAGACCACGTCGCCCAGCACGTCGAAGATCGCCACGTCGTAGCGTCCCGACTGGAGCAGTTGCATCTCGTCCAGCGTTTCGATCATTCGGGCGACGCCCCGGCCGCCGCAGCCGACGCCCGGCGCGGGACCGCCGGCCTCGCAACAATCGATGTTGTATCGCCCGGTGGTCAGGATCTCGTCGGTTCCGGCAGCCTCGGGATCCTCCTTCAGGATGTCCAGGACCGTCCGGATGTTCGTGGACGTTTCCAGCAGGCGCAGGGCCGAGTCGTGCTTGGGGTCGCACCCCACGTGGAGCACCCGGCGTCCCGTCTGCGCGTAGTGGACGCTGAGGCTGGTGGCGACGACCGACTTGCCAATTCCGCCCTTTCCGTAGACCGCGATGGTTTCCATTTTGTCCTTTGCGATAGCGTCGTTTCCCGAAATCCGGATGCCCGGCCAAGTATCCGTTCTGGGACGGCGGGAGTCAAGTTCCGAAGGGCCGATGGCCGCGTCCGGACAAGGGGTTCGCCCCCTTCTCGTCACGTCCGGGGGGGCGGTCTGCGCCCCGCGAGCACCCGCGCCAGGAACTGGTGGAACGCCCGGAAGCCGCGCCACTGGGTCGGCGTGCGGATCGGGGCGTCCTCGGGATGTCGCAGGGCCATGCGGCCGATCCGGATCAGGCAGGGACCGTCCCCGTTCCGGACGTCCACGATCACGCGCAACGGCCCGTCGCCGCCCTCCAGCAGCACGCCGACCTGGCCCGGGCGAGCGACGCCGCTTTCGGTCAATCGGTATCCGGCGAACCGGGTGTCCCCCTGGCGCACCTGCTCGAACAGGCGTTCCAGGAAGCTGGTGGCGCGCAGGGCCGCATCGTCCAACTCCGGGGTGGCCTCGACCTGCCGGGAGGCGGGCGCGTCGAAGGTGTCCGGTCGCGCGTTCGCGCGGCGCGCCTGGACCATGGCCTGCCAGAAGTCGGCCTGGAACGCCTGCCGGTGCCACCAAAGGAACGCGTGGCCCGACAACGGCAGGAAGGGACGTCCCCGACGCAACAGCAGCAGGCATTCGTCGTCCAGAACCAGCTCGTCGGCCTGTCGGACCGCTTCCGCGAGGGCGGTCGGCAGGGCGATCCGCCCGGCCCGGAAGCGGAACCGATCGCCCGGCTCGTCCTGGGGTACCAGTTCGACCATCGCGCCCTGCTCGTCGCTGAACAGCAGGAACGGGTGGTGCAGCCGCGCCACGTGCGCCGCGTGCGCCCGCGGGTCGGCCTGGGCCAGCGCCTCCAGGATCCGCCGGGAGCGGGCCAGGGCGTCGGGGCAGGCCGCGGTGCAGGGGATGTACTCCAGCCCGATCGAGGCCGGGTGCAGCTCGTGGGGCACCGCGCCGGGCGTGTCCACGCGGCGGGCGATGTGCATCCAGAAGGTCGAATCCTGCAGGGGCCCGTCCTCGCGCGCCATCGCGTCCGCGCAGCAGGGGGGATAGCCCAGCAGCCGCCCGACGCGCGCCACCAGGTCCGGACGGTCATCGGGGGCCGTCGTGGGGTCGCGCAGGCGCAGCGTGGCATCGATGGCCGCGGCGACATCCTCCGGGTTCCTGCCGAAGAAGGCCTCCCAGACCTCGGGATCGCCGCTGGGGTCCGGGCGGGGAACCAGCCGCAGGTGCGGCAGGTCGCTGGACGCTCGCCATGCGTCCACCTGGGCCGCGGGAATCGGTTCCACCTTCGAGACGGGCTTCTCGTCCAGGATGCAGGGCAGGGGGGCGGCGACCTGGTCCGGGGGCGGGTTCGTGAAGGCCTCGGGCGTCGGGGCCGGGGGTTCGTTCGCCGGGTCCGCGGGTCCGGGCGCGCGGATGTAGTCGTGGCCCGCCAGGACCAGGTCCTCGGCGGACGGCATGGGACCCGACGCGGTCTGGACGACGACCATCTGGGCCAGGTGGCGAGCCATGGTGGTCGTCGAGATGCCGGCCTCGCGTCCCGCCTGGACCAGCGCGGCCACCTGGTCCGTGAGGGGGTCGAAACCCGGCGGCACCCGGTCGTTGTCCATCCGCAACAGGACGCGTCCCAGGGGCGCCATGACGGGGTCGGCGAAGCGCCAGGGGGATTCGGGCGCATACAGGTTCAGGCGGGCCGTGTCCAGCAGGGGGTCGTCATACGCCGTCGCCAGCAGGCCGTCGGCGCGGGCCCGGGCGTGCAGCGGCAGCGCCGGGTACAGGCGCAGGCGCCCGGACAGCAGCTTGCCCGCAATCGGATCGATGCCCAGCAGGCGGCAGACCGACAGGTTCAGCACCAGTTCCTCGGGGCGGGTCCAGGGCGTCAGGGTGATCAGGCTGAGGCCCCCGTGCGTCCGGAAACCGAACTGTTCGGGCGATTCGCGCTCCAGCAGGAACAGGCAGCGCAGCGCCCGCAGATTCGTGACGGCCGCGAAGCCCTTGTTGAGCCGGGTCAGTTCCCGGGTGCAGAAGTTCTCGATGCCGACCAGGCACATCTCGATCCGGTGCGCGGTGCCGCGCAGCGCGGGCAGGGCGTCACGAAGGGCGTCGAAGCGATGCACCAGCATGTCGGAGCGGCAGTCCAGCAGCAGGTCCGCGCCCGGCAGGGCCGACCGGGCCACCCGATCCACGACGGCGCCGATGTGCCGGATCGGGGCCTCGCCCTGCATCCGGATCATCAGCCGATGTCCGTGCGTCGGGCACGTTCGGGCGATGGCCTCCAGTTGCACCCGGACGGCCTCGACCGGGTCCACGTCCGACCAGGCGGCCGGTTCGCCCGGGGGCCGCATGCAGAACGCGCATCCCCCGGAGCGGACGCAGTCCCGAAGATCCAGCTCGCGCAGGAACGGACTGGCGGTGAAGGGGCGGTTGTACAGGCAGGGGTCCCCGGCGATGACGTACGGAAGCGGGTTGGTCGTTCGGGCGGCCTCGTTGCCGGGGATCCAGGCATAGTCGGGCACCGCGCCCGCCAGGTGGGCCATCGCGCCCACGTTGCGGGCCGCGTCGGGGAACGGGTCGTCCGGGGCCCACATGCAGGGCACGGGCGGCGTGGAGGGCGTCGCGTCGTCCCCATCCGGCGCCGGCGCAACGGGGCCGGCGTGTCGCAGCACGCACCCTGCCTGGGGCCAGGCCAGGCGGCGCAGCAGGGCCGGAGCCGGTCGAAGGCTGAACAGCAGGTGGGTCGGCTGGAGGTCGTCCAGTTCCCGCTGGAGCGTCCCGGTGTCCAGGTCCTCCAGGTCCACGCCGGTCGCCTCGAACCGCAGCAGGTTCGCGGGATCGACGCCGAATCGGATCCAGCGGGTTCGGTGATGCTGGCGCAGGCGTCCCTGGATGAAAGGGAACCACTCGGCGCGATGAAAGCCCCGGGTCGCCGCGAATTCGACCATCAGGATTCGCAGGCTGTCGTCCATGGGCCCTCCGGGTCCGGCGAAACACCGAGCGGATCATACCCGTCCCGCGGGACTTCGGGGATGCCGTGTCCATCGGGCGCCATCCGCGATTGACACTGGGGGTCCGGTTGGATAATGCTGGAACCCGATTCCTGATGGTGATCCTTGGGGTTCGGGGCGGCGGTGGCCCGTCCGGGAAATTCGCGGAGGGGATGCAATGAAAGCCAGGCATCTTGGGGTGTTCTTGACGGTGTTCGCGGGGATCCTGGTCGCGAACGTGTCGCGGGCGGCCATCGACTGCGTTCCGGCGTGCGAGGCCCCGTTCGTCTGCGAGACGACGGCCGGCGTCTGCTACCTGCCGGGGGCCCTGGTCATCAACGAGATCGACTATGACCAGCCCTCGACGGATACGGCGGAATTCGTCGAGATCAAGAACACCGCGACGGTTCCCGTGTGGATGGGCGGCGTCCAGTTGAAACTGCTCAACGGAAATTCATCCCCGAATCCGACGTACCTGATCTTCAACCTGCCTGCCGCGTTCCTGGCGCCTGGCGACTACTTCGTTGTCTGCGCGAACGCCGCGAACACGCCGAACTGCGATCTGGACGTCAGTCCGGACACGAACCTGATCCAGAACGGGTCTCCGGATGGCCTGGGCCTGTTCCTGGGGGACACGATCCTGGACGTGGTCGCCTATGCCGGAAACATGGACCCCGAGTACACCGAAGGGTCGGGCGTTGGCCTGGTCGATCCCTCGAACGGCGTCATGGTCGGACTGTCCCGCTACCCCGACGGCGTGGATACCCAGGTCAACAATGTCGATTTTTCAGTGCGTTGCATCACTCCGGGTGCCCCGAACACCGCGTTCGCGACCCTGTGTACCTGCGGCAACAACCAGCTTGATGCGGGAGAGGCGTGCGACGACGGCGGGCGCGTTCCCGGGGACGGTTGCGACGAGAACTGCAAGATCGAGCCGGTCTGCACCGAGCCTTGCGTCCATGGGCGATGCGTGGCGGAGGACACGTGCGAGTGCGATTCGGGCTGGGAGGGCGCGACGTGCGCGGTCCCGATCTGCGAGGAGTCCTGCGTTCACGGCACCTGCACCGCGCCGGACACCTGCGCCTGCGAACCCAGTTGGGAGGGGCCCCTGTGCGATGTGTCCAGTTGCGATCCCGCCTGCGTCCACGGCACCTGCATCGGCGTCAATGACTGCGAGTGCGACAAGTACTGGGTGGGCCCGGTCTGCGCGGACCCGTACTGCGACCCGCCGTGCGAGGAAGGCGACGTCTGCATTGGCGGCGTCAATTCGTGCCTGAAGGCCGGCGCGCTGGTGATCAACGAGATCGACTATGTCATGCCCGGGGGCGTGGATCGGGCCGAGTTCATCGAACTCTTCAACGCATCCGGCGAGTCGGTCAGCCTGGGAGGGGTCGAGATCGCGCTGATCGATGGCCACGAAGGCGGTGCGGTGGAGTACGCCCGCCATTCCTTGCCGGACGTGATCCTGGAGCCCGGGGCGTTCTTCGTGCTGTGCGCGGATGCCCTGCTATTCGAGTATTGCGACCTGGAGATCACGCCCGCGGTGGACTGGATCCAGAACGGAGCGCCGGATGCGGCGGCCCTGTTCGCCGGCGAGGTGCTGCTGGACACAGTGTCCTACGAGGGGGACACCGGAGCGCCCTTTACCGAGGGCAGCGGCGAGGGGCTGGTCGATCCGGCCGACCGCATGGGCCTGGGCATCTCGCGCGTCGAGGACGGTCTGGACATCGACATCAACAACAAGGATTTCGGCACGCGCTGCGTCACGCCCGGAATGCCGAACTCGGCCTGGGATGGCGCCTGCGATTGCGGCGACCTGTTCGTGGACCCGGACGAGACCTGTGATGACGGAAACCGCGAGTCCGGTGATGGTTGCGATGCGTACTGCGGCACCGAGCCCGGGTGGGATTGCCCGGCAACCGGGGGCACATGCAGCCCCGTCTGCGACCCGGCGTGCATCCAGGGGATCTGCACGGCGCCCGGCACCTGCACCTGCGAGGCGGGCTGGGGCGGTGCGGCCTGCGATGCCTGCGCGCCGGGATTCTGGGGGCTCGTGTGCGAAGCCTGTCCCGATTGCGGCAACGGCACGTGTGATGACGGGCTGGGCGGCCTGGGCACGTGTACGTGCGATTTCGGCTTTGCCGAGCCGGACTGCGCGGTCTGCCTGCCGGGACACTGGGGCTCCGACTGCGACGCCTGTCCGGTGTGCGTCCACGGCGCCTGCCGCGAGGGGCTGGACGGGGACGGCGCCTGTGCCTGCGATCCGGGCTGGGAGGGCGACCTGTGCGATCGGTGCGCTCCTGGCTTCTGGGGCACGGATTGCCAGGCGTGTCCGACGTGCGTCAACGGGGCGTGCAGCGAGGGGCTGGACGGCGACGGAACGTGCGTTTGCGACCCCGGATGGCTGGGAGCCCTGTGCGACGACAAGACGTGCTACCCCGCCTGCGACGCGCCCCTGGTCTGCCAGGAAGAGGCCGGCGAGTGCCACATGCCGGGTGCGCTGGTGATCAACGAGATCGACTACGACCAGCCGGGGACGGATACGGCGGAGTTCGTCGAGATCTTCAACCTGTCCTCGGCCTTGATTCCGCTGTCGGGCGTGCAACTGGTCCTGATCAACGGGGCCAGCAGCAAGGCGCTGATGTATGCGAGCTACGCGCTGCCGCCGATCCAACTGGCGCCGGGCGACTTCTATGTCGTGTGCGGCAATGCGGCGGCCGTGCCGAACTGCGACCTGGACGTCTCGAAGGCTACGGGCATGATCCAGAACGGCGCTCCTGACGCGGCTGCCCTGGTGCTGGGGACGACCATCCTGGACACCGTCAGCTACGGGGGAGACACGATGGAAGGCGATGTCCTGTCCGTCTACACCGAGACCCGCGGCGTCGCGGTGGCACGTTCGGACAGTACCACGGTCGAAGGAATCGGCATCGGGCGCGACCCGGACGGGACGGACACGGACGTCAACGACGACGACTTTGCGCCCCGGTGCGTGACCCCGGGCGGTCCCAACGTTGCGTGGGGCACCGCGTGTCGTTGCGGCGACCTGACGGTCGATGAGGGCGAGACGTGCGACGACGGCGGTCGGGAGGCCGGTGACGGCTGCAGCGTGAACTGCACGGTCGAGGACGGCTGGACGTGCCCCTCGACGGGCGGGGTGTGCAGCCCCCTGTGCGACCCGGCCTGCGTCCAGGGCGAGTGCGTTGCGCCCGACACTTGCCGTTGCGAGGACGGCTGGGAGGGCGCATCGTGCGCCGACGCCGTCTGCGATCCGGCCTGCGTGGAAGGCGCCTGCACGGCTCCGGACGTCTGCACCTGCGATGCGGGATGGGAGGGCGTGCTTTGCGATGCGCCCATCTGCGATTCCGCCTGCGTCCACGGCTCGTGCGTGGGTCCGGACACCTGCGCGTGTGACGGCAACTGGGGCGGACCTCTGTGCGATGTCTGCGCGGGGCATTGGGCCGGCGAGACATGCGCCCAGTGCGCGGAAGGCTACTTTGGTGCCGACTGTGACGGCGCCTGTCCGGCATGCGCGAACGGGGCTTGCGCCGACGGCCTGGCGGGTTCCGGCGCTTGCATTTGCGACCCGGGCTGGGGTGGCGCGTTGTGCGATGCGTTCGCCTGCGATCCGGCGTGCGGCGTGAACGCGTCGTGTACCGGACCGAACACCTGTACCTGCGATGAGGGCTTCGAGGGCGACGGCTTCGCATGCCAACCGATCAATGCCTGTGCCGGAGCCGCGGACTGGACCGCCTGCGAGGACGGCGCGTGCTTTGGCGATGTCTGCGAGGCGGTCGGGGACAACGACGCCTGCGCCGATGCGGCCCAGATGGCGGTGGGCGAACCGATGGACGGCACGGTGGACGGGTTCCACGCATGGTGGGGCGCCGCGCCGGACTGCGTCGCCGTCGCCGGGGGACTGATCGATGCGTACTTCCAGTTCCAGGCCGAGGCGGGGGTGCGCTACCGGGTGACCGTGACGCCCGAAGGGGATCTGGACG
>JARKOL010000093.1 GCA_029975745.1 Myxococcota bacterium | reverse complement strand
TGGACTGTCGGGGCTTGACCCAGCTCTCCCGCCGCCCACCTTGGACTGCTGCCGCTTGATGCAGCTCTCCCGCCGCCGGCTTGACGGCGGCGACCCGCCCGCTGCGCCCCACGGCGTCCGCCGGGAGTCGTGCGCGCTGGGCGCGCTCGTGACTGCAAAGCGACCTGGGCATCACGCGGTTGTGCAGAGGTGTCCCGGGACTCCGGCAGCAGGCGGACCTGCGCGCGCCCGGCCGCTGCGCGCGACCCGGCGGCCCGCCGGGTGTGGGGCGCAGCGACACCGTGCCAGCCCAGGGGCCGCCCGTTTCGTAGGGCCGGGCAGCCGGGGGGCTCGTTCAGGGCCCGGCGTCGTCCGCGCGGGTCCGTCCGCATCGTAGCCGCCTTCGACCGCGAACAGGGCACGGGGCCTCGACCGGCTCCGCAAGGCGAACACCGTGCGATCCCTGCCGCTTCCGAACTGCCGAGGTTCCTGGAACCCTCTCCACGGTCGAGGGGATCACTCAGGCCCCAGCCGCGTTGACAGCCGTTCGGTTCGGGAGCTAGATCATCGCCGGAGGTTCCCATGAACATGCACTGTCGCATTGGCCTGGTGGTGCTGGTCGCGTGGGTCGGGGTGTCGGGCTGCGGGGAAGGGGACAAGGAGCATACTGCCGAACATCAATGAACTGCGCGGCCTGCTGGATGTCGGGCGCTCGAATCCCGCCACGGGGTTTCCCGCGATGCCGCAGCTGGGCGCCGGGGTCGAGGCGGACCGATTCTGGTCCTCGACCCCCACGACGCATTTCCCGGACTACGACGAGTGGGGCCAGCCCCGGCCCCACATCCGGGCGTGGACGGTGGACTTCGCGACGGGCGCCGTGCTGCCGGACCCCAAGACGAACGATCACCGGGGGCGTTGCGTTCGGGGGGGACCGTAGCCTCGTCGGGAGCACGGGCGTCCCCCCGCGATGGGCAGGGGGGAATCGTGCGTTCAAGGTGACCCCAGCGGGCTTTTCGGATAGGCTTCTGGCTTCCGCGCGACCCCGCGCCACCGGAGGCTGACGATGACCGACCCCACTTCCCAGGACACCCAGGACCCCCGGGATTTCGAGGGGCTGTTGAAGGATCTGGCGGCCCTGGTCGAGCGCCTGGAGCGGGGCAACCTGCCCCTCGAGGAGTCGATCGCGACGTACGAGCGGGGCGTTGCCTTGCTGGGGGCGGCCCAGAAGGTTCTGGACGCGGCGCAGGAACGGCTTCAGGTGCTGATCGGGCCGGGGGCCGAGCCGCAGACCCTGGACCCCCAGCCCTTCCTGGACGGCAAATGAGGAACGTGCGGGGCCTCGCCTATTCCCTGGTCCTGATCGCGATTCTGGGCGGCGGCTGCGGTGGGCCGGACGCCCGCCGGACCGCCTTCACGCGCGACCTGGTGCGGCTGGAGACGGATGCCGCGGTCGGTCGATTCGGGGATGCCCTGTCGCTGTCGTCGGACCTGCTGGAGCGGGCGGTTGGGGCGCGCGAGTCCTGCCCGGTGCTGGTGTCGCGTGCCCGTGCCCTGGCGGGCCTCGATCGATCCGGCGAGGCGCTTGGGACGTACCGACGGATCGCCGCCGAGTGCGGCCAGGTGCCGCAGGAGTCCGCGTCGGCGATGCTGCATCTGGGGCGATGGGTGTCGGCCTCCGCCACCCCGGCCCAGGCGGCGTTGCCCGTGTTCGAGGCCCTGGTCCGGACGTTTCCCGACGAGTCCTCGGCCCGGCAGGCCGTGGTGTGGATTCGCGACCTGCTGCTGCCCGAGGCCGGCGCGGCGGTCACCGTCGATCGACTGATCGCGCTGGCGGCCCAGGTGCGCCCCGGTGGTCGCGTGGCCGCCAACCTGCTGTTCGAGGCGGGCGTCCTGTTGCGGGAGCGCGGCGATGGCGGCGCGGACCTGGAGCGGGCCCTGGCGCTGTTCGAACGCGTGGTCGCCGAGCATCCGCGTCACGGTCTGTCGAACGATGCCCTGATGGCCAGGGCCGAGGTGTCGCGGCGCCTGGGCCGGTTCGCCGGGGCGGTGGCGTCCCTGGAGGCGTTGCTGGCTCGTCGCGAGTGGTCCTTCCTGATCGGGTCCTACGAAATCGACCTGTATCGGCAGGCGTCGGCCTTGTTGCCCGAGGTCGCCCGGGAGGCGGGCGAGTCCGACGCGGAGGTGGCACGGCGGCAGCGCGAACATCTTCGACGCTACCCGCCGCGCCGTTGAGTCGCGGTCGCCGAAACCCGCTTCGGGCCGGGCCCCATCGACCCTCGGTTTTCCGGCCGTTCGCCATTGCGCCGAAGCCGCGATGGTGCTAGGTTATCGCCGCCTTGGGAGGACCCACATGACGTTCCAGGACGTGATTCTTCGACTGCAGGACTTCTGGGGCGGCCACGGCTGCCTGATCGTCCAGCCCGGCGACCTGGAAAAGGGGGCCGGCACGTTCAACCCCCACACGTTCCTGCGTTGCCTGGGGCCCGACCCCTGGAACGCCGCGTACGTCGAGCCCTCCCGCCGTCCCACGGACGGCCGCTACGGGGACAACCCGTTCCGGCTGCAGCACTACTCCCAGTTCCAGGTCGTCCTGAAGCCGGCGCCCGAGAACGTCCAGGAACTGTACCTGGAGAGCCTGGTCGCCCTGGGGATCGACCCGGCGGCTCATGACATCCGATTCGTCGAGGACGACTGGGAATCGCCGACGCTGGGCGCCTGGGGCCTGGGGTGGGAGGTCTGGGTCGATGGCATGGAAGTCACGCAGTTCACGTACTTCCAGCAGTGCGGCGGCTATGACCTGAACCCGATCACCGCCGAGCTGACCTACGGCCTGGAACGCATCACGATGTACCTGTCGGGCATCGACAACGTGTTCGACCTGGAATGGGGCCACGGCGTCAAGTACCGCGAGGTCCACCATCGCACCGAGGTCGAGTTCTCGAAGTACAACTTCGAGCACGCCGACGTGCCCATGCACTACCAGTTGTTCGGGATGTACGAGTCCGAGTGCCGGCGTCTGCTCGAACTGGGGCTGGCGCGTCCGGCCTACGACTACTGCATGAAGTGCTCGCATGCGTTCAACGTGCTGGACGCCCGCGGGGCGATTTCCGTGTCCGAGCGCCAGGCCTACATCGGCCGGGTTCGTGCCCTGGCGCGGGGCTGCGCGAAGGTCTACCTGGAAGGGACGCTGTAGGAAGGACGATGACGACGGCAACGACCCGCGACCTGCTGCTGGAGATCGGCACCGAGGAGATCCCCGCGCGCATGCTGGATCAGGGGGCCGCGGACCTGCGCGCCTGCGTCGAGCAGGCGTTGGCATCCGAGGGCCTTGCGGCGACCGGAGGGCGGACGTTCCATTCGCCGCGTCGCCTGGCGGTGCTGCTGAGCGGACTGCCGGCTCGGCAGGCCGACCGCGAGGACATCGCCTATGGCCCCGCCGTCCGCGCGGCCTTTGATGCCGAGGGCCGGCCCACCAAGGCGGCCGAGGGGTTCGCCCGGTCCCAGGGCGTGGATCCCTCCCTGCTGGAACGGATGAACGGCCCCAAGGGCGAAGTGGTCGGCGTGCGCAAGGCGGTGGCCGGCAGGGACACGCTGGACGTGCTGGCGGACGCGCTCCCGGTCGCCCTGGGACGCCTGGCGTTCCCGAAGGCGATGCGGTGGGCCTCGGGGACCGGTCCCTTCGCCCGGCCCGTCCACTGGATCGTGGCGCTGTTCGGGGACCAGGTGGTGCCGCTGACGTTCTGCGGCATCGCATCGGGACGCTCGACGCGAGGGCATCGATTCCAGGCGCCGGAGCCCGTCGAGGTGGGGTGCCCCGACGACTGGGAAGGCCTGCTGGTCGCGCGCCGCGTGACGGTGCGCCCCGAGGTTCGGCGCGCGGCCATCGACGCGGCCCTGGCGGACGCGGTTCGCGAACCGGGCTGCACGTTCCTGGCCAACGATGCCCTGAAGTCCGAGGTCGCGAACCTGGTCGAGGACCCGAATTTCGCCATCGGGACGTTCGACCCCGACTTCCTGAACCTGCCGCGCGAGGTGCTGGTCACCGCGATGGCGTCGCACCAGCGCTATTTCGCCATGCAGGACGCGGACGGGCGGCTGCTGCCGCGGTTCGGCGTGGTCGCGAACAACCGGGCCCGGGACATGGCGGTCGTGGTTCGCGGCAACGAGCGCGTGCTGGCGGCGCGCCTGTACGACGCGCGCTTCTTCTGGAACCAGGATCTGAAGTCCGGCATTGGCGCGATGGCCCAACGCCTGCCCCAGCGCCTGTTCCTGAAGGGCGCGGGCGACATGGCCGAAAAGACGACGCGGGTTCGTGACCTGGCCGCCGCGCTGGCGGACGCCGCGGGTCTGGACGCCGCGGTGCGCGCCGACACGCTGCGGGCCGCCGAGCTGTGCAAGGCCGACCTGATGTCGAACCTGGTCGGCGAGTTCCCGGAGCTCCAGGGCGTGATGGGCATGTACTTCGCCCGCGCCGCCGGCGAGTCCGAGGCCGTGGCCCAGGCGATTCGCGAACACTATCTGCCGCGTTTCGCGGGCGACGATCTGCCCGCGACCCCCGCGGGTGCGGTCCTGGCGCTGGCGGATCGGATCGATTCCATCGTGGCGTGCTTCCGTGCGGGGGCGATCCCCACCGGCTCGAAGGATCCCCTGGCGCTGCGTCGGCAGGCGATCGGCGTGCTGAAGCTTCTGGCCGACCTGGGCTTCAAGGGCGTGACGCTGGCCCGGGTTCTGGAACTGGCGGGTCTCGCCGTCGGGGATCCCGTTCGGGACACGGTCTTCGGGTTCTTCCGCGACCGGTTCCACGGCATCCTGACCGGCGATTTCGACGTGCCCGCGGACTTCGCGAATGCCCTGCTGGACACCCGGGGGGACGACCGGCCGGCGGACGTGATCACCATGGCCGTCGCGCTGCGCGATTTCGCCCGTCGCACCGATGGATTCACCGACTTCCTGGACAACGTCTTCAAGCGGGTGGCGAACATCCTGAAGCAGGCGGACGACAAGGTGCCCGGATGGCGGGACGCCGCGCGGGCCCAGGGGTTGCTGGACATCGACGCGGGGGCTGCCGGGGCGCTCGAGACCGAGGTCGAGCGCGGCTTGGACGACGCCCGCCGCGCCGCCCTGGGCGCCTATCACGCCGCCATGGATTCGGGCGACTACGATGCGCTGCTGGGGGCCATGTACTCCTTCCGAGACCCGTTGGCGCGTTTCTTCGGATCGGGGCGCGACGGCGTGCCCGTGTTGATCGAGGGTGACGAGCAGAAACGCCTGGCACGGCTTGCCTTGCTGTATCGGGTGTTCTCGCTCTTCAATTGGTACGCGGATTTCACCAGGATCTCGACGAGGTAGTGCAATGAGTCAGAAGTACGTCTATCGGTTCTCGAAGGAATTCAGCGAAGGCGACCGCAGTCTGCGCAACACCCTGGGTGGGAAGGGCGCGAACCTGGCCGAGATGTGCAAGATCGGCCTGGCCGTTCCGCCCGGATTCACCATCACCACCGA
>JARKOL010000048.1 GCA_029975745.1 Myxococcota bacterium | reverse complement strand
GGCATCGGTCGGGGGTGGCAGGGCCGCGAAGGCCAGCGGCCCGCCCGGGACGTCGGCGTCCTCGATGAACACCCCGTCGGGAATCAGCGTGTGGAAGTGGGGATTGAGGTTGAGGATGCCGCCGAAGCGCTGCACGAAGGTGACGGTCCCGACCTGGCCGCGGCGCAGTCCCAGCCGCCGGGCACGCAGCCGCATCCAGGCGCCCACGGTCCGCAGGAAGGTCCGGAGCACCGCACTCTGAAAGGCCCGGTCGGTCGCCAGCAGGTAGCGCATCGCCCAAGGGAACGTCAGCACCCACTGGCGGTAGCGGGCCTCGGGCAGCACCCGGTCCACCAGGTCCGCGGCCGTGTCCGCCGCCCGGCGCGCCCAGCAGGACGGGCACAGTCGCCCCTTGCACGAGAACGCCACCAGCCGCTCGAACCCGCAGTCCGGGCATCGCAGGCGCGCGAACCCGTGGGCCAGGACGCCGCAATCCAGGTACCGGTGGAACTCGTGTCCCACGAACGCCGGGTAGCCCGTGCCCGAATCGCTGCGACGACGCGCGTCGATCGGCTGACCGTGACGCTTTCAAGTCCTGGCGGACGCCCCCTCGTCGTGGAGGCCGGACCACCGGGTGCACCGGCGCTGTTCGTGACGCCCACCCGCGCGTACCGGTCCCGCCCCGACGACCTGACCCCGGCCGAACACGCCCAGGTGATGCTCGTGATCGGCATCCTCGCGCGCCTGGCGGATCGCCTCGAAGCCGGACCGGGCGACGACGACCACGGAGGGACGATCCGCATCGCGGCGACGCGCCTGTCCCCGGACGTGATCGAGGCCGCCGCGGCGCGCGGGCACGCAATCGAGGCCGTGCTGGAGACCGGGGACCCGGCGTGGCCGGACGACGCCCTGCAACGGGTGGACGCCCTGACGACCGCGGCCGCCGCGTCGCAGGTCCGATTCCAATGGATCGTTCCCGCCACCAACATGGGCCTGGCCCGACCGGACCGACTGGTCGCGCTGGCCGACCACCTGCGGGTCCGGACGCGTCCCGATCGACCGCTGGCCATCGCATGGCCCGACCCCGCCCGGACGCCCGACGCCCTGCCGTTCTCGGCCGCCCGCAGCCTGCCCGAGGCGATCGTCCGCGCCCTGGGGGACACGATCCCGGTGCGCAGCCGGGCCGGACAACCGCTGTGTGCCTTCCCCCGGGCGCTGGAACGGATGCTCCTGAACGGCGACCGTCCTGGAGGTCCCGGCGACGGGACATTCGGCCCGGGATGCGCGTCGTGCGCCCTGCGGCCCGCGTGCGGGGGCGTGTCCCCGGGATACGCTGCCCGGTTCGGCACGGACGAACTGGTCCCGTTCGGATTGCCACCCGACACCGACACGGTCCCCGACGAACCCGCCGCCGTGTCCTGGGACGCCCGGTTGTGGTGGCTGCTGCGGGACCGGCCCGCGGCGTCCGTCTCGCTGCGCGAGGTCCTGCCGCCCGGGATGCTGCCGGCGCTGGCCTGCGTCCTGCCCTGGACCCGCCTGGAGATCCACGAGGGCGGCAGCCACGGCCCCTGCTGCGCGGACTACCTCCAGGCGCCGGGACGGCTGCCCCCGGACACCGCCCTGGACGTGCTCTGGCAGGGTCCGCTGATGCGTGCGGTCCGGCGCGCGATGGCGGACAGCCACCCGACGCGGACCTGCCGACCGACCTGCCCGGTGCTGGTGGGCGGGACCGACCGCCCGGCGAACCTGGTGCTGCGGGGCGGTCCCGAGGCCATGGTCCAGGTGGCCATCGACCGGGTCGGCGACCTGCTGGCCGGACGCGAGGCACCCATCGCACCGCCGGCCGCCCTGTGCTTCGCGGCGACGTCGTTCTGCAACTACGACTGCGTGATGTGCGACTGCGGCGAACGAGGGACCCTGGACGACCAGCCGAACCCGGCGTTCTACGACCAGGCGCGTTCCTGGGCGGCCCACGGTGTCGAGCTGGAGGTCAACGGCGGCGAGCCGCTGGCGTCCCCGCGCTTCCGGGCCTTCCTGGACCGACTGGCGGCCGACGGCATCGCGCCGCCCGCGGTCGGCCTGGTGACCAACGGATCGCTGCTGACGCCCGAGCGCATCGACCGCTGGGCCCCGATCCTCCGGGGCGTCGTCGTCAGCCTGAACGCCGCCGAACCCGACACCTACCGCGCCGTCAACCGGGGCGTGCCCTGGGAGGTCGTCCGCGGCCACCTCGACCACCTGCTGGCCGCACGCCGCGAGGGACGCTTCCTCGGAGGCCTGGCCTACAGCATGGTCGTGCTTCGGGCGAACCTGGAGCAGATCCCGGCGTTCGTCGCCCTGGCGCTGGACGATGAGGTCGATGCACGGTTCCTGCTGCCGCAAGGTGACCGGAACGGCCAGAGCGTGACCACCGCGCCCGAACCCGCCGCGCGCACCGTCCTGCTGCTGCGGGAGGCCGCGGCCAAACTGGAAGCGGCCGGCCGCACCCGCCCCGCTGCCGCCACGGACGCGCTGGCGCGGATCCTCGCCGACCGGGTCGCCCGCGGCGTGTTCGCGGCGTTGTGACGGGGTCTCGACACCACCCGCTTGACCCCGCCCAACGCGACCGCCACAATGCAACACGGTTGCGAGGGACCCCTGGAATGACCTGGACCGCCCGACATGCCGTCGCCGTGATCGCCCTGGTGGCCCTGGGGGCCGGCATCCTCCGATTCCATCCCTGCATGGACGCGGACTCCTGCCCCTCGGCCTGCGGCGAACACGCCGATGCCGCATCGTGCGAGGGACCGGACGAACACGCCGACCACGATCCCGGCGTCCGCACCTGCGACTGCCCGTGCCATGTCCCGGTCATCCCCGGGCCGGTGGCCGCCGGCCCCGTCCTCGACGCACCGACCGCGTCGAACCGGGCCGCCCACGCCGACCCGCTGCAAGCCGGCTTCCCCCATCCGCCGTTCCGTCCACCGACCGTCTGACCCCACCAGCAACACCGAAACCCAATCCACCCCGCAGGGCGCAAGGTCCTTTCCGAGCGCCTTCAGGAGGCCCGTCATGCGCGTGATCGCGCTGGCCGCCATGCTGGCGGCGGCGGGGGCACCGCTCGGTACCGCCCGTGCCGACGACGCCCCTGGACCCTTGACCTGGAACGACCTGCTGGCACGTCTGGACGACACGCCGCGGGTCCGACAGTCGCTTCTGGCGACCCGGGCCGCCCGCGACGGGATCCGGGCTGCCGGACAGGTGCCGAACCCTTCGGTCGGCCTGCGACTCGGCCGCGGCATGCCCCGGGACAAGACCCCGGCGGGCCTCGACTGGGGCGTGGACGCCACCTTCGAACTGGACTGGCTCGCCACGCGGGGCCCCCGGATGCGCGAGGCCCGCGCCTCCGCGGACATCGCGGCCCGGGAGGCGGCCGGCGTCCGCCGGAACCAGGGTGTCCGGCTGGCCCGGCTGTTTCACGAGGTGGCCTACTACCAGCAGTTGGGCGTGCTGCTGTCCGCGGCCGAGGAACAGGCCGAGGCCCTGGCGCAGGCCGTGCAACGGCGCATCGAGACCGGGGCGGCCCGACCGACCGATTCGCCCCCCGTCGCCATCGATCGGGCGCGCGTCCGGTTGGGCCGCGAGCGTGCAGAATCCGCCTTGCGGACCGCACGCGAGGCGCTGGGCACCCTGCTGGGTTGGCCGACCGGCAAGCCGTTGCAGGTGGTCCTGGACACGGACCTGCCCCCGGCGCCCGGCCCGCGCGACGCGATCGTGGCGCGCATCCTCGACGCGGACCCGGGGCTCGCCGCCGACCGCGCCCACGCCCGGTTCCTCGACGCCCGCATCCGGACGGAGCGGGCCAGACGGGTCCCCGGCCTCGCAGTCGGCGCCTACTTCGACCGGGAACGCGATCTCGACATCGCCGGTGCCCTGGTGCAACTCCAGGTCCCGGTATGGAACTGGAACACGGGCGCAATCCGCCAGGCCCGCTCCGAACAGGCCGCACAGGCGGTCGCGATGGACGCGGCGACCCGGGAGGCCCGCGTCAAGGCCGCCACGGCCTGGGAACGCTGCACGCGGGGCCGAACCGAGGCGGTCCGGTACGCCCGGGACATCCTGCCGGACGCCGACAACGCGGCTTCTGCTGCGCAGCGGGCGTTCGCCCTGGGAGAGGCCTCCCTGATCGAGACCCTCCTGGCACAACGCACGCTGCTGGATGTCCGGCGCGATGCGCTGGCGGCCGAATTCCAGGCCCGGACCGACTGCACGGTCCTGGACCTGATGACGGGAGACGACGATGGAAACTGAACGAGACACCCGGTGGAGGCTCCTGCTGCTCGCCACCGTCACAGGCGCGGCGGTCGCCTGCGGACACCCGCACGCGGAAGGGACCGGGGAACAGGGCCATCCGCACGAACACGCGCACGAGGAATCCGACGAGTCCGACCTGGACCGCCCGGTCGAGGCGCTGTTCCAGGAGGCCTGCGAACACGACCGACTCGCGTTCGAATGCGACGCCTGCCGCTACGAGGTGGGCGTCGTCCGAGTGGACCCCGCGCTGGTGGAGGCCGGGCTGATCCGGACGACCACGGCCGTCGAGCGGGCCGTCCAGGCACCTTTCACGCTGACCGGCGAGGTCCGGTTCGACGAGCGGCTCGTCGCCCAGGTCGCATCCCGGACGGACGGCATCATCCAGGCAACCCACGTCCGCATCGGCGACCGCGTCACCGCCGGGCAGCCGCTGGTCGAGGTCGCCGGCACCGAACTGGCCGACGCGCAAGGGGAATACCTGGCGGCACGGGCGGCGCGGACCCTGGCGGCCCGGACGGCCGAACGCCAGCGGGCGCTCCGGCAGGACGCCATCACCTCCGAGCGCGAGGCGTTCCAGGCCGATCAGGCCCTGCAGGCGGCGGACATCCGGCTGCGCACCGCCTCCGAGCGGCTGCTGCGCCTCGGCCTGGAACCGGCGGACCTTCGCGCGCTGGAGCGGACTTCCCGGCAGGGGACCGGCCGGGGCCGGTTGACGGTGCGGGCCCCCCTGGACGGCCAGGTCGTGGACATGCAGGTCGTGGCCGGCGAATTCGCGAAGGCCGGCGACCGCCTCCTGACCGTGGGGCGCACGGACCCGGTCCGGGTGTTCGCGGCCCTGTACGAAGACCATCTGGCCCAGGTCCAGGCCCTGCTTGCCGACGGACCCGTGCCCGTCGAGGTCACGGTCCGCGCCTTCCCGGACCGCTCGTTCCCGGGAACGCTGGACCTGCTGGACCCGGTCATGGACGACGCCTCGCGCACCGTCACGGCGCGGGTCACCGTCCCCAACGCCGACGGCAGCCTGCGCCCCGGCATGTTCGCCCGCGTCACCGTCCACCTGCCCGGCGCCGAGCGCGCGATCGTCGTCCCGCGCCCCGCCGTGCAGCAGGACGAGGGACGCTCCTTCGTGTTCGTGCGGCATCGCGGCAACGACTGGGTCCGCCGCCCGGTGACCCCGGGCCGGGAGTTCGACGGCGTCGTCGAGATCACCCACGGGCTCGACACCGGCCGGGAGGTCGCCGCCGACGGGGCCTTCCTGCTGAAATCCGACGTCCTGCGCTCGAAGATGGGCGCGGGCTGCGCGGACTAGGGGGACGTCATGCAAACCTACGCCTCGTGGCTGGTGCGGCACCGCCTGCCCGTCCTCGTCGTGGCCGCATCCCTGGCCGTCGCGGGCTTCTGGGCCTGGACCCGCCTCCCCATCGACGCCTTCCCGGACGTCACGAACGTCCAGGTGATGGTCCTGTCCAGCGCTCCGGGACTGGCCGCCCTCGACGTCGAGCAACGGGTCACCTACCCGGTCGAACAGCAGATGCGCGGCCTGCCCCGGGTACGCCAGGTCCGCTCGCTCTCCCGCGCCGGCCTCTCCCAGGTCGTGGTGGTCTTCGAGGACGACGCCGAGACCTACTGGACCCGACAGGTCGTCTTCGAGCGGTTGGCCGAGGTCCGCGACCAGCTGCCTCCCGGCGTCCAGCCGGAACTGGGTCCGATCAGCACCGGCCTGGGCGAGATCTTCCAGTACACGCTCGAAAGCGATCGCCACACCCCCACCGAACTGCGCACGATCCAGGACTGGATCGTCGCACCGCGCCTGAAACCCATCTCCGGCGTCAACGAGATCAACAGCTTCGGCGGGTTCGTCAAGCAGTACCAGGTGCTCGCGGACCCTGACCGGCTGGTCGCCCACGACCTGACGCTGGCCGAGGTCGTAGAGGCCGTCGAGCGCAACAACGCGAACGCCGGCGGCGGCATCCTGGTCCGGGACTGGGAGCAGGTCTATCTGCGCGGGGTCGGGCTGCTTCGCGACGCGGGCGATCTGGAACGCATCGTCCTGAAGGCCCCCGGCGGCACCCCGGTGTTCCTGCGCGATGTCGCCGACGTGGTCATCGGCACCGCACCCCGCCAGGGCGCCGTCACCCGGGACGGCCGCGGCGAGACGGTCGCCGGCATGGTGATCATGCTCAAGGGCGAGAACGCGCAGGACGTGGTCGAACGCACGAAGGCGGCCATCGCGGACATCGGCCCGTCCCTCCCCGAAGGCGTCCGTCTCTCGGTCTTCTACGACCGCACCTCGCTGGTCGAGGCCTGCATCCGGACGGTGACCGACGCGCTGCTGGAGGGCGGCCTCCTGGTCGTCCTGGTGCTGTTCCTGTTCGTCGCCGAACTGCGGACCGCGCTGATCGTCCTGGTAACGCTGCCGTTGACGTTCCTGGTGACCTTCCTGGTCATGGGCCGCGCCGGCATCTCGTCGAACCTGATGAGCCTGGGCGGTCTGGCCTTCTCCGTCGGGATGGTCGTCGATGCCTCGATCGTCGTCGTCGAGAACGTCCGGCGCCACCTGGCACTGCGCCCCGATCCCGCCCGGCGCCTCGACG